>CAYMYK010000097.1:0-6073 GCA_964394625.1 uncultured Pirellulales bacterium
CCGAGGAATAATTATGTGGCGTACTTGACAAACGACACGCTTTCAGAGATGACACCTCGCAACTTGCAACTACGCCTGCAATTCTGTATAACCATCACCGACCCAAATAGAATAATCGGATATACGAAGGAGACCAAGATGACTCGCACAAAACCACTTTTTCTCCGCATCGTTTCCATAATCGCCCTGCTAATATCAAACACCACTTTTGCCGTCGGCAAAACCCCCATTTGGACGCTCCACGACGACGGCTCATTCGACTTAAAGGCCGGGCCGCTGTCCCTTACCGGCTGCTACCCCGCCATCGACGGCCATTCCGTCTTTGCAAAGTCCGTCACCGTCCATAAAAACGACAAAGGTGGCCGCATCATTTATCAGCTTGCTGAGGGGAAGCTCGTCCTCGAATTCTCCCGCGACACCGACTCCGCCACACTCTCGACCACCATCAAAGGTCTCGACAAAGCCCCGCACTGGATTTACCCAATTGCGCAAGCAAGGGTCGGCGGCGCCAACCGCTACTACAAGCAGGGCATCGGCTTCGCAGGCCCGTCCGGCGTCCGTAAAATAAAACCACCAGTTATCCGCCGCGAATCGCGCACAGCCGACGAGACAATGTCCTTCGACAGCTACCTCACATTTGCATTGATTTCTCCCGACGATACTACTTTGGCCTTGGCCGCCTACAAACACTCCAGTTTCCTCCAGCGTACCACGTTTTACAACCGCCAGTACCGCTACGGCCTTATCGACCGATGGCTCGATAGCGACAGATGGTTCATCGAGGCCGGCTTCGCGACCGAAAACATCGCCATCAAAAACGCTGAATTGAAACTGCCCGACCTGCACTTTGTAACAGGCCCTGTTCCCTTCGACACGCTGCGCCGGCTTGCCAAAAACATCGCCAAAGCCAACAGCGTCAAACTCGACAAACCAACCTCGTATCACTGGTGCTCCTGGTACGACAGCGAAAAAAACTTCAGCATCGACAAGCTCGAATCATTCCTCGCCGGTCTCAAAACCATCGACCCGCCAAGCCCGATAACGGCAATCCAGATAGACGACTACTGCACCTACGGCGACTGGCTCGGGCAAAACGAAAACTGGCCCGACACCGTAAAACCCGCATTCGAAAAAATCATCGCCGCCGGCTACCGGCCCGGCATCTGGGTCGCCCCGTTTATGGTCGATTCACGAAGCAAACTCTACAAAGACCACCCGAACTGGGTCCTGCACGATGCCGACGGCAATGCCGTCATACACTGGAAGCGCCCCGGCTACAATGTCCTCGCCCTCGACTCCAGCAATCCCGACGCCTTCGAGTACCTGCGAAACGTCTTCAGCACTCTGCGCCGCTGGGGAGCCGCCTACTATAAAACCGACTTTATGGACTGGGGTCTTGTTGACTCCACAAAAGTAAAGCGCGCAACACCAGGAAAGACCTCTGTGCAGTACTTTGTCGATGTCGCCGATATGATTCGCTCCGAAATCGGCGACGAATCCTTCTGGCTCGGCTGCATATCTCCCTTTGCGCCGATGGTAGGCCGAGTCGATGCCGTCCGGGTCGCAAACGACGTACACTGGTCATGGTCACAGGGCGGCACCGGCAATATGTTCGCCGAGACCTTCGCCGATGAGTATTTCAACAACATCCTGTTCGCAAACGACCCCGATGTCCTCTACGTCCGCGAGTATAACTGCGAACTAACCGAAGATGAGATTTATTCGATTGCGCTCTGGGCCGGTATCTTAGGCGGTACCGTTAATACATCTGACCGATTCAACCTGCTTGCTCCCGACCGTCTTCGGCTGTGGCGATTCGTCCAGCCAAGCCCTCAACATCACATCGCCCAACTGCCCTTCTTCTCGAAACCATACGCCGACCAGCGCATCCTCGTCGCCGTCCGCCCCTGCCCCGGCCAAAATGCTTTCGCAGTTTTGTTCGTAAACCACACCGACAAACAGGCCGCCGAAGAGTACAAAATCGATGATTTAACAAATCATAGTGAGCTTCTCGCCTTCGAATGGAAACCGGCCCACAACAAGCCAATGGGCAGAGTGTCTTCTCTGAAAATCACCCTGAGACCCCACGCCTCAATTCTCTATTATTTAACCGCCGATGATTCTCCACCTCCTCGCCGGCTCGTCGAGGCCCCCGGCCATCCTTAAAACCCGAACCGGCCCGGACCAAAAAGCCCCTATCGGCCCATACGCCGACGCCCAGTGGTAGTTCTCGTCGCGCGTCCCGCCAAAAGAAAGGCGGGTAAAATTGCGTATGGCGTATTGCGTTGAAAACGCAACTCCCTTGTCGGCAAGTACTTATAGCCCGCTATGCTATGCCGGGGGGAAAAAATAAAATATTTCATTTTTTGCGTTGACAAATACACGATAATCGTGTATATTTACACTATGTTAGATTGAAGAAAATATATCGAAAGGAGGTATTTTTATGGTCCGGTTCATTGAAAAACATCGTCGGCTGTTGCAGGCATACTGCCTTATTGCCCGTATTCTCGGGTGGCTTCTGATTTTAGGAGGGATTTTCTGGTTTTTGGCAATTGTTAAAGGAAATATAGTTGAGGTCCCTCGAAATGATGAACAATATATGGATCTTTTGCTTTACATCGCCTACAGCTTTCTCTATGACTTTGTTATTCCCGGCTTTCTGGCCTTTGCTGTCGGGGGCCTGTTGGATTATTTGCTCCGCCCTGAGGCCAAACCGCGTCTTATCCTGCGAATGACAGACAAATTATGCTACATCTATGCCATCTTCCTGACTTGGGAGCTCTACGGCACCATAGTGACCTTCGGCGTCGACCCCTGGTTTGTAAATTTTAAGTTTCTCACAATCTCGGAAATATCAGAGCCGGGCCGGATTCTATTATTGCAGTCGGCACTGGGACCGACTGTGGCAAAGGTCCTGCTCCTTATCGGCATAGGTATGATTTTGCATCGTTTGCTGCCTGTTATTGAAGAATCTAAAACGCTGGTTTGAAAGGGGGCTGTGATGATTAACATTAGACTTGACTATGTTCTTTTAGATCGGCGGATGAAGCTCAAAGACCTGTCTGAAGCCACGGGTCTGGCGGTGAACAATCTTTCGACTCTAAAGACCAACAAGGCGCGTGCCATTCGCCTTTCTACGCTTGAGTTAATCTGCAAGGCCCTCGAATGCACCCCCGGCGACCTGTTCGAATATATCCCGGACGAACCATCCGAACAGCAACCAAGCCAATAATTATCACTTCCATTGTGCGGCTAATTCAGCGAAGTCGGCGAAATTGACTATTGTGTCGTTGTTTATATCGGCATTGCTGCAGCCGTGGGGCTTTTCGCAGGCGTTCATCCATTGCTGCATCAGGATTGTGAGGTCATCACCGTCGATGTCACCGTCCGGTTCGAGGTCTGCCGGCTCGCCGATACGCAGGATATAGAAACCACCTTCTTCAGCGGCGACGACCGCAATCTTGCCGTTATTGTCGATAGACTTCGCGAAGCCCTCGAAATCAAGCCCGGCGGTTATGCTCGGTGCGTATGGGTCTTTGATACTTGCCACCTGCAGGCCGCTGTCACCATCCGCGATAAAAGCTAACGAACCTGCTACTGTAACATCCGCAGCGTAGCTTGGCGTCTCAACCGAGCCGACCTGAACCGGATTACAGGGGTCGGAGATATCTATTGTTTTCAGCCCGTCGTTGTAGTCCGCAATAATCGCATGTGAACCAAATATATCAACACCGTATGCAGAACCGTCTGTAGTAAATGAACCCATCGGCGAAAAATGTTCAGGGTCGGTAACATCCAGGATAATCAGACCCCCAATATCGGCTGCAATGTAAGCGAGGTTGGCATTAACTGCAAGGTTACGGGCAGTGAAACCGATGTCGCAGTACCCTAATAGAGGTGGACATAGTCCTCCATTCCCGATATAGAATGAATAAAGTCCTCCTTTGAGGATTGTAGTATAAAGAATGTCATCGTCGATAATCATCTCGCTGATTGCATCGCCCAAGGGCCAAAGGCAGTATCCTGGAGAAGGATTAACCGGGTCAGTAATGTCCATCGACTCCATCTCAGCACTCGACCCAAAATACGCCGTGTTGTTTTTTATGATAGCCGCCTTGGCGTATCGAGTATCGTAATCCCAGTTGGGCGAGTCATAGCCCCCGATACAGGCAGGAGCCGCGGGATTCGAGATGTCAAAGAGATTCAGGCCGGTGTACTCATCTGTAAGACATGCGGTGCTGCCGACTATGCTTACATGGCGGGCGGCCTGTGACATAGCAAATCGACCGACAAGAGAAAGCTCCCCAACGTCAATTTCTGAAAGGTCGATTATATCGATACCGGTCTCTGCATTTGCGACGAAGGCATAGCTGTCCCGGGCATCAAGTATGAATGAGTATAGGCCGGTTTGATAAGAACACCGAAGGTCCGGGGTTTCCGGCCGGGTTACAAGGATTACATGAAGACCGCCATAGAAGTCGGTTACACAAGCATATAAATCACATGGCCCGCCCGGCCAGAGAGGAATGTCGATAAGCGCGACTCCGTAAGCATCACCCGGAGTGTCACATAGGGCAATGGAGTTCGGCTCGTTAGGATTTGAAATGTCGATAATGTTTAATCCTGAGTTGCTGTTTGCCAGATAGGTATAGTCATCGCGAACGCAAATTTCATATGTCCAGTCATCTGAGTTATATGTACTAAGTTCCGCCGGGGCATTAGGCTCGGAGACATTTATTATGTACAACTTTTTGTTGTGCTCATCGGATACGTAGGCAATTTCATCTTGTAAGGCGATGTGGTGGGCGAAAACACCGGGTGCATCAGGTTTCCATGACCCGACGATATTGGGTTCGTTCGGATTTGACACATCTATCACTCTTAAGCATTCCCCTCCATCGGCCAAATAGGCATAGTCACCGCTAACAACGACAGCACACCCCATATCCGTGTCGAGGCTACTGAGAATCTGAGGGTCTGTTGGGTTAGAGACATCGATTATGTGCAGGCCGTAATGACTGGCCGTGTACACAAGATTCCCCTGCACAGCTATTCCGGTTATACCTTCGGTGGCAAACTCAAGTCTGGCTAACTGAGCCGGAGCTGATAATTGTGATATGTCGAGGATACACAGAGAGTCGTCCAAACCAACATAGGCCAAATCTCCATTTACAGCGACGGACCATGCTGGAGAGGGAGACACAAATCCATCGTAGCCGCCGATGTGGCTTAGCAGCTCGATAGGAACTTCGGCATAGACGCAGGGGGTCAATAAGGCGGCTAAGATGCAGGTGAGTGTGTTTTTCTTCATTTTGTCGATACCTCCAGTAATCTAAAGTGCGGACCTTCCTTGTTATTATCGTATATCGGCAGAGTTTGGCATGAGAATTTACGGTTTTCGGGTGGTGTGTTGGTGTAATCTTTGGGCTTTCCTTTGGCCCGGGATTATGCTAAATTACCCTATCATAGAAGTATAGCAAACGCATACCACTGGAAGGATAGAGGCTGTGCACCGCTACGAGGTGGTCGAGTCAATTGCGCAAAACCCGCTGGCAGGCAAACACCTGCATTTCATCGGGGCGGGCGGCGTGGGTATGAGCGGTCTGGCGGAGCTTTTGATTAGGCACAAGGCGATTGTCACCGGCTCGGACCGGGCGCCGACCGCCGTTACCGACCGCCTGCGAAGGGCAGGCGCCGATATAAAGCCGGGCCACAGCGCCGACAACCTCAATCCCAAAACAGATGCGGTTGTCATATCGGCAGCCATAAAGGAAGACAATCCCGAGTTAAAGCTCGCTCGCCAAAAGAAACTGAAGGTCTATAAGTATGCTGAGATGCTCGGCTGGGTCTTCAATCGCTACCGGGGCATAGCAGTTGCCGGGACACACGGCAAGAGCACAACCAGCGGCTGGCTGGTGTATTGTCTAAAGCAGGCGGGGCTTGACCCGAACTTCATCGTCGGCGCCGATATCACTCAGCTTGGCTGTTCCTCCGGCATCGGCGATGGTGATTGTTTTGTCGCCGAGGCGTGCGAATACGACCGAAGCTTCCTGAATCTAAGACCGAAAAT
>CAYMYK010000097.1:6083-10885 GCA_964394625.1 uncultured Pirellulales bacterium
TGCCTGCATACTAAATATCGAGCAGGACCATCTGGACTATTACAGAGACGAGGCGGAGATAGTTGATGCCTTCCGCGATTTTGCCCTCGGTACGAAATCGGACGGCGTGGTGATTGCAAACGGCGACGATAAGAATGTCACAAAAGTCTTACGGGCATTGCCTGATAATCTGAGTTGCGAGACGTTCGGATTTGGCGAGGGGTGTAATTGGCGCGCGGAAAATGTTCGAGCCAATGCCGGGCTGTATGAGTTTGATGTCTGTCGCGATGGTGAGCCGCTTGGCCGGACGCAGACATCTCTGCCGGGCAGGCACAATGTCGCCAATGCCCTTGCGGTGGTTGCAGCGGCGGTCAATGCCGGCGCCGAGCCGGGACGGGTGCTCGAGCTTTTGGCCGGCTTTACCGGCGTGGACCGCCGGCTGACACTGAAGAGCCGGGCAAAAGGCGTGACCGTCCTCGATGACTATGCTCACCATCCCACAGAGATTATGGCGTCACTGCGGGCGATACGCGAGAGGTTCAACCCGAAGCGGCTCTGGTGCGTTTTTCAGCCACACCAGTACAGCAGGACAAGATTTTTGCTTGATGATTTTGCCGAAAGCTTTAAGTTAGCCGATGTAACTATAGTGCCGGACATTTACTTTGTTCGGGACTCCGAGGCCGCCAGAAAGCAGGTCAGCTCGCAGGTGCTCGTTGACAGAATACGCGGCAACGGAAGCAATGCGGTGTTTATCGACGGCTTTGGCGCGATTTGCGAGTATCTAAAAGATAATGTAAGTGCCGGCGACGTGGTCGTTACGATGGGCGCCGGCGATGTTTGGAAGGTGGCAGATGAATATATTCAGTGGCTTGGAAAAAATAGTTGAGACCGATTGTTCTCTGGCCGGCCAGACCTGGTACGGTCTTGGCGGGCCTGCCGATTACTTCATCAGGCCGAAAAACCCCGAACAGCTTCTGAAGGTGGTCAAACGCTGCAACGAGAATACTCTGCCGATGTACGTACTCGGCTTCGGCTCCAATCTGCTCATAAGCGACGCCGGTGTTCGGGGCGTGGTGATACAGCTCAAGGCGGGCGATTTTGCCGAGGTCCGGTTCGATGATGAACGCCTGACGGCCTGGGCCGGGGTCGAGCTGAGCCGGCTCGTGCTGGATTGCGTCAAGAAAGGGCTTTCAGGCCTTGAGACGCTGACCGGCATTCCCGGTTCGGTGGGCGGCGCCGTTCGGATGAATGCGGGTGGTAATTTCGGCGATATCGGCGCGGTTGTCGAGTCCGTGACTTTGATGGACACAGACGGCAGTGTTTTTGAAAAGTCGAAGCCCGAGCTGGAATTTGACTACCGGCGCAGCAATATAACGGCTAAGTTTATCCTTAACGCCCGAATGAAGCTAAGCTCCGGCGACCCGGAGCAGATTATGCGTACGGTCAAGGAGATATGGGTCTATAAGAAAAACAACCAGCCGTTAAATACGGTCAATTCCGGCTGCATATTCAAGAACCCTCACGGCGAATCGGCCGGGGCAATCATCGACAGGGCGGGGCTGAAAGGACTGCAGGTCGGCGGAGCGGTGGTCAGTGAAAAACACGCCAATTTCATCATTGCGCACAGGGGCTGTACGAGTAAAGATGTAATGAGGTTGATAGACATAGTGACCGAGAGGGTCGCCGAGCAGCTCGGTATCGACCTGAAGCTTGAGATAGAAATCTGGAAATGATGATGGATGTCAGGGAGTCTGCAGGTTCGGACGATTTTGAAGTCGGTCATGGCTTGAAAGCGGCTGTTCTGATGGGGGGAGTAAGCCGGGAGCGGGACGTAAGTCTGGAAAGCGGAAGCTGCGTGGCAAAGGCCCTACGGGATGCGGGTTTGGAAGTTGTCGTTTCGGACATTCGCCCCGATAACCTCGGCATACTGGAAGACGACAGTGTCGATGTGTTTTTTATTGCGCTGCACGGCGAATTCGGCGAAGACGGCCGGCTTCAGCGGATACTCGAAAACAAACGATTGATTTACACCGGCAGCGGGCCCGAGGCGAGCAAGCTGGCATTCGACAAGATGGCCGGCAAAAGGGCCTTTGCCGAGGCGAATGTAGCGACGCCTGCGGCAATCGAATTTTCCGCCGATGCCGACGACCGCGACCTCGAAAAACAGCTTAAAAGCTTTGCAGGCAGCTATGTTGTCAAGCCGCTGCGCCAGGGCAGCACGATTGGTGTTTCCATTGTCGATGATGTTACCGCCGCCCTAAAAGCGGCACACAGATGCAGGGAAGAATTCGGCGACTGTATGGTTGAGCAATACATAGCGGGCAGGGAGATAACGGTCGGAATGCTCGGTGAGCAGTCCCTGCCTGTCGTTGAAATCCGCGCCGAGGGCGGCTTCTACGATTACCACGCAAAGTACCTCGACGACAATACCGAGTATTTGTTCGATACGATTGACAGCGAAAAATTAGTGGCCGATATACACAGGGCGGCGCGGGCCTGTTTTAATGCGCTGCGGTGCCGGCACTTCGGGCGGGTTGATTTCATCTTAGGCAGCGACGGCGTGCCTTACGCCCTCGAGGTCAATACGATTCCGGGCCTGACCAGACATTCGCTTCTGCCCAGGGCGGCGGCAAAAATCGGGCTTTCTATGAGCGGCTTGTGCCTCGAAGTCGTGAAAATGGCGCTGAAAGACCAAAGGCCGGAACAGATGGTTAATCCGGCAGTGGGCGGTAGAGAATAACCGTGGCCAGGGGAAAAACAAAAAAAAAGCAGGCGAAACGACTATCGTTCACCTTCGGGACCTCGAAAAGAAAGCAGAGTGCTCGGACAAAAGCCGCTCTGCATCCGGGACAAGTCCTGAAGGCGGCGGGGGTGGTCTTTGTACTGGTCGGGGTCGTATTGGGTCTTATTTTTCTTAACAGATATTTAAGGCAAGACCTCGGCCTCGGCACCCATATCGGCTCGATTGAATTTGCCGGTGATAAACCCGACTGGCTCACAGAGCAGCTTTACAAGCGTATATATGCCGCTGCAACGGCCGGGGCGGCGGATTTGCGACTCGATGAAGATGCAGCGGCCTCGGTGCAGCAGAATATCGAAACGCGCGTCCCCTGGCTTGCCGAGGTCAGGGTGGAGGTGACGGGCGAGAAGATACGGGTGTACGGAAGGTGGCGCAGGCCGATAGCGCTTGTCAAGTGGGGTTTGGAAAAGTTCTACGTCGATGCCGAGCTTGTCGTGCTCGATTATGTGCCGGTCTCGACTCTGCCCATAGTGACAATAACAGGGCTGACGGTCGGGGCAAAAACACCCGTTGCCGGAGAAGTCTGGTCAGCCGACGACCTGAATGCCGCCCTGGCCGTGCTGACCCGCCTGCAGCGTATGGACGAAGCCGTAACACCTGATAAGCCGCTGCTGGCCGAAATTGACAGTGTCGATGTGAGTAACTTCCGGGGCCGGCGAAGCAAAAGCCAGCCGCATATCCTCCTTTACACAAAAGACCACACCCGCGTTATCTGGGGCGCCGAAATCGGCGCCTGGCAGCGGTACCTCGAGGCCACCGACGAGGAAAAACTCGCCAAGCTCTACGCATACTACGAGCAATATGGCACACTGGCCGGCGTCAAATATATTAACCTGCGCGACCCGCAGAAGATAATCCACCTGCCGATTGACAAGTATTAGCCGCAGAGACAAACCACACGGATAACTTACGGCGCGGCCTGTTCGAGCCAGTGCCGGGCGAGGACAAGGGTTATGTTCTGAAATATCTTTTTCATCATGGGCTTTGCGAGCTTGTATTTGCCGAGACTGTTGTCGCTGATTCTGCCGTTGACAACGACGACGGGGATGTTCGAGTCGTGAGCGATTTGTGCGAAATTGGGCCAGACCTCGAGTTCCATCAGTAGGCAGAGACTGGAGCGGATGTTCTCGAAGGCGCGCTGCATAGTGAGTGAGAAGTCCAGAGGGAAGTAGAAGACGGCAAATTGGGCGCCGTAGAGCTTGCCGGCGCGGGCGAATTCAGTGTCGGTGGTGGCGCTGATGACTATTTCAAAGTCGCCGAATTTGTTTTCGAGTTCGGTGATGATGGTTTTGTGGCGTTTACCTCACCTACGCTGACGGCGTGAATCCAGATACATTTCTTATCCGGTTGTTTTCGGCTGATTTTACCGAGGCGGTAGCGATTGTGCCGGAGCATGCGATAAACGACAATAGGGCTTATTGCTGCGGCAGCGAGCAAGTATGCAGGGTCTATCAGTATTCTCATTGGCAATCCCTGCATTGTAATAACGGCATAATGACATTTTGAAAGTGCGGCTGTATCAAACGACTGATTGGTACAGCGACCGGCGGAAGGTGGGCTTAGCCAGAGGTTATGGAGCTTATGGTATATATGCCGACTGCCAGTATTTTGCCAGGGCTGCGAAGTCGAGGAAGTTGATTATGCCATCGGGATTCGCTAAGGGGGCGAGGTCGCAGGTGGGATTCCAGCCGGGTGAAGCGGGAGTTTGAAGCCAGTGCTCTGCGAGGAAAGCGATGTCGGAGATGTTGACTATGTCGTCTCCGTCTCCCGGGGCGATGTCGCCGGGGATACCGATGAACTGGAGTTCGAGGCTGGGGTCGTCCTGTAGGAACAGGCCGCCGCCGCGAAGGACGAGATTGTAATATGGGAAAAGGTTCATTCCGATTATGCCGTCGAGAGTTCCGCCTTCGGGTGAAGCGACATCGAGGAGAACGACGGGGACATTTTCGAATACGAGCCATTGGCCAAGTGCGGGGATTTTGAGTGAGTCGATGTAGAATGAGGGGAACCAGTCTGCCGCGCC
>CAYMYK010000098.1:0-10796 GCA_964394625.1 uncultured Pirellulales bacterium
TGGGTTCAAGTCCCATCACCCGCTTTAACGGATTGCGTTGTGGTTGCTATTGAGGATTTGGCGGATATAGCACCGGCGAGATACCGGCTAAGAGTAGTCCGGCAATGGTCGTCGGTGTGTCAATGCCCCGATATACCGGGTGAGTATAATTATGTCGGCGTGGCTGCGGGAGCGGATTTCCCAAAGCCATTTTTGTCTATTTATTCGGCGGTTGTTATAGACGGCAGAGGAGAAGCAAGATGTCTGAGGAGCAGGAGAAGACCACATCGAAGAACACGGTGACAATAGAACAGGCCGGGCCGTGCAGGAAAAAGGTCGTTATAGAGATACCGGCCGAGATGATAAAACAACGGGCGGATGAGCAGTATAAGGAGCTTGGTAAAGATGCAATCGTGCCGGGCTTTCGCAGGGGCAGGGCGCCCCGGCGGCTGTTGGAGAAGAGGTTCGGCAAGGAGACGGGCGAGCAGATAAAGCTCAAACTTCTGAGTGAGGCAAGCGAGGCGGCGATAAAGGACAACGCCCTGGAGGTTTTGGGGGATGCGGATATCGACCACGAGAAGATTGAGCTTCCCGCCGAAGGGCCTATGAAATTCGAGTTCGAGGTCGAGGTGCGTCCGGAATTCGAGCTGCCGTCGCTCGAGGGTATCGAGGTTGAAAAAAAGCCGCTGCAGGTTACGGACGAGCAGGTTGGCAGGGAGATTGAGCAGTTGTGTCGCTTCTCGGGTGTGTTGGCGCCGAAGGAAGGCGGAGCCGTTGAGCCGGAAGACCAGATTATCGCCGATGTGATATTGAAGGTAGAAGGCGTCGAGGAGCAGGAGAAGCTCGATAACACCGAGATATATGTAAGGCACAATGGTTTTGTGGGCGGTGTTCCGGTCGAAAATCTTGACGAGCTTCTTACCGGCGCGGCCGTCGGGGACGAGCGGCAGACGAGCGTGCAGGTGCCGAAGACGTATTTCAGGGAGCAATACCGGGGCAAGGAGGTGGATATCCACATCAAGGTAGAGGATGTCAAACGGCTCAGGCCGGCTGAGCTGAATGAAGGTTTTCTCAGGCGCTTAGGTGTTGAGAGCGAGGCGGAGCTGCGTGAGGGTATCAGCGACCGTCTGCAGGGCCGGTTAGAGAAGCAGGTAAGGACGGAGATGACCGAGCAGATATATAAGTACCTGCTCGATAAGACGGATTTCGAGCTGCCGCTGGACATTGTTGCCAAGCAGTCGGCCACGGTTTTGCAGCGGCAGTATATAATGCTTTTAAGCAGGGGGCTGTCGCGTGAGCAGATAGAAGAGCAGATGGACCAGCTTCGGGCCGGCAGCGAGCAGAGCGCGAAGGAGCAATTAAAGAAGTTCTTCATAATGCACAAGGTCGCCGAAAAGCTGGGCATCGAGGTCGGCGAGGAGGAGATTAACGGGCACATCGCCCGGTTAGCGATTGAGCGGGGCCAGCGTCCGGAAAGATTGCGGGAAGAAATGGCTCGCGACGGCTCACTGACGCAATTTGGACTGCAGGTGCGGGACGAAAAGTGCATCGCCCAGCTTCTCGAATCGGCGAAGATAACGGAGGTTGCACCGGAGAAAGACGCGAAAACGACGAAAAAAACGCCGAAGAAAAAAGCAAAAAAGGCAGCCAAAAGCTCATCCCGAAAGGATGCGGGCGCAAAGAAAGAGAGCAAAAAGCGCAAGACGGCGAAAAGAAAAAATTCGCAGAATCCCTGACGGGCAAAACCAAGAACCGAAAAGAACCGATAAATCATCAGGACCATCAAATGTATAACAGACGCGAACAAAAAGCTGTTTTAGCGGTGAGGCGGGGCGGTGAGATATACAACCAGGCGCCCGGAGCGGATAAATACGCTTCGGGGGCACTCCAGTACGGCCCGCCGGGGCAGTACCAGCGGTACCGGCAGATGAGCTTAGACGATTTGCTGCTCGATAACCGGATTGTTTTTCTGATAGGCGAGATAACGTACGCCAGGGCGGCTGAGGTGATAATGAAGATGCTGTATTTGGACAACCAGAAACGCAGCAGCGAGATAAGCTTATACATCAACTCGCCCGGTGGCAGTGTCGATGATACGATGGCGATATACGATACGATGCGTTTTGTGAATTCTCCGATTGCGACTTACTGTATCGGCAGGGCGCAGTCCGGGGCGGCGGTTATACTGGCCGCAGGGACGAAGGGCAGGCGGCATGCTCTTGGGCACGCCAAGGTTATGCTGCACCAGCCCTGGGGCGGCGTTTATGGTCAGGCGGCGGATATCAAGATTCAGGCGCAAGAGATTCTCAAGGCCAAGGATATGATAAACGGCATTTTGGCCAAACATACGGGAAGGCCCGTCGAGCAGATTGCCTCCGAGACCGAAAGGGACAGGTATCTGACCGCCGATGAGGCGCGCGAGTACGGGCTGATTGATGTAGTGCTCCGCGAAGAAGATGACAAGAAAGGCAAAAAAGCCAAACCCGAAGATAAGAAATAAGAGCATAAGAGTTATGAGTTATGAGCTATGAGCTGAACGGGGCAGAAAGGTACAGAGCAGTGAACCAGAATTTAGTGCCGATAGTGATTGAAAAGAGCGGGCGAACCGAGCGGGCGTACGATATTTATTCGCGTCTGCTGAAGGACAGGGTGGTCTTTGTCGGCGGTGCGATTGACGATGCTGCGGCCAATGTGCTGATTGCACAGATGCTTTTCCTGAGTAACGAGGACAGCAAGAGCGATATCCACCTCTATATCAATTCGCCGGGCGGGTCGATATCGGCCGGCCTTGCCGTCTATGATACGATGCAGTTTTCGCGTTGTGAGGTAGCGACTTACTGTGTCGGCCAGGCGGCGAGTATGGCGGCGGTTTTGTTAGCGGGCGGCAAGATGGGCAAACGGCTGATGCTGAAAAACAGCAGGGTGCTGCTGCACCAGCCGTTGCTGACGGGGGTCTTGACGGGTCCCGCCACCGACCTTGATATCGAGGCCAAAGAGATATTGCGGCTGCGGGCGCGACTGTATAAGATTCTGTCGGACCACACTCACCAGCCGGCCGAGAAAATAGAAACCGACTGCGACCGGAATCTCTGGCTCGAGGCGGATGAGGCGATAAAATACGGCCTGGCCGACAGGATTATCCAGAAGGCGCCTGAGATAGCAGGCAAAGACAGCGCATAGCATGATTCGTATTGCGTCGTGCGTATTGCGTCGTGCGTATTGCATTCAGTAGATGGCGTATAGTGGTAACAATGAACAATGAACCAAAAGCCAGTCACAACGAGCCGGATAGTTTTTTTGGTCGGTGGGCTGCTTGTATTTGCGGCGGGCTGTGAAACGCCGGGGACCGCCGGCGGCCGGTTGCAGCAGGTTCAACAGTTAACGGCTGAAAAACAGCGGCTTCAAGCCGAGCTCAAAAAGGCCGAGGCCCAAAACCAGCAGCTTCAAAAACAGGTCGCGGTTTTGTCGAAGTTAGGCGGCGAACGGCGGGCCGAACGGCTCAATCACATCAAAGAAATCCGGCTCGGCAGATATACAAATTTTTACGATGAGGACAAAAACGGCACGGCCGAGACCCTGATTGTCTATCTTCAGCCGGTCGATGAAACCGGCGATGTGTTCAAGGCGGCGGGGACCATCGAGGTGCAGCTCTGGGACTTAAACAGAGATGAGGGCAAAGCCAGGTTAGGCCAGTGGACGGTCGGTGCGGACGAGCTGAAAAAGCTCTGGTTCGCCACGATGCTTACTATCAATTACCGCCTGACTTTCGACGTATCGACCGTTGTGCAGCAGCCAACCGAGCCGTTGACGGTCAAGGTTGCCTTCACCGAGTACCTCACCGGAAAAATCTTCTCCGAACAACACGTCATTGAACCATAGGCAGCCGGGCCTTTAGCGCGTCAAATGTACTCACGGGAGGATATTGAATCTCGGGTTTCGGCTTTCGATCAGGCTTGATTCGTACGCGCGTCTGTGGTTCTTGAGGCGCCCATCAGACTGGGGGTCAAATACGTGAAGCTCGACGGTAACTCCTCTGATCCCCCTATCCCACAAATAGTGAGCTAGTGACTTGCTGTCTGAATGGTCCAGGTGCTTTCTTACTCGCAGGTGCAGGTTCTCAGATTCGCCAATGTAGAGGTAGCCCAAACTATCGCGAAAGATATATACGCCTGGCCGCATAGGCACTAGCGTGGGGTCCTCCAAAATCTCTTCTGCTGTAAGTGTCACTACCTTACTCGACCAGGCCGCAACGCGAAGGACGAGTTCTGGTCTGAGTCGCCGCGCTTTTCGCAGTCGAAGTGCTGCTTTTCGCAGAACATATGGCGAGACCCCAGGCGAGACAGAGGCCGCAATCGTGTCAAACTCACGTCTGAGTTCCGGGTTGCACAGTGCCCGGTCGACACTGACCTGGTGCTTATCATAGATGAGGCGTGCTGCTATTTCGCCAGCGTGAAGAAAGTCCTCATACTTGACTTCATTCCTTCTGGTGGTGACTTTCCCCCGTTTCCTCAAGTTCATTAACCACCAGTTGAATTGCTCTGAGCTCAGCGAGGGGAGGATTAACTTGCAGGACTTTATGAACTCCTCGTTTAACTCGTCTGATATCAGTACCTCGTCAGTGCTGTAACCCTGATGTGTGGTAAGAAATGCATGTTTAACCACTTCGAGAACCTTCTCGTTGCTTCTTGGCATCTTACTGGGTTGAACTCCTCGTTACTTGCGCTCCACCGATCTTTTTCTCAGGTTCAGAGCGGCCTTCCTCACCAGATACGGATTTACACCAGGGTTGATTCTCTGCGCTTTTTTGTCAAATTCCTTTCGTCTGCGGGGATCACACATGATCCGGTCAATCGTGTTCCGAAGACCTCCTTGGATGATTTGGTCTGCAACCTTCTTGGCGACTTGATAGTCTCCGTTCCCCGCGAGATTCTGGTCCCGTTTCTTTCGTGTGAAGACGGGCCCCAGTCTGCCCGCCTTGCGCAGATTCTCCAGTGTCCAATTACAGTCGAATTCGTCTTTGGGTGGTACCCCTAGCTTCTTCAGTTCGCTGCGGCACGCTCTGAGGAACGCCTGTCGAAGCCCATCATCAATGATAACATCATCTGAGCTGTTCCCTCGATGCACTGAGAAAAAGGCTCTTTTCACAGCTCCCTCGAACGTGCTTTCCAGTCGTACCGGCCCCTCTTTGATCCGAGCGAAGGCAGACTTCGCGATCGCATTGCTGTACTCGATTCCTATGGAACGACGGTTCAGAGCGCGTGCTACCGTGCAAGTAGTCCCACTGCCTAGGAAGGGATCGAGTACTAAACTGTCCTCCTTGGAACACGCTCGAATGATGCGTTCCATGTATACTTCAGGGATCTGATTAACGTGGTTTGATCGTCGCTCTTTGTTGTTTCCTTGGACCCTGCCCCAATAAGATCCATACCAGACGTCGAACGGTACACGGAGCCCAGGCGTCTGCGTTTCCCGCGTTCTTCGGTCACTGTAGGTAGTCGCGCGGTCAGAGGGCTCCAGTACTTGGTCAGGTTTCCAGATTCTAGACCGAGGGTGTCGTGCGAAGTACAAGACGTGTACTTTTGAGACTATGAAATTCGTATTCCGACATTGCCCAAAACGAAAGTGCCAAATGCACCAGTTCATCATATGTAACTTCAACTCTTGTTTGACATATATCACCACCTCTGCGACAGTATCATCAGGAATGTTTATCCAGAGCGAGCCACAGGGGCCTAGGACCTGTTCACATGCGTCAAGCCATTCGTAGGTGAACCGAAGATACTCGTCGCGCGGCATGTCATCAGCCCACTGACCGTAGTTGAAGTTCCAGTTGAAAGGTGGGTCCGCAAAGATTAGGTCAACACTACGCTTTGGGAGTTCAGGTAGTATGGTGCGATTGTCCCCGACGTATATGTCGGTTTCAGGATTGTCCAGATGGTACTTTGGTCTTGGCTTTCTCATTAGGCACGACTCTCGTCATCAAACATGGGAATCTGGCTGCCAGCACTTTTTCTACCCCATTATAACTACTCCTGCGACAAACGCAATCAAGTTGGCAAACGGTTGCTCGCAGCGGAGGATCTCGGTACAATATCGGATACGATTCGTACATGGCCGCGTTAGTTGTTCTAACGGGAAGCTGCTACGATACACCAGCGGAATCGGGTGTTCTCGCAAGGGATGCAGGTGCATACTGATGGCGTAAGAGCACCTGCCTTAAGGAGGATATACGGATTCGGATCCAAAAGATGAAGCCGCTCTTACACTCGCTCGGGTCATTTGTGGCAAGTGCGGTTCTCTTGACGCTTGCTCAGTCACCGGTGAGTATCTGGCCCCTCGCCTGGGTTGGCTACGTTCCGTTTGTCCTGGTCTGTTCGCCGCAGAGCAGGCCGGTTCTGCTGGGAGTTGCCGCGTGGCTTGCCGGCACTGTCTTCTGGATGGTCAATATATACTGGATGGGCTATGTGACGGTGGGCGGCTGGGTTGCGTTCTGTTTGTACACAGGGCTGTTGTGGCCGGTGATGGCGCTTTCGGTTCGCTATTGCAGGCGGAAGAGATTTTCGCTTATCATTGCGGTGCCGGTAGTGGTAGTGGCGGCGGAGAACCTTCAGGGGCTTTTCCTTGGCGGTTTTTACTGGCATTATCTTGCGCACAGCCAGTATGCGAATATAAGCTTGATTCAGATTGCCGACATATTTGGGGCGGCGGGCGTATCGTTTCTGGTGGGTATGGTCAACGGGCTTCTGGCTGAGCTGATAATTGCAGCCCATCAGAAGAGCATCTTCAGGTCAGCTAATTTTCTAAAGGCAGCTTTGGTCTGTGTTGTGCTGGCCGGTGCAATTTTTTACGGGCGATGGCGAACAGGTCAATCGGACGAATGTGTCGAAACCGGGCCGCTCGTCGGCGCGGTTCAGTCGAATGTCCCGCAATCGGTCAAGCAGTCGTTTTCAGCGGAACAGCAGATTTTCGACGATTTGCTTGAGCAGAGCAGGCAGTGTGTTGCGGCTGGCGCCCGGCTGATTGCCTGGCCCGAGACGATGGTTCAGGCGCCGCTGGATGAAGAGATTTGGCCTTATCTCGCCTCGTCGCAAGAAAGTGTCGCCTTCGACAGCGCCCTGAAAAAACACGCATTGAACGGGGCGTTTTTACTTGTCGGCGCTTACGACATCCGGCCAGGATTGAGAGAGGAAAAGGAAATTTTCGACAGGTACAACTCGGCTTTTCTGTACCGGCCTGACGGCACGCAGTCGCCGCGGCGTTACAGCAAGATTCACCTTGTCCCCTTCGGGGAGTATATTCCGTTCAAGCATACGGTCCCTGTGCTTCATAAGCTGCTGCTCGGCTTTACGCCCTACGACTACGACTATACGATTGAGCCGGGCACCGACTATACCGTATTCGAGATGACTGCCGGCGACGAGCGACAAGTCTATCGCTTTGGCGTGATGATTTGCTACGAGGATGCGGTGCCGGCGATGGCGAGACGGTTCGTCTTAGACGAACAGGGCCGAAAACGCATCGATTGGTTAGTCAATATCAGCAACGACGGCTGGTTTGTCAAATTCAGCAACGGCCACGTGCTGCCGAGCACCGAGCTGGCACAGCATACGGCTGTATGTGCCTTCAGGGCGGTGGAAAACCGCATCGCTGTCCTGCGAAGCGTGAACACAGGAGTTAGCTGTCTTATTGACAGTTTGGGCCGAATCAGAGATGATTTTGTCGCAGGAAATCTGCCGAAAAAGGCGCTGAAAAGAAAAGGCATTTCCGGCTGGTTCGCTGATAGTATGCCGATAGATAAAAGGACGACGTTTTTCAGCAGGTATGGCCGATGGCTGGATTACTCGTGCCAGATTTGTCTGGGAATGCTGGTTATGGCTCAGCTTTGCGGATTGTTTTCAAAAAGAAAGAAAAACGTTCAAAAGGTAAAGAATACGGGCGCTAAGAAATGAAGCTCAAACAAATATATTTTAACAGCCGCTGCGCTTTGTGCCTCTGCCTCCTAACGGCGGCCGGGGGAGTTTTATTTTCGGGCTGTGACGGAGCGCCGCAGCCGGCTGCGGGACATTCAGGGGCAAGAATAGCCAATAGCTTGAAAGCGGACGCGGTGGGTATTGTGCGGCAGGGCCTTGCCGATGACGACCCGCGGGTCAGGACCAATGCCGTCGAGGTTGTCGCCTCTACGAGACAGGCCGAGCTTATGGGCACAGTTCGGCTGCTGCTGGCAGACGAATATGTGCCGGTGCGGTTCGCGGCGGCGGTGGCCGTCGGTGATACGCGGTACGCTCCGGCTCGCAGCGCCGTTGCGCAACTGCTCACAGACGCCGACGAAGACGAAAATGTCAGGATTGCGGCTGCCTACGCAATGGCCAGGATGGGCGACGGCGGCCTCGGGCTTCTCCGCAAGGCGGTACAGAGCAGTGACCAGAAAGTCAGGGCCAACGCCGCATTTTTGTTAGGCAAAAGCGGCGACAGAAGTGCGGCAGGGCTTTTGTACCAGGCGATGCGCGACGAGGACTCGGACGGCAAGGTACGGCTCAACGCCGCGGAGGCCGTGGCCCGGCTCGGGGATGAACGGATACTTCAAAAATTGTGGGCGATGCTGATAAGCGCTTACGCAGACGACCGGGCTTCGGGCGTTCGGGCAATGGGGGCGCTCGGCACGGTACAGGCGCGGGATGCCCTGATAACGATACTGGATGATGACATTTTAGAGGTTCGGCTGATGGCGGCCGAGCAGCTTGGGATGCTCGGCGAGACCACCGGCGAGCAGGAGGTTATCGAGGTTTTCACGAAGAAGCTGACGAAGGGACCGGAAAAAGAGGCAGGCGGGCGCGTAAGTATGTTAGCGGCGCTGGCCATAGGCGAGATTGGCACCGGCCGGCTCCAGATATATTTGCCGGAACTAATAAAAAATGAGTCAAAATTTGTCCGTATAGCGGCTTCAAAGGCGGTGTTGCAGTGCATAAACCGCGAGGATATCGGACGGTGAAAGTGGGCAGGGGGTATGCAACAGGGCAAAATTACCAGAATTAACTTGACGTGGACGGCCTGAAAACGTACAATTATATTGTTTACACGATATGAGGTGCGGTGTACAATCCGCACACCTGCTGGGGATTTTAGTAAATCTTAGTGAAAGGAGTTGAACTTGAGCGGGCTTACGAAGATTTTGATAATTCTGTTGACCTTGGCGTCGATTTTTCTGTGCGGTATCGTCGTCACTTACGTGGCCAATGCCGGCAATTACAGGGACAAATACACCAGCCAGAAGGCGGAACGAGATGCCCTGGACAGGAAGGTCGGCAGTCTGAACAAGCAGCTGGACGAGAAAATCAAGCAAAAAGACGAGCTCGAAAAGAAACTCAACGACCAGATTGCAGCACTGAAGATACAAACCGACCAGCTTCAGGCGGGCCTAAAGAATGCAGAAAGGGAAAAGGCCAAGTTAGAGGAGAAGGTAAATAGCTGGGTAAGCGTCGTGGAGTCCTTCACGGCAACCGCCGAAGATAAACAGATGCTGCTGAACAAAACGCTCGAAGAGCTGAACACGCTCAAGCAGCAGCAGGTCAAAGACCACAAGAAGCTTGCCGAAGCGAATACCGCCCTGGTCGAGAAGATGGCGATTATAGAGACGCTTGAGACCGAGAAAAGGCGTTTAGTGGAGGAAAAAAGCGATTTGCAAAATAGAATGGACCAGCTTTTGCGGTCGGGCGGCAGGGTTGCCGCGGTCGGCGTGCCGGTAACGCCGCAAAAGGCCATAGCTCGACCGGCCGAGCCGCTGGGCGTGGATATCGCCCTTAAAGGGCTTATATCAGGCGTGGATTTGAAGAATTCCTGGGCCAGTATATCGATTGGCTCGGCGGACGGAGTGAAACAGGGCATGCGGTTTCACGTGACGCGCGGAAGCGATTTTATTTGCGACCTTTTGATTATAGACGTGGATACCGACAAGGCCCTTGGCGTGCTCGAGCTGGTTCAGCAGCCGCCAAAGGTAGGGGATAACGTATCGACGAACCTGTAAAGATGGATGAGTTTGAGTCGTAGCTCATCAACACATATACCAGGATAGTTACTTACGAAGTTTATCAGTGTCTAAAATGTATTTGGAATTCTCGTAGGGGTACGCAATGGTTTCAAATGCTCCGGCACGTGCGGGTAAGCCGACGGCACGCAGTAACCTGTACACGGTTATTCTTGCCGTTGCGTTCGGCGTGGTGCTGGCCACCACAATATTTGTTGCCTACAAGTGCTATTTTCAGTATGGTACCCTTTTCAAGATACCGTAGCAACCGGCTGTTGAATAGAAACGCCGGACGTGATAGAATGCGCCCGGTGAAAGCAATATAGCAAAGAAGGGACTCGAAAAGTGCTGCTGGACACGATTTTAGGCTGGTTCAGTATGGATATGGGTATCGACCTCGGTACCTGTACCACGCTTGTCTGTGTCCGTGGCAAAGGGATTGTCCTCAATGAACCCTCGGTAGTTGCAGTTCGCAAAGGCACCAACCTCGTACTGAACAACGGCGAAGCCGTCGGGCTTGTCGCCCACGAGATGCTCGGCAAGACGCCGGGCTCGATAAGCGCGATAAGGCCGCTGAAGGACGGCGTCATCAGCGACTTCGAGATAACCGAGGCGATGTTAGGTTATTTTATCCGGAAGGTGCACGGTCGCGGCGGGCTGATAAGGCCCCGCGTTGTGGTCGCCGTGCCGAGCGGGATAACCGCAGTCGAGCGAAGGGCGGTTATCGACAGCGCCGAGCGGGCGGGCGCACGCAAGGTCTATCTGGTCGATGAGCCGATGGCGGCGGGTATCGGGG
>CAYMYK010000099.1:0-10675 GCA_964394625.1 uncultured Pirellulales bacterium
TAATGTTAAGAAGATGGTTTGGGATGAAGAGAATACAACCTATGTCGAAGATTGAAAAAAAGCGCTTCGATGTGAGTACTGCTTTAAGTTATTTGGAAGGCATACTGATGGCCAGAGGAAGATACCGGAACAAAAGCGGTTTTACGTTGATTGAGGTGATGATGGCGGCGGTGATTTCCGTCATTGTCATATTCGGCATCGGTATCGTCCTGTCGGAGAGCCAGCATGGCTGGAACGCAATGTATAATCGAATATATTCCGGCGTTGTCACCGACAGTCACGTAGCCAGAAGAATGTTCGATGCCGTCGTGCGTAAATCAAGCAGCCAGGGCTTTCTCCTGGACAATGGCGGAAGCTGGGTCGAAGTCTATTATTACTCGGACCCGAACTCCTCCACGGTGGACCGTTATGCACGCTTTTTCCACAGCGGTGACACACTGAATGTCGAATACGGCCAACTGGACCCGAAGGAAACACTCATTGTCGAAACCATCTGTCGGAATGTCTCGAGCTGCAAGTTCGAGGGCAGCGGAAGGGCTATCCAGATGCTGCTGACCCTTGACGACGGCTCACAGAGCGTTACTATGGTTACTTCGGCGGTGATGCACAATTAGACAAAATCAATCACAGAGACGAAATATGCCGGAAGCAATGCAGATTAATGCTTATGACAAGCCAATGGGATAGGGGATAGCGGAAATGACAAACAGCGAAACGCGAGTTTCGAGAAACCTCGGAGTTGTTATACCTTTGGTGATGTTTGTTCTCGTTCTGATGCTTGTGATTGGCGCCGGAATGATTATGCTTGGCTGGTACGGTCGGCTGTTGGGAGTACGGACCGGCTTGAACATCACAGCACGATGTGCCGCCGATGCCGGCCTGTCCAGGGCCATCGCCGAGATGAATCAGAAGCTGAAAGTGAAACCCTGGGATGCAGATACGCTTCCTGCCGAGACGGCTCAGACCTTACCGAATTCCGAGGCCGCCTACAGCTATGTTGTTACCGACAACGGCTCGAGCACTTATCGTGTCCAAACCGTCGGGAAATGCGCCGCCGTCGAAAGGAACATCGACAGCACACTGCGTCTGGCCGGGCCGTTCGAATATGCGGTCTTTGCCAGAGACTATATCGAGTTTAAGGCCAAGACCGGCGTGGACTGGTACAATTTTGATGCAGACGACTGGGCCTTAAAGGTCGGCACCAACAGCATAGCGGCGGGCGCTATTACGCTCAAGAACGATACCAGCATAAACGGCGACCTCGTAGTGGGGCCTGATGGCGACCCGTCGGTTGCCATAAATGCGTTCGCCGGTGTAACGGTTACCGGCCGGACATACGCAATGACCGAAGAACAGCAGCTCCAGCCTGTGACAGTGCCGCAGTGGCTCGAAAATCAGCCGTCTCAGGGTGCTATCAAAAGTTCCGCCACCATAAGCTCTTCGGGAAGGTATGACGGCATAAAAATCGGCACAAACGAGGTTATTACGATAGATGAACCCGTTAGTTTGTATGTGACCGGCGATATCGACCTTGGCAACAGCACCAAATTCATAATCGGCGGTGCTACCGACGACGACCACGATGCATCCTTGATTATGTATCTTGCCGGAAACATAGAAGCTAAAAACTCCAGCGGATTCACCAACGAGGCAAAAGATGCCTCGAGATTTGAACTTTATGCCCTCAGTAGCTGTACGAGTATCGACATCAAGAACGACGGTGATTTTTGCGGTGCCATTTATGCTCCTGAGGCTCATATGATATTGCGCAACTCCGGTGATGTTTATGGTTCAATCATAGCCAGAAGCTTCGAGCTGAAGAACACCGCCACGATTTACTACGACGCCGCCCTGAGAGACAGAACCGAAGGCGACCGGTTGGTGCACTTTGTAGTTAAACGATGGAGTGAATATTGATTGGGTGCTCCCCGTTTGACTTTTCAGCGACCGGCGGCGCCGGCAGTGGAGTGTAGAACCGGATAAAACTCAAAAACAGCAGGCCCCTGAAGATTAACGGCGACGTGGCCGACGCCTTATACTATATGTCCCCCTTAAGTGCCACCCAATACGGCTGAATCCTCGGTAGAATCTAACGGCTTGTTATATTTTTCGGGCTGTTCGCATTCGAGAAGTGTCGATGGAATGCAGATATGACTGTTAGGACTACAAAAAGATTACATAGAACCGCTTCGGTAATAACACTGGTGCTGCTTGCAATTGTGATATTACTGGCGCTGGGAGCGTCTCTGTCAGCACTCGATGTACGGATTCGCACCTGGACGGCCCGGACGATTTCTGAGATTGCCAGCCGAACCGCCGCCGATGCCGGCCTCGTCAAGGTCGTTGCCGAAATGAACGAAAAACTCAAAGCCAAACCCTGGGCCGACAGCAACCTTCCGCAGGTGACAGACGAATGTCTGCCGAACTGTGATGCAACTTTTAGCTATTCAATTGTAGGAGACGCCAACGAAGGATACACTGCCAGCTCGGTCGGACGAACCGGTCTGTTTGAAAGAAAAGTCAATGCCGTGCTGAAATTGAAGAGTCTCTTTGACAATGCCATATACGCCACGACCAGGATTCTTATGGTAAATAATGCGTTTGTCGATGCCGGAAAAGGCGGCATTGCGACCGACCCGGACGGCGAGGGAACAACGCTCGACAACAGCGCCGAAGTGCGTGGAGAAATCCGAACCGAACCCTGGGACCTGCCCGTCCTGATGCCCCCCGGCGACCGGTTGTTTGAGCCGAGCAAAGGGGTGATACTTGATTCGACCGTGATTACTCCTGCCGACAGCGGCCGCTACGACCGGATTGGTCTGTGGGGCAATGAAGAGCTGGTAATTGACTCCACAGGCAGTGATGACGACGGCGAACGTGTGACGCTTTATGTGACCGGCAATATTGCCCTGATGCAGTCGGCCAAGCTGAAAGTCCTTGACGGCTCATCCCTGGTTGTTTACCTGGGAGGCAATTTCGTCAGCCAGGGCAGGAGCCAAATCAATATGGTCACCGCGGACGCGAAGAAGTGTCTGATAGTCGGCGTTGGCGACGGACAGCTATTCTATCTCGACGATAATGTGGATTTTACGGGTGTTATCTATGCTCCGCACGCAGACATCCACTTGACTAACGATGTGGATTTCACCGGCGCCATCGTCGGTGAAAACGTCCTTTTAAGCAATCGTGCCAAATTGCACTGTGACGAATCACTCGCCAGCAGTGAAATTCTGGATTTCGGTCTTAAATTCGTTGTGGATCGCTGGTGGCAGGGGGGGCGATGGTAGAACTGTGATGATGACCTTCTTGATGCGACCTCGTGTCCCGGCTGTTCGGTTCTGTGTCGGTTTGTCCTGCAGGCCTGATAAGTTCGGGGTAAATCAATCGTTATTATATCGCAGGGAATCTCTGTATGTCCTTGAAGGGCAATCTAAACACTTCCGACCGATAACACCGGCGGTCAATTCTTAATCTTTTTACGGCCAATGTTATTCTTTATACCTCGCGGTTGCAGAGCACACACCGAATATGCCTGTGGGCCTTTGGCCCGTATTTTACCGCCGTGTTGTGAAACACTTATGGGACTGACTATATGCTGCGGCGCAGGCGAAGCGGTAAGCATAATTATTGGGATTTATTTGTAAAACACGCGCTTTTTTGAGCCGATGAAAGCCGTACATCCCGGGAACGACTGGCCGGTATAACGGCGGCGTATAGTTCAGTCTATGGCCGCCTCGCCGAAATATGTTAATGAGAATGAGTTGGTCCGATAGCGATGAATTTGAATTGGAAAAAACTAATTAAGCTGAATCACGGTGAGCTTGTGGGCCTGGATATCGGCACTTCGTCGGTGCGTATGGTACAGTTGCGAAAAGATGAGTCCGGCTACGCCGTTGTCACCGCCAACATCGCTGAAATCCCCGATAACGAAAACGACATCAGTCACAGGGAAACCGAAATCGTCAGGGCGATTCGTAAATGTGTTCACGCGGCAAAGGTGCAGACCCGCCGGGCCGCCTGTAGTGTCTCAGGCCCTGAAGTGGCCGTAAGGGCTTTCTCATTTCCGCCGTTAAAGGACGAAGAGGTGGAAAGTACGGTGATGCTCGAAGCCGCCCAGGTCTGCCCGTTCAATATTGACGATGCCGTCGTCGATTATCAGTTGATACCCAACGGCGAAGACGTCAAAGGCATTCTTGTTGCCGCCACAAATGACGTGGTTAAAAGGAAAAACCGCCTTGTCGAAAAGGCCTCTCTTGAATGTGTCCTTCTGGATGTGGACAGTCTGGCGTTGCTTAACTGCTTCAGTGAACATACAAAGAAGCAGTCCGCTGATTCGGCTGTAGCCATCCTGGACGTTGCTGAGTCGAGCAGCATTGTGGCCATTGTCAGCGAAAACGCCCTGCCCTTCGTCAGAAACATGCACTATGCCGGCACAGGCATACTCTCCCGGATGTCCGCTGAACTGGCTGTTACCCCGGAGACTGTCGCCGAGGCCCTTGCCGGTTGCGACAGTCCGACGATTGATGCGAACCGTCTTCGCGGCAGTCTGGAAAGGGCCTGTCAGAAATTAATCACCGGTATCACCGATACGCTGCGATATCATACGGCCCAGGAAAAATCATCTCCTGTCGAAAAAATGTACGTCTGCGGTAGCTTTTCTATGGCCGAAGGTCTTGTCGATGTGCTCGGCAAGGGACTCGGAATAAAGACGTTGCTTTGGAATCCATTCGACACAATGCAGTGCAATGTTGACCGCAGGCGCCTTGATATTGTTCAAAACAAAGGCCCCGCTATGGCGGTCGCCGCCGGCCTTGCTATGAGGTCAATCTGATATGTACACGATAGATCTGTTAAAAGGACAGGGATTGCCGGTTAAGACGAAACCGCAGGGGATTGCCGTTTCCGTAATAACGTTCGCCGTGCCGGTTGTCGCCGCAATTGCCGTCTTCGGCTGTTATGTCCACCGCAGCATCACAACGGCGATTTACGCGGAGAGCATAAAAACCTATGAGGCGAAAACTGCCGGCCTCGCGGATGCCGTTGCATCCCAGCGACAGTTCGAGAGTCGTAAGAACGCCGTTAACGACTGCATTTCCGAAGCCGCCGCCTCCATAGGCAGGCACATCCAGTGGTCACCCATTCTGACAACGCTTGTTGAAAAAATACCGGATTCCGTGGTCCTGACAAAGCTTGAAGTGAAGCGGCGTTCCATCAAGAAAAAGGTGCCAATGGAAAATAACCCGCAGAAAATGGTTGAGACCAACGTCCCAGTGAGAACGCTGAAGATGAGCGTCAGCGGAAGTCCCCAGTCCAACTGTGACAGAGATGTCAAAATCTTTCGCGATCAGCTCAGACAATCCGACGTGATTGGACCCGGGATAGAAGATATTGTCATTGTCTCGCAGGGATTCGGTAAGCTCGGCGAGCGCGACGTCGTTTCATACGAAATAGAATGCATATTCAAGCCGGAATTATAGAAGGTTTCATTATGACTGCTTATAAGAAATATTTCATAACACTGGCTTTGGTTTGGGCGGGGTGCCTTGTGTTGTTTCTGCTGGTTTACCTGTTCTTGCTCTCGCCGCAGGCCGCGGCTATGAGCCGGGTTGAGCAGAAGTTTGTTCAGGCAAAACATACCTATGAGGCGGCGCTTCTGGCCTCCAGGCCTGAAACAAAGACCAAACTGGCCGGGGAGCTCGGACAACTGCAGGACCGGCTGGGTGATTTTGTCACCGACTTCGATAACTCCTCAAACCTGACTTTTGATATAGGCAGAATCGCCAGCGAAAAGCAACTCGGCTCATTTACCGTTAAGACGGTTGACAAGCGCAAAAACGCCAATGATGACGAAAATGAGCATTTGCTGGAAAATAAAGTGCAAATTAGTTTCGAGGGCAGCTTCACACAATTCGCCGGTTTCCTCAATGCCTTAGAGAGACATCATCCGGTTCTGTTTGTGGACAGTTTCAAAATCGTACGCTCTTTGCAGGAGCGTTCTCCACACAAGATCGATATGGACATTGCTGTTTTTGTACGCAGGCGCCAGGAGAGTTAAAACGTTAAAAACCTTGGCCGGCCCTGCCGGAAAGCCGATGAGCAGGACAAATTTGTGCAATGACATTTAATTCGTTTTTGCCATATATCGAATGAGAGTAATAGCTGTAGTCAACCAGAAAGGCGGGTGCGGAAAGACCACAACATCGGTCAATCTTGCCGCCGCCTTTGCACACAGGGGCAAAAGGGTGTTGGTTGTTGACCTCGACCCGCAGGGACATGCCACACTCGCTTTTGGCGTTGACCCGAATGGTGTTGACAGGACTATCCGCAACGCAATTACCGATATAACCGTTCCGATCTCGAATGTTATAGTTCACTCGAACACCGAGCGTCTTGACGTAGCTCCGAGCAATGTGCTGCTGTCGAGCGCCGAGCTGGACCTGGCGGCGGTGACCGGCAGGGAGTTCATGCTCAGCGAGCAGTTCAAGAGCGTTGAGCACGAGTACGATTTCTGCGTCATCGATTGTCCGCCTTCGCTGGGCATTCTGACCCTGAATGCCCTGGTTGCCAGCACCGATGTAATAGTCCCGGTTCAGGTCCATTACTACGCTATGGAAGGGCTAAAGCAGTTGTTCGAGACCTGCGAGATTGTAGAAGAGCATTTCTATCCCTGCACCGTAAGGATTCTCGGGCTTTTGCTTACCTTTGTCGAGGAACGGCTCGTTTTCAGCAGGCAGATTCAGCAGCAGATGCGGGAGTTCTTCGGCGATTTGGTTTTCGATACCGTTATTCACAGGAACGTCAGATTAGCTGAAGCGCCAAGCGCCGGAGAAAACGTCCTGAAATATTCGCCCGACAGCAGAGGGGCTGCGGAACACCTGGCCCTGGCCGACGAAATTATGCACGGAAAGAACAATGTTCCGACCGAAGCCGGCGCTCAGAGTTCGCAGGAACGAACAGCCCCGGCTGAGGAATCGAAAGACCAGGGCGACGAGGTCGCCCTGTTGGATGAGCATATCTCCAGTGGAGAAGCTATGTCTGCACAGCAGGACCAGAATGAAGATTTTGTCGATAAGACAGCCGACAGTGACGTTACACCGGAACAGGTAAGCGGCTGCAGCGCTTCGGCCGAGGATTGCGCCGGCAGTGATGTTCCGGCCAGGGAGGCGAAGGATGGCTAAGAGCAGAATAGGGCTTCAAAAGGAAGTGTCGCGAATATTTACCGGTGTCCAGGTCCCCAAAGCCGATAAGAAACAGCAGGCCAACGAAACAGGGCCGAGACCGGCTCGATACATTCCGCCAAAGCCGATTCCGCCGGGCCCGGCAGCCGTTACAGGCCCGCAGCCACAGCGACCTGCGCCGGCTCCCGTGCCGAAGCGAATCGAAGTTGACTCGGGCCGCGGGGCCCTGGGACAAATACCCTTCTTAAAGACCTTGGAGCGTATAAAAGATAAACTGCTTGCTTCGAAGGGCGGTGTTAACCCGAAAAGGCAAAAGGTGATGATGTTGTTGGTGCCGGTGCTGTTTGTGATACTTATCGTCGTTTTTTCGCGGGCCTTGCGCTCCGGGCAAAACTCCGTGCCAAAAGCCGGCACATTCAAGCCCTCCGCTGCTGTGGCAAAGGCCGGGGCCGAGCTCAACTGGGAAGTTCCGCCTCTTTATCCGGCCACTCTGCGTGACCCTATGCAGTTTTACGCCGTGCGCTCGGCCAAACAGAATGAGTCGGACTTAGTGGTTGTAAAGGCAATTGTTTATAGCGAAGACAAGCCGTCCGCTGTAATCAACGAAGAGGTGGTATTTGAAGGCGACCAGATTCAGGGCGCAACGATTGTGAAAATCAGTCCCGACTCTGTCGAGTTCGAGAAGGATGCTAAAAAGTGGACACAGAAAGTTGAGCGTTAAAAGGATTAGAAACAGAAGATAATGTCAAACACTAAATTTAGAAAGGAACAGTTATGAAAAGGTCCAAGAGGTTGAAAGCAGTAGGTTTCCTGGCGGTTCTTGCGTTGTTTATATCGGCCTGCGCTGTCGCCGTCGCCCAGGAAGCCCAGGATGAATCGGGCAAAGTGGAGGTTATGACCGGCCTCGAGCAGCGCATGCAAAAGAGAATCAGCGTTGACTTCAGAGAAACCCCCATAGATGATGTCATCAGGATTATGGCAGAGCAGGCGGATGTCGATGTCGTCAAAAGCCCGAAAGTTATCGGTACCGTTACTGCCAAACTCACAAACGTCCCGCTGGAAGAGGCCCTGAAAAATATCCTCGCCGCTCAGGGCTATGACTACGTCGCGAGTAAAAATATGATTCGCGTCTCTCCGGTCGGCGAGCTTACACAGGAGGCCGAAAAACTCGTCAGTAAGATTTACCGTATTACCTATGCCGACATCGACCAGGTCGAAAAATCGCTGACGAAGTTCATCTCCCAGCGCGGCTCAATATCATCGAATCCCGGCACCAGCAACGTTATCGTTACCGATTCCGAGAGCAAGATAAAGGCAATCGACACCTTCGTTGAGGAAATCGACCGCATAACACCGCAAATTCTTGTCGAGGCCCGCATCTACGATATAAAGAGCCAGGACAAGCTCGACCTCGGCGTCGAATGGAACGCGGGCAAAAATACGACATTCGACCCGAGCGCTACAACACACTACCCGCCCGGGTCATTAGGTGTTAATCCGACCGGTGAAATTAACCCATTCTCCAGCGGTGTGTTCACCGGTGCAACCAGCAAGAGTGCCGGCACAACCGGCGCTCTGCGCTTTGGCTGGCTCAAGGACAGTATGGATATCGATTTTCTTTTGAAGGCCCAGAAGAACCTTATAAATGCAAAGCTCCTTGCCAACCCGAGAATACTGGTCCTCGACAATGAAAGCGCCCAGATAAAAATCATTTCCGAGGTCCCGTACATAGAGCTTACCCAGACCTCCGGGGGCGGTAGCATCGGCTCGACGGAATTCAGGGAAATTGGTGTTACGCTTGCGGTTACGCCGCACGTTACACGCGACCGGATGGTACGGCTGAAACTGCAGCCCGAATTCAGCGTCGAGACCGGGACAGTTAACGTAATTGCTACCGGAGGGTCGAGTTCGTATCCTCAGCCGATTGTTGACAAGCGTGAAGCCAACACCACACTGCTCGTGGAAAGCGGAAAGACAGTCGTCCTTGGCGGACTGCGCAAAAAGGAGACGACAAAGCAAATCAACAAAATCCCGCTTCTTGGCGATATTCCTTTGATTTGTTATCTGTTCAGATTCGAGGGTGAATCTACCGTAAATAGTGAGCTGGTTGTCTTCGTAACGCCCTGGATAGTTGATGAGCCGGTGCTGACGGAAAAAGAGATGAATCAGTACCAGGTAACCGACTTCGAGGGACCTAAAGCAGGTCTAACTAGGGCGGAGAAAAAGCCCGACAAAGAGCTGGAGCAGTAGGCAGCTTACTGAACGGCCGTAACCTTGGCAGTAATTAAGTCCCGGTGTCTGAGGGAGGCATCGGGGCTTTTTTATTGCAGACACGCAGAGGTCGCTTATAATGAGCAGAGAAATGGGTGAAATCAACTGTACACGGCGGGATTTGATGAAGGCGGCAGCGGCTTCGCTTACGTCGGCGGCGCTGTCACGAGCCGCTTATGCTGCGGAGAATGCCGTGAAGACAAAGCCCGCAGCCGGCGAGAAGCTGTTTCTGCTGCGGTATGATACCGAGACCTGGCAGCCTGAGCAGATGAAGGGCTTTCTGGAAAAGGTCGTTGAGGTGCACCGAAAGCACGAGATTCCCGCGACGTTCTTCTGCAAGGGTGCGACACTGGAGCTGATGGAGGAGCGGTTCAAGGTATTCAATGAGCAGGTAAAGGGCGATGTGCTGTTCGATATTCAGGACCACAGCTATTCGCACATCGGGCTGGGTTATCAGCGAGGCAAGCCGGTCGAAGTGCTCAGGGCCGATTACGAGAAGTCTTTCGCGGTGCACGAGCGTATTTTTGGTGTGCGCCCCGTGGGTATCAGCATGTGCGGGACCAGCGGCAAAGATGGGCCCAGTGTGCACGGCTTTGATGCGACGGAGAAGTCCAGGGCGGAGCTGAACATGGTTGCGTCTCTCGGCGTAAGGATGATTAATGCGTTCCTTACGGGAGTGAACGAATCCACAGCTTTTATCAATTACGGCACACTCGGACATCCTGAGATAATGGGTTTTCCCAGCGCATACGGCGACACCGGCTGGATGTGGAGGCGGGAGTTCGGCGACCCGATGGAGTATATCCTGGGGCAGATAAAAACGCGGGCGAATCGCGGCGAGCATATACCTTTGATGCTTCACGACTGGGTGGCGTATCTGCATTCGCCGGATAAGGAATTGACACACGTCAAGAGGATTGTCGATACTGCCCGCAAGCTGGGATACAAGCTCGTTACCCATATTGCCTGCCTTCGGGACAGAGAGTTATGGGCGTAAGCTGCAAGTGAGAAAGGGCTTTGAGGGGGCAATGGAGGCGGCTATAATGGGGGGAGTATGGGCGGTGAAAGAGACAGATTAGAGGCCCTGCGGCGGCGAATAAAGGCCTTTCCAGCCGGCCCGGGGCTGTACTTTATGAAGGCGGCGGGCGAGAAAGTCCTTTACATCGGTAAGGCGAAGAACCTGCGCAGCCGGGTTGCAAGCTACTTTCAGCCCGGAAGTAACCTGG
>CAYMYK010000100.1:0-10674 GCA_964394625.1 uncultured Pirellulales bacterium
CCGAATAAAACTGAGAAAGCTATACCCGACAATGTAGCGTGGACTGAGTACTAGGGGCCTTTGAGCAGGGAGATTGAACAGGATATAATCAGGCGGCTGCGGGGACTGCATTTCGACGCCGACAAGCTGCTTGACGCCGCTTATGAGCTTGCCGTTGTGACGTCGCGGAGGATACACGATGCGGCCGAGTTTCTTTTCATCCTTCTGTACGAAGTCACCGGCTTGGACCCGAGGGTAATAAAATGGCGCAGGGAAAGGACAGAGCAGCAATCACAGATAAGCGACTACATCCATCAGAGTAAGAGGGTTGGAATCAGGCAGGCGTATCCCTACGACAGCGAGCGCAAGCTGATAGAGAAGGTCAAGACAGGCGACAGGACGGGGTCAAACGAGATACTCAACTCGCTTTTAGGCAATATAATGTTTTGCAATCCGGGGGATTTGAACGTTTTGAAGGTGCGGCTGCTGGAGCTGTTGAGCGTACTGAGCCGGGCGGCGGCCGAGGCAGGCGTGAACATTGAGCTTCTGCTCAAAAAGAACCTGGGCTACACGACCAGGGTTATGGACATAGATACGCAGGAGGAGCTGTGTGCGTGGATAAACAGGGCGCTGCGGGATTTCACCGACAGCGTCTATGCGCTGCGAAGCCGCCGGAAGAATACGAAGGCGCAGATTGCCCTGCGGTACATCGAAGAGAACTACCGCAGACAAATCACAGTGGCGGATGTTGCCAAGGCGGTTCATCTAAGCCCGTCGCGAGCGGCGCATCTTTTCAGGGAATGTATGGACGTCAGCATTATAGATTACCTGACACAGGTAAGAATCGGACGTGCGAAGGAGCGGCTTCTGTCCGGCGACGACGGCTGCGCGACAATCGGGTTCGAGGCCGGCTATAACAGCCAGAGTTATTTCATCCGGTCTTTCAAGCGGCTTGCGGGGATGACGCCGCGGCAGTTTCGCAGGGCCAACAGCAGAACAGGCCGGCCTGCATAACCGCTCCTGCGGTACTTCGGGGCACGGCTCACTGATTGACGGTGCAGAGGTACATCACCTGCGGGGCAGCTAACTCGAACAGGGAAGTCCTGTCAATTCTCAAGATACTTTTGCCGTAAGAGCCGAACAGCTCCGTAAAGGAGAATGGCTTTCGGTATTCGACTACCTGTGCATTTTCGATTCCCGCCAGCGACAAGACGGTATCTATCGCCTTATCGAGGTAGCCGATGTCGTCAATGAGCTTTTCATCACGTGCCTCGGCGGCGGCGAAGATGCCGCCGTCGGCGAGGCGTTTTACGTCCGCCAGATTTAGCGGTTCTCTGCCGTCGGCAACGATTTGGACAAACCTGTCGTATGCAGGTGTAATTACCTTGTCCTGAAGGTACTTCAACTGCTCGTCGGTTGGCGGATGGAACGAGCTGGGCCAGTCTTTTTTCTCGCCGGACTTGACGATGACCGGCTGGATGCCGAGCTTGTCCTCGAGAAGGTTTTCGAGGACGAGATAACCCATTATGACGCCTATGGAGCCGGTGATTGTCGTCGGCTCGGCTATGATTTTCTCACAGGCCACGGAGCTGTAATAGCCGCCGGAGGCGGCGATACCCCGCATAAAGGCGACCACGGGCTTTCTTTGGTCGTGCCTGTACATTAGTATCTCATTGTAAATCTCGTCGCTGGCGGCGATGGTCCCGCCGGGCGAGTCGATGCGAATAATGAGTCCCTTTATATGCGGGTCTTTGCTTGCGGTCCTGAGCTGTTTGTAGATATCTCTCGCCTGCCGGTCGTCTATTATACCCTGGAGAGAGATTATGGCGATTTTTGCAGTCCGCGGCCCGGGCCTTACGACCTGCTCGAGAAACATATCTTCCTGGCCTGCGGCGAAGAGCGTGAACAGGCCGACGACCATCAGAACCAGAACGATATTTCCCAAAATCGAGAGTCCAACGACGATACCGCCGAGAATTTTCCAGCCGGTTCTGGGTCGTTTTGCCTTCGGTGCTATCGGCAGAGGCGGCGGTTCGGGAACGGGAGTAACAGGCGGTTGTGAAAAGTTGTTATTCTGGTCGAAATCCATTGTAAAATCCTTTCGATACCAAATAGCGCTGCGATTGAGTTTAGTATTGATTGTTCACTTATAGCCGATTACAATTATTGCCTGACAATCATCGATATGCAAGAACAAACTAACCCTTAGAGAAAAAGGATTGCCCCGTGGACAGCGGCAACGGATTTGTACATTTGCACCTTCACAGCCAGTATTCACTTCTTGACGGTGCGATTTCGTTCGAGCGTCTTTTCGAGCGGTGCAGGAAGCTGAATATGAATGCGGTGGCCGTCACCGACCACGGGAATATGTTCGGGGCAATCGAGTTTTACACAAAAGCCAGGGCCGCTCACATCAAGCCAATAATCGGCATCGAGGCATACGTTGCACCGCGGAGCAGGTTCGACAGGACAAAGACCGGTATCGGCGACGCGGCGTATCATCTTGTTCTTCTGGCGGAGGACAACAGGGGCTATCAGAATCTGCTAAAGCTGGCGAGCGCCGGCTTTACGGAGGGGTTTTACTATCGGCCGAGAATCGACAAGGAGATTTTAGCGGAGCTGAATGCGGGGTTGATAGCAACCAGCGGTTGTTTGAAGGGAGAAATTGCGTCCCAAATTGCCGCCGGCGACGAAAAGGCGGCCCGGGCGACGGCGGAAAGCTACCTGAAGATTTTCGGCCCGGAACGGTTCTTCATTGAAATCCAGCATCACGAGCCGGATGAGCCGGGCGTTCGGCAGGGGCTGATAGAGCTTGCGGGGAAGATGGGTATCGGATTAGTCGCAACCAACGACGTGCACTTTCTCGAAGAGGACGATTACGAGGCCCACAACTGCCTGTGTGCAATAAGCACGGGCAAAAAGGCCGACGACCCGACGAGGATGATTTACCCGAAGGATGTATTCCTCAAGAGTCCCGAGCAGATGCGGGGGCTTTTCGCCGGGGCGGGCGAGGCCTGTGACAATACGGTCGCAATCGCCGAGCGGTGCAGCGTCGAGCTGGATTTGAAAACGCGCCACGCACCGCGGTTTGTCCCGCCGGACGGTTCGAGTCCCGAAGAGTTCCTTACGAAGCTCTGCTACGAGAACGCAGAGCAAATATACGGGCAAATCAGCGAACGGGTGAAAGAGCGGCTCGACAGGGAGCTTAACGTTATTAAGTCCAAGGGCTTTGCAAGTTATTTCCTCATAGTGTGGGATTTCTGCAATTACGCGCACCGGCACAACATACCCGTCGGCGCCAGAGGCAGCGCCGTTGGAACAGTTGTCGGCCACTGCCTCGGGTTGTGCGACGTTGACCCGTTGAAGTACGATTTGCTGTTCGAGCGTTTTATGGACCCGCAGCGCAACGAGATGCCGGATATCGACATCGACATCTGCCAGAGCAGCCGGGGCAAAATCATCAATTACGTCCGGCACAAATACGGCCACGTCGCACAGATTATAACCTTCGGGACGATGAAGGCCAGGGCGGTTATCAGGGACATCTGCAGGGTTCTCGATGTTCCTCTGTCGGAGGCCGACCGCTTAGCCAAACTGGTTCCCGACTCGCTCGGAATGACCCTCGACAGGGCGCTCGAAACCGAGCCGCAATTGAAACAGGCCTACGACGGCGACCCGCAGACGCGCAGGGTAATCGACATAAGTAAGAAGCTCGAGGGTCTTGCCCGGCACGCATCGGTTCACGCCGCCGGCGTGGTAATAGCGGATGAGCCGCTGACCAATTTTGTTCCTCTCTACAAGGCGTCCGGCTCGGATGACGTCATCACTCAATTCGAGGGCCCGATGGTCGAAAAGGTCGGGCTGCTGAAGATGGACTTTTTGGGGCTGAAGACGCTGAGCGTGCTGGAGCGGGCGAGACAACTGGTCAGAGAAATCCACGGCCAGGATATAGACATAGAGAAGCTTGATTTGACTGATACGGTGGTTTTTGAGCTTTTCGCCCGCGGCGGGACAAAGGGGATATTCCAGTTCGAGTCGGGCGGTATGCAGGAGCTGCTGATAAAGATGCAGCCCGACCGCATCGAGGATTTGATTGCCGCCAATGCGCTGTATCGGCCGGGTCCGATGACGCTCATCGGCAATTACATCGACCGCAAGCACGGCGCCAAGTGGACACTGCCGCATCCAATAATGAAAGAGGTTCTGGATGAGACATACGGCATAATGGTCTATCAGGAGCAGGTGATGCGAATCTGCAACCGGCTCGGCGGCATCCCGCTGCGGGAGGCATACGCGCTGATTAAGGCCATCAGCAAGAAAAAGGCCAGGACCATCGCCAGGGAAAAGGAACGCTTCGTTGCCGGCTGTACGGATAAGGGACTTAAGAGTCGGCAGGCACAGGAGATATTCGAGCTTATCAAGCGTTTTGCCGGTTACGGCTTCAACAAAAGCCACTCGACGCGTTACGCCTTCATCGCCTATCAGACGGCGTATATGAAGGTGCACTGGCCGGTCGAGTATATGTCGGCGCTTTTGACCTTCGAGATGGGCAACACGGACAAGGTGGTCGATTATATCGGCGAATGCAGGAAGATGGGTATGGAGGTTCTTGCGCCGGACATCAACGAAAGCGGCGTGGATTTTACGCCCCTGTATAGAGAGGCGAGCAACGGTAAGAGCAAAAAAGGTGTAATCCGTTTCGGCCTGGCCGCCGTCAAGGGCGTCGGCGAAAAGGCGGTCGAACAGATAATCAAGGCGCGTGAAAAAATCGGACGGTTCCAGAGCTTGTTCCACTTCTGCGAAAACGTCGATTTGAGGGCGGCCAACAAACAGGTGCTCGAGGCGCTCATCAAGGCGGGGGCGTTCGACCGTTTAGGCGGCAATCGCGCACAGATGATGGCGGGGCTTGAGATGGCGATGCAAATCGGCTCGGCCGCCCAGACCGACAGTCGGAATGGCCAGTTGAGCTTCTTCGGCAAAAGCATCGGCAGCGACTATTCGCAGGACCACAAACGGCTTCCGGCCGTTGAGCCCTGGCCTGAAGCGCAAATGTTGGTGTACGAAAAAGAAGTGCTCGGCTTCTACGTTACCAGCAATCCGTTGAGCCACTGCGCCGAGACCATCAACCTGTATTCCACGGTTAATACGTCTCAGTTGGCCGGCGCCGGCGAAAACAAGCAGATTGTCATCGGCGGAATGATTACGAGGACAAGATATATTCTCACAAAGTCGGGCAAAAACGCCGGCTCGAAGATGGCGGTCTTTACGCTCGAGGACCTCCAGGGCCAGGTCGAGGTGGTTATGTTCCCCGGCGTGCTCAACCAGTTCGCTCACCTGCTGGTCAACGACAAGGTCGTATTCGTAAAGGGCCGGCTCGATTTCAGAAGAGAAAAGCCGAACGTCCTGGCCTCGGAGCTGATAGGGCTTGAAGATGCGGCTGATAAATTGGCCGGAAAGGTTCGGATAAACCTCGATGCCGCCGACGTAACCGAACAGAAGGTGACGCAGATAAAAAGTATCTGCCGGCACCACAAAGGCAAGAGCAGGGTTTACGTTGCGGTACGCACCGGCAAAGGCAGGGTCTATGCCGCCGCCGACAAGGCCCTGGCGGTAAATCCCGATGCGGACTTCTGCCGGAAAATCCGCCATCTCGTCGGTGCAGAAAACCTGCAACTGACACGATAGAAAAACAAATATGTGGCTGCCAAAAGATGAAAGAAAGGTATTACGTAAATATCATGATTACATCCGCACTATAGATGAATCCATTCTTACATAGCTGGCATAATCAGCATGTTAATAGTAAACTGGCTTTCAAAGACATAGAGCGTTCGGGTAATTGGTGATGCTTAGCGAAAACGAAAAACAGAACCTCAGGCGGCAAGTGACCAGAGAAGTCATCAGAAGGAGCTACGGCGAGGAACTTTACCGGGAAATCGCTACCGCCAAAAGCTGGAAAGAAAATCTATGAAAAGACCTGAAGGCAAGTTTATTGTTCTTGACGCACCCAACTGATGCTTGACCTGAACACGATTTGAACCCAGAGAACTGGGGATGAAATAAGATGGCCGAAATCAAAAAAACGCTCGGAGTACTAAAGGCCCGCTGGCCGGAGATAACCGTTATCATGGCCCTCGGTACTGTTTCTTTGCTTCTCTTTAAATTGGATCTCCTAACATCGGGCCGTAAAGAATTCTTGCCGCTGGCACTGGCGAGTGTTCTCTTCAAAGGGCTCCGCTTTATAATTACTGTCTATACTATGCTAATTACTATCGGCTTCCTGCGGACTTTCTACCTTGAAGGCCAAAAACGACAATCTCTTACGACCTTATTCCGGGCTGGTAAGTGCTTCTTCTGGCGGCTGACCAAATTTGCCCTCATTTACGTCCCCATCTTATTTATCTTCACGTGGCTAACTTTTCTGCTCATAAAACCTGTTACAGGAATAGAAACCAGCTTTTGGGAGACCGCCAAAGTCTCCCCGTTTATCTATCAGCTATGCTTCAGTGTTGCTACTCTTCTTCTCGTTAAGCCTGCATTATTAATAATCCCATTGATGGTCGTATTTGACTGCCCACTATTTGACAGCTTCAAGCTACTCCGGCAATGTGAGCTGCGCCGCGCCAGAGAATTACTGATTTTGTTCTGTATTGGGGTGGGAATCACGTTCCTTTGGGTGCTCATGCCTGACATAAGAACTGCCGTAACACCTTCTGAGTACATCCTGATTGTTGGCAGAACCGTATTGCAGCAGTTCGTTGGTTTAATGGTGGCGGTTATGGGGGTAACGTTTGTAACCTCTCTTGACTTAGTATATGATGAGCACCAGCGTTCCTTAGATTCACAAGGACTCATCCAACCATAGAACCCTTGGGGAATAAGTTTTGAAGAACAAATTAGCAGGTAAATTTATTGCACTTGACGGGCCGGACGGCTGCGGCAAGAGTACGCAAATAGAATTGCTGGCTGAATGGCTTAGAGGCCGGGGTGTCGATACCGTTACATTTCGCGAGCCGGGCGCAACGGCTATCGGGGAAAAAATAAGAGAAATCCTGCTCAATCCCGAGCATATCGCAATGAGTACCGCGGCAGAGGTTATGCTTTATATGGCGGCGAGGGTGCAGCTCTGGCGGGAGAGGATTTCGCCGGCGCTGAAAGAAAACAAGTGCGTCGTCCTCGACCGCTGGCTGTCGAGTACGTGTGCATATCAGGGGTACGCGGGCGGTTTCGGGATGGACAAGGTCGTAGAAATCGCACAGCAGTGTCTCGATAGAACCTGGCCGGACTTGACCGTGGTACTCGACGTGGATTTGGAAACGGCAGCGAAGCGATTAGACCGCGACCTGGACAGGATGGAACAAAAAGGCGCCGGCTATCACATGAAAGTCCGCGAAGGATTCTGTGAATTAGCCAGACAGCGTGCGGATTTCTTCGTTGTGGATGCCTCGGCAGATGTGGAAACGACACATAAAAGGATAACGGAAATCATAGAAAAGTTCTACGCGTGATGGATGTTACTTAGGGATATATTTTGCCAGGACAGGGCGATTGGGGTTCTGCAGAGGGCTTATGCCTCGGGCAGGGTTGCTCATGCATATATTTTCGCCGGTCCCGAAGGGGTGGGTAAATTCACTACGGCCAGACAGTTCGCCAAGCTGCTGCTCTGCAAAAGCCCTGTTATCGAGCCGGACTTTGCGGATAGCTGCGGCGAGTGCGAATCGTGCCGGCTGTTGGAGGCGGGTTCGCACGGCGACTTCGAGCACGTCTATAAGGAGCTGCTCGAATTCACTAAAGAAGGCAAAGGCAAGGCCCCGCCGGTACAGTTTCCCATCGACGTAGTTCGTGAATTCTTGATTGAAAAAGTAATGTACAGACCAACGCTGTCACGGCGGAAGGTCTTTGTCCTCAGCGAGGCAGAGAAGCTCAATAACTCATCGCAGAATTGCCTGCTGAAGGTTCTCGAAGAGCCGCCGGCATACTGCTGTATCATTTTACTGTGCACGCGGCTGGATAAGCTTTTACCGACCATAAGGTCCAGATGCCAGAGCATACGTTTCGGGCCTGTGGACGAAGAGAAAATAGCCGACAAGCTCAAGGCAATGGGGCTCGATGAGAACAGGGCCGATTATTTTGCCCGGCTGAGCGCCGGCCGGCTCGGGCAGGGATGCCGGTGGGCCGAGCTCGAGCTTGCCGGGGCCGGCCTTTACGAAATAAAAAGGGCCATAGTCGAGGCAATAGCTTCGCCGGACTATGCGGATTGCCTCGAGCTGGCCGGGCGGTTCGGCGGCTATAGCAGGGCAATCGCCGCCGTCTGGGCCAAGCTCGATACGGCCACCAGCAAGTCCGACCTGAACCGGCGGGCGCAGAAGAGTATATTACAAATCATCATATCGGCGCTTCACGATGCAATGCTCCTCAAGGCCGAGCCGGATAAACCGGCCGTCAATTTTGACCAGGCCGGGCAGATAACAACGCTGGCCCGGCGGTTCGGCCCCGAAACCGCAGCGGAAAAAATCGCCGACTGCTACAGAACAATACGATGGGTCGAAGCCGCCGTGAACGAAAAGCTTCTTTTCGAGCAGCTATTGTTAAATCTGGCGGATTCTGATACAATCAGGGTCTGATGGCCAGACAGGCAAGACATAACAAATATATGCTGGCTCGATACGGGCGAATGAAGCTGCTCGGCTTGTTCGAGCATAATGAGGACCATATACCTTCGGTGCCCACCCAGGTGGTGGTAAAAACCGACAAGGGCCTTGAATTAGGGACGATAGTGGGCAATCCCTACACCTACAAAGCGGGGCAGTTGAAGCTGTCGCAAGGGCAAATCAAGAAATACTTCGACGACTCGGCCATCGACTTTTCTACAGAGCCGGCAGGCAGGTTCATCAGGTATGCCACAGGCGAGGACTTAAGCGAAGAAAGACACTTTGAGAAAATGGCGGCCGAAGAGGCGGAGTTTTGCAGGCAGCTCGTCGAGGAACTGAATCTGCCGATGAAGGTTGTTGATGCAGAGCACATCATCGGCGGCGAGCGGGTCATCTTCTACTTTATGGCCGACGGGCGGGTCGATTTCAGGGGGCTGGTCAAAAAACTCGCGCAGGAATACCAGACGAGAATCGAGATGCGGCAGATCGGCTCGCGAGACGAGGCCAAGCTGCTCGGCGACGTGGAAAGCTGCGGCCAGCAGTGCTGCTGTATCAGGTTTCTCAAGGCGTTAAAGCCGGTCAATATGAGAATGGCGAAGCTCCAGAAGGCCACGCTTGACCCGTCGAAAATCTCCGGCTACTGCGGACGGCTGAAGTGCTGTCTGCGATACGAGGACAAGACCTATACCGAGTTGAAGAAACGGCTGCCCAGAAAGAACACGGCGGTGCGAACGCAATACGGCGAGGGTAAAGTCGTCGATAGCCAAATACTGACGCAGTTGGTTATGGTAGAGCACGAGAACGGAGTAAAGAGCGCAATTCCAATAGAAGAAATCGAGATACTCGCTGCGCCGCAGCGCTCGAAGAGTACGAACGCAAATAAGACAAAAAGCAAAGGCAAGAGGACGAATGCAGCCGACGCTTAACAATAAAGGACCAAAATGCCTCGAAACATTGTCGTAACTTCGGCGCTGCCTTATGCGAACGGCCCGATACACATAGGCCATCTGGTTGAATATCTTCAGACCGATATTTGGGTCCGCTTTCACAAGCTGTGCGGCGATAAGTGTCTTTATTTTTGCGCCGACGATACGCACGGCACGGCGATTATGATTAGCGCAGGAAAAGAGGGCATCAGCCCTGAGGAGCTTATCGAGCGGGTACACAAAGAGCACGAGCGGGACTTTCGCGGCTTTGGCGTCGAGTTTGACAACTACTACTCGACACACTCGCCGGAAAACAGATACTTCAGCGAGCTGATATTTAAGCGACTAAACGAGGCCGGCTCAATCACCAAACGAAGTGTCGAACAGCCCTACTGCGAAAAGTGCAGGATGTCGCTGCCGGACAGGTACATCCGGGGCGTATGTCCGCGCTGCAAGGCAGAGGAGCAGTACGGCGATTGCTGTGAAATCTGCGGCGCAACATACGAGCCGGCAGAGCTGATAAACCCTTACTGTTCGAGATGCGGAACTGCGCCGGTGCTGCGGAGCTCCGAGCACTACTTTTTTAAGCTGGTCGATTACGAACCGCAGCTAAAACAGCTCATTGGAAAAGGATACGTACAACGATCCGCCGCCAACAAGCTCGACGAATGGTTCAGTGTGGGGCTGAAGGACTGGGACATCTCCCGGGACGGCCCATACTTCGGCTTCAAGATACCCGGTGAAGAGAACAAGTTCTTTTACGTCTGGCTCGATGCCCCTATAGGATATATGGCCTCGGCCAAAAACTACTGCGACAACAACGGCCTTGATTTCGAGAATCTCTGGAACGGCGACGAGTACGAACTGTATCATTTCATCGGCAAGGATATTATGTATTTTCACGCGCTGTTCTGGCCTGCAATGCTGACCGGGGCCGGCTTTAAGGTGGCCGACAAGCTGTTTGTCCACGGCTTTTTGACGGTCAACGGCGAAAAAATGAGCAAGAGCCGCGGGACATTTATAAAGGCAGCGACGTATCTTAAATATCTCGAGCCGGAGGCGCTTAGGTATTATTATGCGAGTAAGCTGACCGGTGCGGTTGAAGATATAGATTTGAG
>CAYMYK010000101.1:0-10487 GCA_964394625.1 uncultured Pirellulales bacterium
GTCATCAACGCTACAGTTGGTAGTGATCCGAATGGTGCTTATATAGGTCGTCAGAACGACCCGAATCACACCATTACGGACGGGCTTCTGGCGGGAGTAACGTACTACTGGCGTGTCGATGAGGTCAACAGTGTGGTTGCGTGCGGTTCTGGTCTATGGAAGGGCGAGGTGTGGAGCTTCACGATGCTCGCCAGCGGCGAGGCCAGAAATCCTGTACCCGCCGATGCTTCGACGGTTGCAGGCCCGCGCGGTGTGGTGCTGAGCTGGACGGCCGGTACGTGGGTGGCGAGCTCCGGCGGCCACGACGTTTATTTCGGGACCGACCCCTGCGACGTCATCGATGCAAACAAGGGCGATACGCCCGGTGTAACTTACACCAATCGCGACGTTGCGAACTGGGACCCGGGGCTTCTGGAGTTCGATACGACGTACTACTGGCGTGTGGATGAGGTGAACGACCCGTGCCTGTGGACGGGCTACCTGTGGAGCTTTATAGTACCGGCTTATATCTCGGTGGATGAGTTCAGTTACGTGGACACCAACGATCTGTGGACGCAGTGGAACCCGGACATCCCGTATGTTTATCCTGCATGTTCGGCAGGGAAGGGCACCGGTGCGTGGTGCACTCAGGGCAGCGATGTGATGCAGTATGTGTACGACAACAACGGCGGCGCAGATTTGGGATTAGATTACGACAAGTACTCCGAACTGTATCGTGATTTCGGCACGGGCGGTGTGGACTGGACATTAGGCAGCGTATCGGAGGTTCCGGCGATACTGTCGGTAGAGTTCCAGGGCGCTATAACAAATGCAGCCGACCCGAATTACGACCGGATGTACGTGGGGATTCAGGACGCCGACGGCAGCTACGGTCAGGTGGACCAAACTGACCCGAACGCCCAGCTTATTCCGATTATGAAGGAATGGGTAATCAAGCTGCAGGACTTCAACGACCAGGGCGTTAATTTGTCGAAGGTAAGGTATCTGAGTCTGGGCTTTGGCTTCCGTTGCAACTGGTACAGTTCTCCGTACGAGGGCGGTGACGGTACAGTGGACTTCGACTATATCCGGCTTTACCCAAGGCGGTGCGTGCTTGATTACAAGCCGGTAGGCGATCTGACCGATGACTGCGTTGTGGACAGGGCCGACGTTGATGTCCTTGTGCACGAGTGGCTGAGTACGGACGCGAACCTTGTGCTAAGTCCGATCCAGCAGCCGGCCAGTCCGGTGGTGTGGTACAAGTTCGATGACGGTAATGACATCAACGTGGCCGACTGGGCTAACGGTTACACCGGTACGCGTTCGACCGACACCGGCTGGCATACCAGCGGCGGCTATGACGACGGCGGTTATGTGTATCTCGATGGGATAGGCACACGTGTGCAGATTCCCAAAGAGGTATTCAGCGAGAACATCACCGATGCGGTGACGATTTCAGTGTGGATAAATATCGACAGGGGGAATTTCCCGCAGACCCAGAGTTGGGCGCCGTTTATGAATGCACTGGGCGGTACCCCGTTTGTGATTTACCTGCCGACGCCTTCGGCGCCGACGTTCGAGGCGGGTACTGCCGTTCACTGGCGCTGGACAGGTGACCCCAACGACGACCTTGCAGAGTGCTACAACGTTACGGAAAATGACTTTACGGGCAGATGGCACCACTATGCGTTCGTGAAGGACGGGACGGCCGACACCATTGCCATCTATCACGACGGGACAGAGCTTTGTTCGCAGTCCGACCCGAACCAGACGACGAACATAGACACCATCGACGTACAGCAGTTAAACCTCGCTTACATTACGTACGCTACGTGGCCGGGTGCAATCGATGATTTAAGGATTTACGACTACGCTCTGAACGCGGCTGAGATAGCTTACATCACGACGGACGGTACGGGCAGCATAGAACTGCCGTTAGTTACGCCGGCGGATATGTACCCGTCAACTCCGAATATTGTCGATTTCAAGGACTATGCGCTTCTTGCGAACAACTGGATGCAGCAGCAGCTCTGGCCGTAAGAGAAGCCGGAATGTATTGAGGCGTTTGAAGGGCCTCCCCTAAGGGGAGGCTCTTTCTTTTTTGGTGGAGATTGCAAATACGCCTTGCATCGATGGTATGGAGGGCATATCATTCGAGAAACACAGCAATGTCCAGAGAAACCCAAGACAGGGAGTTCATAATGGCGCACAAGTTCATAAACAAAATCGCCCCGGGCGAGACGGTAAATGATATTTATTTGGTCAGGGACGCGGTTCTCAGGAGCACGTCGAGAGGAGACCCATACATAGCGATGTTCGTCTGTGACAGGACGGGCCAGCTTAACGGGCGGATGTGGCAGGCGAGCGAGGCGATTTACAGGTCGCTGCCCAAGCCCGGGTTCGTTCATATCCAGGGCAGGAGCGAGCTTTACCAGAACAACCTTCAGATTGTGGTCAACAGTATCGGCATTGTCGAGGCCGGCAAAGTAGCGATTGAAGATTTTCTGAGCCGGACGACAAAAGACATTGGCCAGATGTTCTCAGAAGTAAAATCAATGCTGCGGCAGATAAAGAATCAGCAGTTGAAGGAGCTGGCCGGGGAGTTTTTGTCTGACGAGTCGCTAATGAGGAATTTTTGCAGGGCGCCGGCGGCAATTCAGATGCACCACAACTATTTAGGCGGGCTTCTCGAGCATACTCACAATATGCTTCGGGTGGCGTGTGCGATACTGCCGATGTACCCGGACGCTCAGCCGGACCTTGTCCTTGTGGGAATTTTCATCCACGATATGGGCAAGACCGAGGAGCTTTCGTACGAGACGGCTTTTTCATATACCGATTCGGGTCAGCTTATCGGGCATATCAGCAAGACGCTTTTGATGCTGCACCGCAAGGCGGAGTCGTTAGCGGCAAAAGGCAAAAGAATCGACGATGCGGTACTGGACGCTTTGGGGCATATAATACTGTCTCATCACAGGACATACGAGTTCGGCTCGCCGAAGCTTCCGGCGATGCCGGAGGCGTTTATGGTCTGCTACGTAGATGATTTGGATGCGAAGATGAATCAGGTGGTCTCGGCAATAAACGGCGAGGCGAGCGACTCGAACTGGACGAGCTGGCAGAAGCCGTTGGAGACGCGCCTTTACCGCAAGCGCATCGAATAGCCAAACCGAACGAGAAACAGTTTAAGGGTAAGAATTGTGGGATTAGCAGAGCGATTAAAGGGCCAGCCGAGTTACCCCCCAGAGTTCTATAACCCGGCTGACCCCGGTGTGGTATCGCCGCATTGTCGGCCACTCCGGCGAAACTGGTAGAGTTATCGCCTTGGGGTGCGTATTTTGCCAGGGTTTTTGCGGGAGGTGTGACATACGTATGTCACTGGCAGGCAAGAAAGTGCGTTTGGAGCGTGGAACTCGACAAGTAAGGACAAGAGAAATGGTTCGAGTGCAAAGATGGGGCGTAGTAGTGGTAGTCTTGTGGCTGGTTTGCCTTTCGGCTACGTGCGCAGCATCGGATTCGCTGAGGCGAATTGATATTTATCCTGAAAACGCAAGGTACTGGCAGTATGGGGGCGAGCCGGTACTGCTGTTAGGCGGGTCGGTTGAGGATAATCTGTTTCAGATTGCGAACTTGGAGGAACATCTCGATTTGCTGAGGTCGGTCGGCGGCAATTATGTCCGCTGTACGATGTCGAGCAGAGACGAGGGAAACGTATGGTCTTTCAAGCAGGTGAACGGCAAATACGATTTGGGAGAATGGAACGAGGAATACTGGAGCCGGTTTGAGAGGTTTTTGAAGCTGACCAGCGAGCGCGACATAATCGTTCAGATAGAATTGTGGGCAACATTTGATTTCTACAGGGACAACTGGCAGAGAAATCCTTTTAACCCAAAGAACACCGGCAGTTACCGGGGGCAAACGTGGCTTAATGAGCAAGTGGACAGCCATCCGGTGCGGGCGGCGAACAATTTCTTCTGGACGGTCCCGGATTTCAAATGGATGGCACCAAAGCGGGAGATGCAGGAGAGAGTACTGAAGTATCAGCAGAGATTTGTGGAGAAGCTATTGAGCCACAGCTTGAGGTACGGCAACGTTCTGTATTGTATGGACAACGAGACGTCGGTCAGGCCCGAATGGGGCTGGTACTGGTCGCAGTATCTAAAGGCCGGGGCGAAAGATGCGGGCGCGAAGGTACATACCACCGAGATGTGGGATGCGCACGATTTGTCGCATCCGATGCATCATGCGACGTTCGACTATCCGCAAATTTATTCGTTCATGGATATATCCCAGAATAATCATCAAAAAGGTGAGGCGCACTGGCTCAATGCCCAGAAGCAGCGTATGCGGATAGCGGGTAAGGTTCGGCCTTTGAATAACGTCAAGATTTACGGGGCGGACACGGGGCGGTTCGGCAGCGACAGAGATGGGATGGAGCGATTCTGGAGAAACATATTCGGCCAGACGGCCTCTGCAAGGTTTCACCGGCCGCCGGCGGGACTGGGATTAGGCGAAAAGGCACAGGCGAATATCAAAAGTGCGAGGATGCTGACGGACGAGATGGATATTTTCAAATGCGAGCCGCACAATGATTTGCTTTCGGACAGAGAGGAGAACGAGGCGTACTGCACAGCCAATCCGGGCACCGAATACACGGTTTACTTTACCAATGGCGGAAAGGTCTCGCTTGATATCAGCCGGATGCGCACGGCTGTGCGGGTCAGGTGGCTCGACATTACGAAAAGTGAATGGGCTGTAGAAACGAAGGCAAAGGGAGGAGGTGAGCTGTTTCTGCGGTGCCCGTCGAAGGGGTATTGGGCGGTTCTGGTTCGCTAAGGGGCCGGTTTTTGTGCAAAAAAGGCCGATTTCGGGGAGGGCAGGTCTCATCGGGGGCTTGCAATTTGAAAAATCAAAAGTTAGAGGATTTTTCTCTTGACTTTTGTCGAGGGATGTGGTATTAAGCACACGCTGAGGAGCATTAGCCATTGAAACTTAGCGGAGCGTCTGAACGGGCGCATAGGATACAGGGTGGTAATATGGGGGTACATTTCTGCAAACCTTTTTAGGAGGACCAAGAAATGACAGGTATTGAAAGGAAATTACTGGTTTTTTGCGCATTAGTTGTGCTGGTGTGCCCGGCGTCTGTTATGCGGGGCGACTGGAACGCAGGAGACCCGAACAAGTGGGTCCAGTTCCCGGATTTGACGGAGAATGGTATCGACATCCGGGTGGACGATTCGGACGGCATAGTCCGGACTCTGGCCGATGATTTCAAGTGCACAACCACAGGGCTGATTACGGATGTGCATCTCTGGGGCTCGTGGAAGTACGACGACAAGGGAGAAATTGAGAACATTCACCTCAGTATCCACAACGACAACCCACAGGGCGTCAACGGGTACTCGGAGCCGAATGAACTTTTGTGGGAAGGGGATTTCGGTCTTGGTGAGTTTATCGAGAGGATGTGGCACCAGAGTGACCCCGGTGAGTACTGGTGGGACCCCGCAACAGGTGACCTTGTCCCGCAAGGTGACACGCAGATATGGCAGATCAACATTGATATAGATCCCTGCGAGGCGTTTGAGCAGAAGGGTACGCCGGATGAGCCGATCATTTACTGGCTTGATGTCCGCGTGACGCTGGTACCCACGGCGGTCGGAGAGTTCGGATGGAAGACGAGGAAGTGGCCGGCGCACTTCAACGATGATGCGGTGTTCGACGACGGGGACGCGGCGGCTCCGGTCTGGAAAGAGCTGAAGTATCCGCTGGGGCATCCCTACAACCCGATGGAGATGAACTCGATTGATTTGGCGTTTGTGATTACGACCCAAGAGGAGCCACCACCGCCGGGCAAGCCGCTTGTGGAACATTCGAAATGGTCGCAGCCGCCGATTGAGGTTAATTCGGTGGACCCGGACGTTGTGTTCTGCGGCTGGGACGAGCCGTCTTTCACACAGGAGCCAGAAGGTCAGTGGAAGGTGGTTGCGGATGACTACAGATGCATCGGCTCTATGCCTGTGACGTCGATTCACTGGTGGGGTTCGTATTACGGCTGGGAAGGTCATGGGCCTCCGGCGCAGCAGCCGACTGCCTGGCGCATAGGTTTCTGGAGCAACGTTGCAGCTGGCGCGGTGGTGGACTACAGCTATCCGGAAAAACTGCTGTGGCAGGTCGAGATTCCGGCTGACCGAGTGACAATAGAGGAGATAGGCACCGACTACTTCCCGATTCACCCGCCGGACACGTGCTTCCAGTACAATGTGCAGTTGGACACCACCGAGTGGTTCCGGCAGGAGGAGTATCTGCGTGATACTCAGCAGAATGTTTTCTGGATAAGTATAGCGGCTATTTACCCGGACGTGGCGATTATTGATAATCCCTGGGGATGGAAGACCAGGCCGTGGCACTGGATGGACGATGCGGTGACAATCGACGTTTTCAGCGACATGGTTCCAGGAACGGTGCTGACTCCTTCACAGATAGAACCACTCGAGTATGAGGATGAAAGCTACGATACGGCTTATGAGCTTAACACTGACCCGAACTACATCAAGTGGGAGCAGTATTATACGGGTATCCGTAACTGGCCACACTATGAAGATGAAGAGTCGATGGCGACTGAGTTCGCCGGGACACCCGAACCCAACATCATTCGTCTGGTTGCGGACGACTGGCCCTGCAACGAGCCGACACCGGTCAGGGCGATTGCGTGGTGGGGCTCGTATATCGGCTACCGCTACCAGGCATGTTCGGGGACGGTGGTGGCGCCGCCTCAGAAACCGGATTACTTTTTGCTGAATATCTGGAGCGATGTGCCGGCGGACCCGTGCGACCCGGCTTCGTACAGCCATCCCGGCCAGGTAATCTGGGAGTACCGGGTGTATCAGAATGATTATGATGAGGTTCTGGTCGGTTACGACAAGCATCCACATTCGCCGGACGCCGACCCGCCTTACCGAATTGAGCCGGTGTTCAGGTATTCGGTTCGGCTGCCGCAATCGGCGTGGTTCAGGCAGCCGACAGAGGATGCAGTGTTCTGGTTGAGTGTCGTAGCGGTATATGTTGGAGATAACCCGCAGTTTCCGTGGGGCTGGACAAATCACGAACATATGTACAACGACGATGCGGTGGCAGGGTACGTCAATCCGGACGGCACGGGCTGGACCTGGCAGGAGCTATTTGACCAGACGGAAGCGAGTGAGGATATGTCGTTTATCCTGTTCCAGGAGCCGGGCTGCTTCCCCTCAAATTTGCCTAGCTACTTTGACTGGCTGGCTTTCGGCAAGCCGGACTGCTGGTGTGGCGCTGCTGCGGTTGATCCAGAGTGTAAGTATCAGTGCTACGGTGATGGCGCCTGCGATGGCCAAATTCTCGACTGGCGGGTCTATAGCAACGACATGGTGTTGCTCGCCAACAACTGGAAGAAGAAGGGCACCGACCCGACGCTTGATCCGTGCGCCGATGTTGCCCACGACGGTCAGATACTTGACTGGAGAGTCTACAGTAATGACCTCGTCATCCTGGCAAACAACTGGAAGGCAAAAGGTAGTGCACTGGATCTGTTGCCGGCGTGCCCGACTCAGTAATGTGTCGCAACGAAAGTTTAACTATGAAAGTTAAAAGCAGGATGAAATGAAAAAGCTGTTAGTATTGATGATGGTTCTTGGAATTGCTTCAGCGGCGAATGTATCGCTTCTGATTTCTGTGGACGGTGTTGTTGACCCGCCGGATACGGAGATTAACCTGCTTCCGAGTGAAGATGCGATTATCTCCATCTGGAACGAGGGGCCTACATACTCGGATATACCTGTCTGGCTAAAAATCGACTGCCCTGCGACGTTCGGCATGTCGCAGGCCACGATCTATGGCGATCCGGCACTGACCATCGAGAACTTGGTACAAATCGATTGGAATTTATGGTACGTGGACTTCGAAACTGGTATTCCGGAAGCACCGCCGATGACGGTTGCACTGCTCGGTCTCGGTGGACTGTTCCTGCGTCGCCGCAAATAAGACGACCAAGAGCCAGTAACAGTTGTTTTTCAAGAGGCAGACCATTTTGGCCTGCCTCTTTTTTTTATTGCGATTCGCGGCGGCGCTTTGCTCCAATCGGGGAGAACCTGTGAATGAGGATGTAACGAAATGAAACGAGCATTGGATGTTCTGCTTTGTGCTGTGCCGGGCTTGGTGCCGGCAGGTGGGTGCATCGCGCCTGGTAGTGGAAACGGCGGCGGTCAGGGTGCTGCAGAGAATAGGCCGGAATGGTTTATCGGTTTATTGATACCAACCGCCCCGCCAGTGCCATTGGTCGGCGAGGAGGGCGAAATCGGTAAAATCTATAATGCCGTCGGAGTAGAAGTCGGTTTGCAGGCCGTCACCGATTATCAGCCATTCGTCGGCAAGAAGAGCAAGCTCGTAGAAATCGACAATCCCATCGAGGTCTAAATCCATAGGATTTGTGACGACCTCGTCTGCTCCGATATCGACCGTGCCGTTGAAAATGCGCTGTTCGGCGTCGATGTCGTCGGTGAGCAGAGCAGGAAGTGAATTGTTGTCGCCGGCGTCGATGCAGGCGGAGCCAGGCAGGAGGTGATAGTTGCCGGGGACGAAGAAATCGTCGTTTGGCTCGGCGGGTGTGTTTGCGTCGTCCCAATAGCCGGCGTTGACGAAGTTCGGGTCGATATCGATGTTGCCGGCCAGCCAGTAAAGTGTGCAGTCGTGATCGATATTCGCGTCGGCTTGTCCTCCTTCGATGTCACCGGACAGGACGGTCATTTCGGTTCCGATATTTGTTCCTTCCCAGACGCGCGACGTGTTTATAAGGGCAATTTGATTGCCGTCGGGTGCGATGTTGTCTCGGACGATGCAGTTCACGACGAGCGGATTGGATTCTCTGAAGGAGCCGATGCCTCCGCCTTCGAGTGATTTGTTGCCAACAACTGTGCAGTTTATAAAGGTCGGGCTTGACCAGTATGCGTAAAGCCCTCCGCCGCGATGACCTGCAGTGTTGCCGACAACAATACAGTTTGCAACGAGGGCGTTACTGCCGTCCCAGCAGCAGACACCGCCGCCGTGATGGCCGGTGCCGACGGCGTGGTTGCTGGCGATGAGGCAGTTGGCGATTGTAGGGCTGCTGTCATAAAACGCGCAGACGGCGGCACCGTAGCCGCGTGTTGCGACGTTATGGGTGATGGCGCAATTGAGAATGAGCGGGTTGCTGTAATGCTCGGTGTAGATTGTTCCTCTGCCGCCTGAGAAGTTGGCGGTTATTATACAATTCTTGATAGTCGGGCTGCTGGCGTTGGTGCATTTGATTGCGCCGCCGTCATAGACGCCTCCGCCGCCGGTGATAGTGAGGCCGGCCACGACGGAGTTTGCATCTTCGCCGTCGCGGAAGTAGAATGCGCGATGCATGTCGGGGTTTGAGCCGTTGGAATCGATAATGGTTTTGGCTATCGTAGCGGGGTCGTTCGGGTCGATGCTGCGAACGGTGATTTGCTTTCCATAGAACCGTATGTCCCTGTTGCCGTCTCCGGTATGTGTGCCGATTGTCAGGACGATAACGTTGCCGTCGTTGGCGTCATCGACGGCCTGCTGGATTGTATCATAGCCGGTGTATGTGCTCAGGTTCCAGACCAGTTTTGTTTCGTACGCACCCATATCGACGTACCGGCCCATTATTCTCGTTTGGCCGTCGTAATCGGTCTGATTGAAATCCGCGAAATTCGGGTCGCCGGCGTTTATGCAGGGGCTGTCATAATTTAGATGATAGTCGTTGGCATCGTCGTCGATGAAGGCCGGGTCCTTTGAAATGTTTGCAGTCACCTGCGAGGGTGGTATGACAGGCCCGAATGTGCCGGAGGCATTGGCCCAGATGTTGTTAAAGCGGATGGCCGGCGAGCTGTCGCTGTGGACCCATATACCCCAGCCGGAGCCGTTGGATGTTATAATATTATTAATGATTTGGGGTTCACTGTTCGACGCACAATCAATGCCGCCGTTGTAGTTGCCGGTTATGGTGTTATTTATGATTACAGGAGAGCTGCCGACAATTCGCATGCCCGCACCGGCGTTGTTGCCGTAAATGAGATTGTTTCGGACGGTGCCTGCGCTGCTGTAGTAAATGCTGATGCCTGCGCCGTTGGTGGAGGTATTGTCTGTGATGAGATTTCGCTCGATTAGCGGCTCGGAGAGGTAATAGACATAAATGCCGCCTCCGCCGAGCGAAGTGGCGGAATTGCCTTCGATGAGATTGTCCCTGACTGTCGGGCCTGAGGTGTATGTTATGTGGATGCCGGCGCCAAGGCGGGAATCATTGTTGAGTATTTGATTGTCTTCTATCAGGCCGTTGCACCACTGCCGCAGGTGGACGCCGCCGCCGTAATAATCGGCGTGGTTGTTCTCGATGAGATTGCCGGTTATGACGGGGTCGCAGCCCTGGAATGCGACTATGGCGCCGCCGTCGCCGTGGTCGTAGTGCGTTTCGGTCACCAGCACCATGTTGTTTT
>CAYMYK010000102.1:0-10445 GCA_964394625.1 uncultured Pirellulales bacterium
ATTTTACACCATTTTTCGCCCCTACAACCCGCATATCTTACCCATCTTAACCCCCGAACCGCATTTTAAGCCCAAAAACAGCCCACCCCTCCAAAGTTTTCCGGATTTCGCCCGCTTCTATTAGTTTTTCTTATAGTCCGCCACGGCTAAATTCAGCTACTTCACATTTTCCCCTATGCCTTCTCACCTGCATCCTGAGAAAAACGGTTTATCACCGACTATCTTCACTTGGTTGGCATAAGTGAGAATCGTATAATCACTCGGCCAGCCCCACAGGGGACGGCATAGCTAAGTCCGGTTTTTTTTGGCTGTGAGGGAGTAAAAATGAGGCACACGCATACTTGCTGCAGGGAGTGTAAGTGGTGGTCCAAGCTTGCGGAGATGGGGCCGAACGCCAAAAAGGGAGAGTGCCGCAGGTATCCACCTTCGGTTTTTTTCACCGGCCTGGTGTATCACAGCTTTTGTGAGCTGTCCAGACGCGGCTTTCCGGTGACCGAAGAAGATTGCTGGTGCGGCGAAGCGCATTTCTGACGCTCCCGCCGGCACGCTTACACATTAGAAGGGTATTGGCAATCATCTGCAGCGGATGAGCTGATTGCTGTCGAAGCCGGTGTGCGGAATGGCTGTCTTAATGTCGTCGATAAAACGCAGGCCGTCCTTCCAGTAGCCGGCGGTCGGCTTCAAGCCGGGGCTCAAGGCGATGAAATATCGATTCATATTATCAATGAGCAGCTCGCGAATATACTTGCTCACCATTGATGCCAGCGAGACGGGCAGAAACCGCCGGTCGGCGGCGACGACAAAATGCAGGCGCATCTGCTTTTGGCCCGCCCGCAGTTGGTAGCTGCTGAGTTTGCCGCTTTCGGTGATAACTTTCAGCTCGGCTTCGGGAAACATCAGTTGCAGGTACCTGCGATAGTGCGAGCGGCCGCCCTGCCGGTCGATTATAATGTGAAGGTCGTCGCCGCCGAACTTCTCGAAGGCCGACTTTACGAGCTGCGAGGCGGCTGTGAAAAGAACACGGGCCTTGTTTTTCGCGGTCGATACCATTTTGTTGTAATACGCCACGTCGAGGCACCGGCTGCGCAGCTCCAGCAGGCGGATTTGATGGGCACGCATATCGTTTGTGAGCAGTGACGAAGCGATTTTCAAATCGGCACTATCGGCGTCGAGCCGGTATTCGCCGGTATGCGCGTACCAGGGATAACGGCTGAGCCGTTCGAGACAGTCGGGGCACAGTTCGGCGACAAGCCCGGCGAGTGTCTCCGGCTCGGCGCCGAGGCACCGCAGACAGGCCAGGGCCGTGCGTCGAAGATGTTTTATGCCGACGGCCCGCGAATATGCCTTTTTGCTGTCGGCGATGAACAGCCGGCCTGAAATGCCTTTTCTCGCCTGGCTGACGCTTTTGCTCAGTACAGACCACAACTCCGCCTCGAGCAGCTCGTGAGGAAGGGAAAAAACGCTCGAAGAAACGATGAGAGGCCCGAGAATCGGGCCAAAACCGGCTTCGTCTATTCCTGCCAGAACCGCCATCTGCTGCAAGGGCCTTTTCTTCCATAAGAACAATGCGTACGCTCAGTGTAAATATACCGGCAGCCGCAGGAAGTCAAGAGGATGCGGGCGATTTCAACGAATTGGGCAGACATAATTTTTGTGAGTTTGCACTTGACGGCAGGCGGTTTTGCTGATAATTGAATTTGTATCGCGGCACAGGGTTTTCACTTATGCTGCGGAATACGTTTGCCGGCGGCGGTCGGCAGGTGCATCATTGTGAGAATGCTTTGACTTTGAAAGGAGGCCATTATGGCAAGGATAATTCTTACAACAACCGTGGTTGTCTTGGTAAATGTGCTCGTCGGCTGCAGGGGAATTGACAGCGGCAGAGGGCAAATAATGCCTGCCCGCACAAGTACGGTGCTCGGCTCGGCCCCGAGGGTCAGGGTTGCCGGGGCGCGCGAGAGTGATATCGTCGAGCAGATTGCGGTGCATCGCCAGGCGTACAGACAGGGGCTTGAACTGCTGTCAGAGCACTACACCAAGGCCGGCGACAATATGAAACTGAACTGGGCCGAGAAGGAGCTCAGGGCTTTGAATGCCATACCGCAGTATAATTACATAATCGAGGCGCAGGCACAGGGGCCCCGGCTGAAAGCAACAACGTCAATTGCGGAGGCCGACTACCTTTATAACGATGCGCTTCGAATGGAAAAACAGGCCGGCCAACTGATGGTCGTAAAGGATGAGAAGCTGCTTCGACTTGCCCTGGACAAGTACAATCAGCTGATACGCAAATATCCTTCGAGCGATAAGATTGACGACGCGGCCTTTCACGCGGCGGCGATTTACGAGCATTTCAAGGACTATACGATAGCGGTTTTGTACTACCAGAGGACATACCAGTGGGACCCCGAAACGATTTACCCGGCGAAGTTCAAGGCGGCATTTGCCCTCGACAGGTTCCTGCACCGAAGGGCCGAGGCGCTTCAGCTCTATGAGCAGGCGGTGGAGCAAATCCAAAGGGCGGGCCAGCACCGGGAGTGGCAGGGATTTGCAGAAAAGCGTATTCGGGAACTGAAAGGCACTGACGAACAGCAGAAATAGCGGTGGCTGAAAGGCCGATTATGTTTAGATGGTGACGGGCCTGGCGGGATGTCAGGCCCGGTTCTTTATGAGCGCAGATGCTGACGCGATTCGAAAGAAGGATAGCGGAATTTGTCCGCTCGCAACGGATTTTCGAGCCGGCGGATAAGGTTTTGTTGGCCGTTTCCGGCGGAGCGGACTCGACGGCGCTTCTGTATGCTATGTGCGCCTTGAGAAAAGAGGGACACCTGCCGGCAGAGATGGTCTGTGCGCATATCAATCATCAGTTGAGAGCGGCCCAGGCGGACGGCGACGAGCGTTTTGTCGTCGGGCAGTGTGAAAAGTTGGGGCTGGAGGTGGCGACACACAGCATAGATGTGAAGGGCTTTGCCCGGCGGCAGGGGATGTCCATCGAGACCGCGGCCAGAAAACTGCGATACGAATGTCTTTTGGAAATTGCGCATAATAAGGCGTGCCGCTGTGTGGCGACGGCGCATCAAAAGGATGACAACGCCGAGACAATAATTCAGCGATTGGCCCGCGGGACGGGCTTTCGCGGCTTGGGCGGTATCCGGCCTGTTCGGATGTTCGGTGAGATTCGCATTGCTCGGCCTCTGCTGTGCGCAGGCCGCGCAGAAATCGAGCGGTACCTGCAGCAGCTTGGTATAGAGTGGCGGCGGGACAGGACAAACGAGGACGTAAGCTATCGGCGGAACTTTATTCGCCATCGCCTGCTGCCGGAGCTGCAGAACGGCTGCAGCGGGGACATTGCAGAAGAATTGAACGAGCTTTCAGATGCAGCGAGGAGATTTTACGCACTTGTCTGCAGGGCCGCCGATGAGCTGTTGGCACGGAGCGGCCGGCGCAGTGGAGAGGAATTTGCGTTCGACTGCGGGAAGTTTTCGGCCCAGCCAAAGCCGGTGCGAGTCGAGCTGATTCGCCGGGCGATGGGCCTGCTCGGCGGCGGAGAAGGCGCCCTGACCGCCGAACATTTCGAGAAGGTGATGAAACTCGCGGAGAACACCGGCAGCGGCAGGCGAATAGAGCTGCCGGGCGGTTTTTTGGCACAGCGAGAGTATGAAAAACTTGTCTTCAAAAGAAAAATTGTCCCCCGTGCCTGGGCAAACCGGAACGAAGAGACGGTTATCAGGGTTCCCGGCCGGTCGAAGTTTGCAAATTATGTTGTCGATGCCGGCATTGCGGAGTTTAGCGAAGAGAGGTTCGCCGATTTCAAAAAGCACAAGGCAGGCCGTACAGAGTGGTTTGATTTTGCCAAGCTCCGGCTGCCATTAACAGTCAGACACAGACGGGCGGGCGATAAGTTTTGGCCGCTGTCCATAGCTGGCGAAAAAAGGATTGGCAAGTTCTTAACGGCGCAAAAGGTAAAGCGACGGGTAAGGGAAAAAGTTCTTGTGATTGAGGACGCAGAGAAGATAATTTGGGTCTGGCCCGTTCGGATGAGCGAGCAGGCGAAAATAGATAAGCGGACGAAGAAGGTTGTGCGGCTGGAAGTCACCGAATCGAGCGTGGATTAGTTTGAAAGGCACTGAAGATGAGGAAAAGTGTACATACGCGTCGAGGGTTTTTGAAGGCAGCGGGTGTCAGTGCGGTGTCGCTGGCTTTTGGCCGATGTGCGAGCGGAACGGGATTGTCGGGTGGCGGCAAGAGGCGGCCGAACATATTGTTTGCGATAGCGGATGACTGGTCCTGGCCGCACGCGAGTATCGCCGGGGATAAGGTTGTCAAGACGCCAACCTTTGACCGTATCGCTCGCGAGGGGGTGACGTTCACGAATGCGTATGTGTCGGCGCCATCGTGTACGCCTTCACGGGGTGCGATTTTGACGGGGCAATATCATTGGCGGCTGGAAGAGGGGGCGGATCTGTGGAGCGAGCTGAAACCGAAGTTCGATGTTTATCCGGATTTGCTCGAGCAGGCCGGTTATTATGTCGGCTTTACAAAAAAGGGCTGGGGGCCGGGCGATTTCAAGGCGGGCGGGCGCAAGCGCAACCCTGCAGGAAAACACTACAAAGACTTCGGGCGATTTATGAGCGCCAGGCCCGAAGGCAAGCCGTTCTGCTTCTGGTTCGGCAGCTATGACCCGCACCGGGCTTACAAATGGCAAAGCGGCGTCAACAGCGGTATGCGCCTCGAAGACGTACAGGTGCCGGGCTGCCTGCCGGACTGCGAAACGGTGCGCAAGGACATCTGCGATTACTACTTCGAGGTGCAGCGGTTCGACCGCGATTTTGGACAGATTGTAGCGGCGCTGGAAAAAATTGGTGAGCTTGATAATACGCTGGTCGTTGTAACCGGTGATAACGGAATGCCATTCCCGCGTTGCAAGGCGACGCTGTACGATTTGGGCACTCGTGTGCCTCTTGCGGTGCGGTGGCCGGTTTCTGTCAAAGGTGGCAGAGTTGTCGAGGATTTTGTGTCTCTGGCGGATGTGGCGCCGACGTTTTTAGAGTCGGCGGGACTGAAGCCGCCCGCAGCGATGACGGCAAAAAGTTTCCTGGATGTTCTCACCTCGGAAAAAGCCGGCCGGGTTGACCCGAAGCGCAGGTTTGTATTGACCGGCAAAGAAAGACACGCCTGGTGCCGCAGGGGTGGGCTGGGCTACCCGCAGCGGGCAATACGGACACACGACTACCTGTATATTCGCAACTTTGAGCCGGACCGCTGGCCCGCGGGCGAGCCGGACGATAAGCGGATTTATCCGCTTGGGTATGGGGACACCGATGCGGCGCCGTCAAAGACGTATATGTTGGAGCATAAAGACGACAAGAACGTGAAACGGCTGTTTGATCTCGCATTTTTAAAACGCCCGTCCGAGGAGCTTTATGATTTGAAAAAAGACCCGGACCAGCTTAACGACGTTGCGGACAAGCCGGAGTATGCGGATGCAAAAGCGGCGATAGCGAAGGCCCTGATGAATGAACTAACCGCTGCGAGAGACCCGCGGGCACTGGGCAAAGGCGATATTTTCGACGGATATCGATATTTCGGAACAACGGTTGAGGGGCGGAAGCCGCCTTTGATACCCGGCAGGGATATGTGAGAGAATGGATTATTGATAAAGGACTATTGATTATTTGCGGGCGGTGGCCGGCGCGAGGGCGTAGAAAAATGGGACCGAAACGCAAAAAGAGGCAATAAAAATAGGTGGGGATCCGTCTAAGCTTTTTTATGGTTCTGTTTTGTTTTTCGGCGTATTTTGACAATTTTTTTGAGGAGAAGTAAGCTATGAATAAGAAATCAATTCAAAAAGCCATTATGCCGGCGGTACTGCTGCTGTGCGTATTGGGGCCTGTGGCGGGTGTTTTTGGTGAGGAAGGCATCACGGGTGACTGGGAATTCAAGATGACGTTTGGCGAGCGTGAGATTACGGCGAAGGTGAGCTTCGTACAGAACGCCGACGGGACACTATCGGGTACCTGGACGAGCCGTCGGGGTGCCAGAGAGCTTTCTGACGTGAAGTTCGAGGACGGCAAGGTGAGTTTCGTGCGTTCGTTTAGTCGGCAGGACCGTGAGTTCAAGATGACGTACTCAGGGACCGTCGAAGGCGGCACAATTAAAGGAACGATATCGAGCGAACGAGGCGAGTCGCCGTTCGAGGCGGTTCGGATAGTCGGGCCGGAAGCGGTGATTGGCGAGTGGAATATGAAACTGAAGATGGGAGAGCGGCAGTTCGAGAGCAAGCTCGTAATCTCGAAAAATGCCGACGGCTCGCTTTCGGGACAATGGCTCAGCGACTACGGCGAGCATGTGGTCAGCGACGTGAAGTTCGAGAACGGCAAGCTTACTTTCAATCGCAAGAGCAAGCTCGGCGAGCGCGAATGGGAATCGAGCTTCGAGGGTACGGTTGAAGGCAATCAGCTAAAGGGTGCAATCAAAAGCGAGCGGGGTGAGATAGAGGCCAACGGGACCAAGGCCGGTGCGGACATCTTTGGCAAGTGGGAGCTGACAACGACCTCCGAAAGAGGGACGCGGACGCGGATTCTGACGATAAACGAAGATATGACCGGGACGTATCAGATGCGCAACAGAGATGTTCCCGTCAAGGACCTGAAGGTCGAAGGAAACAAGTTAAGCTTCAAGGTCGAGATGACCTTTAACGAGCGAAGTTTCGAGATAGACTTCAAGGCCGAGATTGACGGGGATACGCTTAAGGGTGAGAGCACAACGGCCAGAGGGACTCGTGAGTTTACGGGCAAGAGGGTTGTCGCAGAACCGGGCGAGTAGCCGATAACTTTTGGCAAGCTTGGCAGTGAAATCAAAAGGTGCTGCGGGCTTAAATGCCCGCAGCACCTTTGCTGTTGTCGTATATCCGCCATCGTCGTCAGATGCAGTTGGGGTCGTTCGGGTCGGAACAATCCAGCCAGGTCGCGGCGAAGGAAGCAAAATCTTTGAAATCGACCTTGCAGTCCTTGTTGACATCGCCTGCCAGATACACGGTTCCCGGGTCGCCGCATTTTTCGGGCGGTGGGAAGCTGAAGTCCTGTGCCCTGGGATATGGAAGTAGTCCATTACCCGTAAAGTCAACGCTTATCGGTGCGATTGGCATCCACATTGGCTCGATGACGGGATAGACGTACCACCAGTTGTCGAAGCTCATAAGCCCGTCATCCTCGAGGAATGCGTAGCTGTGTCCGAATCTAAAGTTGCCGGCCCAGTAGCCGGTCTGCGGCGGCGAATCGAACTCAAAGAGATGGTGCTCCGGGTCCTCGGGCTTGTAGTATTCGTAGAGCAGCCGGCAGGAGCCGATAATCGGCCCGGGAGCGCCTCCGGCATCTTCAAATATCTCAAAGGCGCCGATGACATAACCGCCTGTGGCATTGGAATCGGGCGGCGCTCCGAGCAGGCCCGTGCTCATTCGCCAGCCGAGGTCGGGCACCGCTAAAAATGGTGTGGGGGTAAAGTAAACGCTGCTATAGACTATCGGCGGAAAGAGTCCGACTCCGGGTGGGCACGAGATGTTCATCTGGGTGGTAATTGTGACCATAGCACCTTGCGGAACGGGATTGTCGCTGAGGTCCCAATCGACCGTAAGCTCGTTCGGCGGGTTGGCATTTTCAACGATGGCCGGTGCGTTGTTCGTGTCCCAGTCGATGTACGTTCTGTAGCCGTATGTCGTCTTTGACCCGGCCTTGTAGTGCAGGTCGGTGGCATTGAAGCCGGCTCTTCTCTGGAGTATCTGATAAGTATCTGTTACAGTTCGCGTTATGCCTATTCCGGCTCCCTGGGTGATGTCCACAAAGTCAGGGATGTTGCTCAGGACGACGACGTTGTCGATGTAACGGTGGTTGTTCTGGTAGTTGTAGTTTATGTACCAGCCGTTGCCGTAATCTGTTCCGCCGGGATTGGGGTTGTTGTAATCGTCGTACCGGTAGGTCTGGATGGCCTGGCTGGCATCGGCGTAATCGGAGTCGGCAATCTTGACCTCGTTCGGATTGGCGACAAGCAGGGCGCCGCCGCCGCTGTCGCCCCATACAGTGATGGCGTGTCCCCAGACTCCCGGCCTGTAGATACTCAGGCGGGCCACACGCTCAAATCTTAACTGATTACCGAGCCACTTCGGCATATAATCGGCCTGCCAGGGGTCCCTGTCTCTCTTGCAGTTCGGCTCACCGTAGAGATAAACGTACTTGTAGGGATTTGTTTTTTTCCAGGTGTTATAACTTGAGCTAAGCCAGTCTCGCAGCGCCTCGTCGGCCCAGCCGCAGTCGTTGCAGTCCTCGATGTGAGTACAGATTTCAGTGTAGATTTCATCGGCTCTTTCCTGGACGGTGTTGCCGTCGCCATAACCGGCGCCGGCCAGCATGTTTGAGGCGGCGGCAACCCAGCAGGTGGGGCTGCCGATATCGCCGTGCTCGGCTTTGTCAACGTCCGGCGGATTGGTCGTCTTGAGCCAGTCGCCGGCGAGCGAGCCGGCCAGCAGCAAAACCGGCAGTGTGGCCGCAGCAAGGCAGACAGCGCCTTTTTTGAGAAAATATGGTAAGTTTTTCATAACTTTCCTCCTTCCCGACAAATAACTTAGGTTGTAGGGTTTATGATTTCTACCCTGAAGCGTGGAACGATGGGAGGGCGGAAACTAATCACCAGCCGGGGCACACTCGGTGTCCTCCCAGGTTCCGTCCGATGGTGCTAAGAATAATTATAACCCGCAGGCCGGAGCAAATCAAGCAGATTCCTCGAGAAAACCGCCGTTCAAGTGGATAAAATTGCAGACAATAAAACCTTGACAATGGCATGAGATGCAAATAGAGTAGCGGCTTTCTTGTCGTAAAAAACGGTGTAAAGAGGTTAAACCTGCGTTTTCAGTATTAAAAAAGGAGATTTAGCAATGGCAACAAAGGTTGCAATCAACGGATTTGGTCGAATCGGCAGGGCAATAGCGAGGATAATCGCCTCGCGAAATGGCGAGCTGGAGCTTGTGGCGATAAACGACCTTGCCGACGCCAAGAGCTTGGCGCATCTTTTCAAGTATGACACGGTAATGGGCAGATGGGAAGGCACAATCGAGGCGGGCGACGGTGAGTTAGTGATAAACGGCAAGAGCGTGAAGGTGCTGAGTGTCAGAAATCCCGCTGAGCTGCCCTGGAAGGATATGGGCGTGAAGATTGTGGTCGAGTCAACGGGCATCTTCCGCACAAAGGACTCACCGAAGGGCGGCTACGGCGACCATCTCAGAGCCGGTGCGGAAAAGGTGGTGCTGACGGTGCCTGCAAAGGACGAGATTGACGCGACAATCGTGCTCGGCGTCAACGATGAAAAATTGACGCCGGACGTGCAGTGCGTATCGAACGCAAGCTGCACGACCAACTGCCTCGCTCCCATCTCGAAGGTTCTGAATGATTCTTTCGGGATTGAGCAGGGACTTATGACAACGATTCACTCCTACACGAACGACCAGAACGTGGCGGATATGATTCATAAGGACCTTCGCAGGGCGCGGGCCGCCGCCTGCAACATAATTCCGACGACCACCGGGGCGGCCAAGGCCATCGGCAAGGTGATACCGGCAATTGACGGCAAATTGGACGGTTTTGCGATTCGTGTTCCGACGCCGGTGGGCAGCATTGTTGATTTGGTAGTAAATGTGAGCAAGGATGTTACCGTCGAGAGCGTAAATGCCGCGATGAAGGCCGCTGCCGAAGGGCCGATGAAGGGGATTTTGGTTTACTGCGATGAGCCGATAGTGAGCAGTGACGTCATCAAGGACCCCGCTTCGAGCATCTTTGACTCGCTGTGCACAATAGTCATCGGCAAAATGGTAAAGGTGGTGAGCTGGTACGACAATGAGTGGGGCTACTCGAACCGCACGGTCGATATTATGGAACGGCTTGTGAAGATGTAAAAATCAGGAAAGTGCAATGGCAAAGAAAACGGTTGCGGATATCGACGTCAGGGACAAGAAGGTGCTGATGCGGTGCGATTTTAACGTGCCGTTAGATGAGGACTGCAATATCACGAGCGATGACCGAATCGTCAAGGCCCTGCCGACAATCAAGTACATATTAGACAATGGCGGGGCACTGATACTTATGAGCCACCTGGGCAGGCCCAGCGGACAGCGCGACGACAAGCTGTCGCTGGCGCCCGTGGCGGGCCGGCTGTCGCAGCTTCTGGGCAGGCAGGTCATCTTTGCGGATGACTGCATCGGCGACGACGTCAAAGCCAAAGCAAAGTCACTGAACGCCGGCGACGTGATGCTGCTCGAGAACCTGCGTTTCCACAAAGAAGAAACGATAAAGGACAAGGCAGCGAAGGAAGATACCCAGCTTCGCGAGGCGAAGGACAAGTTCGCCGCCGAGCTGGCCGGGCCGGCGGACGTCTATGTTGACGACGCCTTCGGGACAGCA
>CAYMYK010000103.1:0-10415 GCA_964394625.1 uncultured Pirellulales bacterium
GGGGTGTAACGGTTCTTCCGTTTGTGTGGTGCTTGCGGTTGCTGCGGGTATTGTAGATACGATTGCAGACGCGTTCGAGCTTCAGGACGATACGGTGACCAGCGAACAGGTAGATGCGGCGTGCGAGTGCCTGAAACAGACGAGTGAGCAGATTGGTGACATACAGGAAGAGCTGGCCCTGTTGCGAGAGATGGTGAAACGGCGTTTCGATGAGGTGGTGGCGCTTTTGAATACTCCGCAGGGTAAGCGACCTGCTTGGCCGGTGAAAACGGATGCCCCGGAGTAGGTTCAGAAATAGGTGCAAGAGCAATTGCAGGAACCTGTTGAGGAGCAAAAGATGCTCGTTGACTGGGTACGGGTGTATCGCAAATTACAATGACGAACCGGCGGCGCAGCCGGAAGTTATTGCGCGGCCTCGTTAATCCAGATGTCGAGACGGGGCGTCTGCCAGCCGTAGGGCTTGCCTAAGATGTCCAGGTCGCCGTCGCCGTCGAGGTCCGCGATTTTTGATTCGTGGTTGGCGATTCCCTGCGAGACCATCAGCGTCCGGAAATTGCCTTTGCCGTCGCCTGAGAGAATCATATTTTTGGCGTCGCGATTCTTACCGCCGAGGCGCATCTCGGCGACCCAGATGTCGAGATTGCCGTCACGGTCGAAATCGACGATGGCCAGCGAATGCCCGCAGTCGATTTCATCGATGAGGATTTTGGGAACCCAGGTTCCTGTGCCTTTGCGCCATTTGTCTTTTTTCTCTTTCCATTCGTACATCACCATAGGCGCCCAGCCGTCGCCGACGGCGAGGACGACTTCGGGCCTGCCGCCTTTTACAAGCTGTCCTGCGGCGGCACGTGTGAATTCGTAGCCGGCGTCAATGATATTTTCGATGTAATTGTACCCGCCGGTGTGTTTGAACCACCGGCCTCCACCGACGATGTCGAGTACGCCGTCGCCGTCGATATCTGCCTTGGTCAGCCCCTCGTGCTCGTTGACGCTCTTGAAGCCGGGATACGGCCGGGTCTGCCGCTGGAGCATTTCGCTGTCGCCGCTCCAGGAGTATATGGCGTGACAATCCCACGGCTGGCTCTGCCGCGGGTTTTCGGGTATTTCGGCAAGGTAGAGCTTTCGGCCGCCCTGGTTCCAGAATACCAGCTCGTCCCGCCCGTCGCCGTCGAAGTCGCCGAAGAGCTGGTCGTGGTGCTTGTTGGCGCCGTAGTTCTTGATTTCCCTTCGTTTCCACGCTTTACCGGGGTCGAAATCGGGATATGGATTCTCCCACCACCAGACGCAGTTGCTCTCGGAGTCGCCGCCGAAGACGACGTCAATATCGCCGTCGCCGTCTATGTCCAGACAGGCGGAACCCGCCTCGATGTGCAGCGGCTCGGTTTCAACGGTGTATTTTTTCCAGCCCTTTTTGACCTTACGATACCAGACGACGGACGGCGTCTTTGTGCGCTCGGCGATAAGAAAATCATTTATGCCGTCCTTATCGACATCGGCAACAAGGGCGGCGGTCTGCTGGCTGCCGGCGTTGGGTACCTCGAGGTCGCCGTTGACGGTCGATAGATGCTTCCATTTGACCGCCGGTATATCCTCTGCGGCGGCACAATTCGAGACCGAAAGCAAAGCGATAGCGACGGCGATTAAAACGGTTGATAAGCGCATTATTAAGCTCCTATGTTAAAAGTCTACTCCAATTTTCATTTATTTTTACGTTAAGTATTTGTGATTACAAAGTTTGGGAAATCTTCAAATATCCAGTCATTCTTCAACGTTTTGGATAATGGGGACAGTGGGGGCGTTGAAAAAATGGCGTAATGAGAATTTTAGCCCTAATTCCGGCCTGAAATCGCAGGTTGTTTTTTTGTTTACAGGGTTTTTCAACAGCCCCACTGTCCCTAGTTTGCAATGATGTAAGCCGTCTTATTTGCACCTGTCGTTTCTACAAAGACCTGTGAATAACCTGTAAGATTCTGTGAATCTACCAGATATGTCGTACTGACACCATCGACGATTTTCTCGACACGATTACCGGCCGGGTCGTACTTGTATTCGGTAACCGTAACGCTGCCATCGTCAACCGTTACCTTCGCCAGCCGACCCTGAAGGTTGTATTGAACTTTTCAAAGAACGGTTCAACTGTACCTCAGAAGTTCCCTTTATTCGTTTTTATCTGCAGCAGTCTTGTCACTTAGGGATACTCCAGAGGTAAACACTATGCCCCACTGACAATGCATTTGTGCCTAGCGATGCTAAACTTTCGGCCTCCAGCGGACCTACTACCATCCAGATCCCACCGACCGCTCCCCAGTGAAACGACGCGATGCGTACGATGCGACCGTCCTCTCCGCCTATGCTTTCCTTGACACGCGCTGAACCTGGATCAAGTACTCTTATAAAGGAGGGCGCTTGCCGCAAATCAACATCAAAGTAGTGCAAATCTGCGTCTAACTCAACTTCCTGTATCCATTTGCGGACAGCATCGGCATCAAGCCTTCGCTGAATTCTAGCGCGAAAACCATGCAAGTATGTCAATTCAAAAGAGTTATTCCCAAGGCTTATTGGAATAACCCCGACCGCGCACAGGGCAACCACGCAAAGCATAAGTTTCGCTTGTGTCTCCAATTCTTTTCGGTAAATAACGATCCTCGATATTGTAATAACGGCGTACGCAACAAGTAAGAAAGGCATCACCATATAAACCGCCATACTCAGAAGACGGACCATAGGCGAGCTAATGAAACCCGAAAAAAACTGGACGTATGGGAAGCAGTAAACATAAGTTATTGCCGCAACAACAAGCGAGGAAATGAGCAACAATTCGGTTTGTAGCTTGTCTACAGCTTTTTTTTTCGGCATCAAGATACTCTCAAGTCCCATAAGTAGGTCTCCCCAGCAATAAGCGATAAGCAATTCACCAGCCGAACTTATACCTCAAAGGCTCATACCACTTCTTTTCGCAAGCTTTACAATCTGGCCTTGCCTTTGAATACACCTCATATACTTCTGTGTAACCGGCTATCGTCCAAGCCGCAGCTTCCTCAAGGTGCTTACCCCTGTAACTTGCTCCGGGATTACCTACTTTCCAAGCAGTCACAAGCAAGAGAGCGTCGTCCAACGATTTCCTCTGCGTTCGAAATCTGGGGACGCCATACCTATTTCCTTTTTTCATTAATATTCTCTAAATAGTAAGGACAGTCAATTTTTCTTACCCATCCTAACATTTTTCTTGCTCTTTTTATTCTTTTTTGGCCTGCCGACGGGAAGAGGCCGAACGCGTCGGCCGAGAAGCTTTTCGAGCTTGCTGAGAAATCCGTCGCTTCCCAACGGTCTGCCCAGCATATCAAATCTACTGATGATATTACAAGAAAACAAAGTTCCCGCCAAGTAAGTTTTCCTCCGCACGGTGCTCTTCTTTACATCACAGCCGTAACAACAAGTATTGACAATCGCCGCTGCGAGGTGTAAAATCCCCGTTTCAGGCAATTAACCGAAAATACTCTTCTCGAAAAGGGAATGTGACAATGGCAAAGGAAGTTCGATTACCGCAGTTAGGCCAGACTATGGAAGAAGGCACCATCGTCAACTGCCTCGTAAAGGTGGGCGAGAGGGTGAAAAAAGGCGACGTACTGTTCGAGATAGAGACCGACAAGGCCACCTTAGAGCTGGAATCACCGGCCGACGGTTTTGTCAGGCACATCATCGCCGAGGTTGGCCGGACCCTGCCCGTCGGCGAGCCGGTGCTCGTGCTCGGCGAAAAAGATGAGCAAATCACCGACGAGTTTATCAAGTCACTGACCGCCGGCGCACCGGCGGCCTCTGCTGAGGCCGCTCAAATACCCGCACCTGCCGCCGACACCAGGACCGAACCCACAGCCGCACCGGCCGCCGCCCGTGCCAAAACGCCGGCCTCGCCGAGGGCAAAAAAGTTGGCCGCCGAGCTCGGTGTGGACCTGACGGCGGTTAAAGGGACAGGCCCGGGCGGCAGGATTACCGAAGATGACGTCAGCCGAGCCGGCGGTACTGCAAACGGCTCAGCCGGGGCGGCACCAACCGGTGCCGAGCCACGGCTCGGCCAAACCATACCACTTAGCCGGCTGCAAAAAATCACCGGCCGGAAAATGCTTCGCTCCAAACAGGAAATACCCTGCTTCTATCTCAACGCAAAGGCCGACGTGACAGAGCTTGTCACATACCGAACCAAGCTGAATCAGACCGGCGATGTCAAGGTCGCCTACAACGATTTTATAATCAAGGCCGTCGCGACGGGCCTGGAAAAGTTCCCCCTTATGACGGGCCAGCTCGACGGCGACAACATCAAACTGGCCGGCTCAATCGGGGTGGGCCTGGCAATCTCGGTTGCCGACGGCCTGGTCGCTCCAATCGTAAAGGACGTGCAGAACAAGACTCTGGCAGAAGTCGCCCGCTACAGCATCTCTCTTATCGAACGCACACGCGCCGGCAAGCTCACACCCGACGACCTCGCAGGCGGCTGCATCACCGTCAGCAACCTCGGCGCATTCGGCATCGACTCATTTATCCCGATAGTCGTGCCGGGCCAGTGCTCCATCCTCGGCATAGGCCAAATCACCGATGCGCTCGTTCCGTCCGACGGCGGTGTCCTTGTCCGCAAGCTGTTCAATATGACATTGTCGGCCGACCACAAGGTGACAAACGGCGCCTACGCCGCCGAGTTTCTCGATTTCGTCCGCAAAACGCTCGAAGAGCCGGGGGGCTTCAAATAGCACCTAACGTAACTAAGGACCGATAAAAAGCGGCATTGAGACACTGCTTTCGATGCTGCTTTTTTCAACCACCGCGCCCGTCACCGCCCGCCAAGGCCCTTTCCTATACTGTCAACTGTGTTTTTTATCGGCTGGTCCCATAAAAAGGTAAAGTTTTTAAGCTGTTGTTGCCGAAAAATCCAATGGGCGACGGACCCTCTCGACAGCACTGGTACGCAGTCAATGAGCCGGGCCAAAGTGTCTTTCTATAAATATGCACATTATTGTAGAGGTTTCGGGCAAAGGATGAGAACGATAGCGATTGTCAATCAAAAGGGCGGATGCGGAAAAACCACGGTATCGATAAACCTCGCAAGCGCACTGGCCGAGGCGGGCAAAAAGACCCTTCTGGTGGATATGGACTCGCAGTCGCACTGCGCCGTCGGCTTAGCTGTGCCGGAGGAGCAAATCGAGCAGAGCATATACGACATCCTCATCAGCTACAGCAGAAATGAGCCGCTCAAGCTGTCCGAGATACTGTGGGAAATCGGCGAGAATCTCGAGCTGGCGCCGGCAAGCATCGACCTGTCGGCGTTCGAGCAGCAAATGGCCGGCGTACCCGAACGCGAAAGCTGCCTGAGAAAGGTCCTCGATGCGGTTGAGAACGAATACGACTGTGTCATAATCGACTGCCCCCCGTCCGTGGGACTGCTCACGTTTAATGCGCTCAGGGCCGCCACCGACGTAATCGTACCGGTCGAAACCGGCTACTTCTCGCTGCACGGACTGAGCAGGCAGCTCGAAACTCTCGGCATCCTCTGCCAGCGATGCAACCAGCACGTCAACGTAAGGGTTCTCGCCAGCATGTACGACATAAGAACGAAAATGGCTCGTGAGATACTCGGCGAGCTGCGTTCACAGTTCAACGACAAGATGTTCAGGACGACGGTTAATTTCAATACGAAGCTCAAGGAGGCCACGAGCTTCGGCCAGCCAATTTGTGAATACGACCCGGCGAGCAGGGGTCACGCCGATTTTGAGTCGCTGGCAAGAGAGGTCATCAGCACCAAGGCCGAAGAGCCGCGCCGCCGGATAGTCGAGTCCCTCACCGACCAGCTCGAAGCCATCACCGCAACCGCAGATGAGCTGCTCGAGCAGGCAAAACCAAAGATACGGGAAATCCCGGCGCCCAGGCCCCAGCCGGCCAGGCCCGAGGCCCTCAAGCCCGAAAAGGCGGCCCAGCCCGACCTGGCTCGAACGGACGCAAAACTGTCCGATTACTACGGCGTCAACCAGATAAATGACGCCGTCGTATTCGTAACGCTCTACCCGCGCGCCAAAAGTGTCCAGGTGGCGGGCGATTTCAACAACTGGCAGCCCTCAAAAACGCCGCTGCAAAAGGTCGGCGAAAGCGGCGTCTGGCAGAAATCCGTCAAGCTGACTTCCGGAAAGTACCGTTACCGGCTTGTCGTCGATGGCCAGTGGCAGCAGGACCCCTACAACGAAACGACCGAGCTGAATCCGTTCGGCGGCTATAACTCCGTCGTCGAAGTCAAGTAACCCACAACCTTTATACACGTCGGTACCGTCTTTGCCGCTCATTATTCTCCGGGCGCCCACACCCTGCAAATTTCAGCTTGCACAAAAATAAAAAAAACCGCCGGATTTTTCTTGACAGCCGAACCGGCAAGAGCTATTAGTACGACAGTAACGGGGGCGAGGATTGAGTAGTCAGGTATCGAACTTTTATTGCGGAGTTTGTATGATTACTCAACGCTCGACCCTAAAGGTGGCCGCTATCCTTCTCATCGGCCTAAATCTCCTGTCCTGCTGCTTTGCCGATTTTACCTACACCTACGGCGGCAATTTTAATCTGCCTGTGCCCAACCCGCCGGGGCCGCATATCCCCGCAATGGTGCAGGCGACCATAAATGTCCCCGACCATATTACCATAGCCGACCTCGACGTCGGCATTAACATAACTCACCCGCACGTCTTCGATTTGCAGCTCTTTCTGCAGAGTCCGCAGGGCGCTGAAATCTGCCTGAACGCATACGACTTTAACCCGTTTTTCGTCGGCGGCAACTATAGGGCAACGATATTCGACGACGAGGCGCCGCAGCCCATCGAGCATGGCAAACCGCCTTTCACAGGCCGGTTCAGACCGAAAGGGCTTTATGAACTGTCAAGTTTTGACGGCCAGGACGCCTTTGGCGACTGGCGGCTGCGAATCCAGGACATCTGGCCTCACAACGCCGGACAATTAGACACCTTCGAGCTTGTTATCACGGTCCCGGAGCCGGCCACCATTCTGATTATCATATCAGCCGCTGCGTTTGTACCGCTGGTCAAAACTCGAAGGTACGTTTAGCCGTCAAGGACCAAATAATGAACAAGATTGTCCGCAGTGTTCTCGCTGTCCTTTTTGTCGTCCCGTTATCCTGCCGGGGTATCGGCGATTACGATTCGGGTTTTAAGCCGCTTTTCAACGGCCGCAATCTCGCCGGCTGGACCGTCAAATGCAAACCGCAAGACCGCGATACGCAGTTGTGGAAAGTTGACGGCGGCACTATTCTCGCCGACTCGCTCAATCACGAAGACCACGACTATGTCTGGCTCGTCAGTAACGGAGAATACAGCGATTTTGTCCTTCGCCTGCGTTTTCAGGCCTATCGCGATGGTTCGGGTAATTCCGGCGTACAGGTCCGCAGCCGGTATGACGATGATGCCGGCTGGCTTGACGGCCCGCAGTTCGACATCAATCCGCCCGGCCCCTGGCGAACGGCTATGGTATGGGACGAGACCCGCGGCGAACGCGGCTGGCTCTGGCCAAGTGTGCCCGAGGGAAAATGGGTCGATAAATCAATGGCTGCACCGGGATTCAAATTCTATTTTGCAACAGATAAGCCGTCCTGGAACGAAATGGAAATCACCGCCCTGGGTACGAAATTCAAATGTGTCTTAAACGGCGTTACTGTTTGCGAATTCGACGCAAAAGGCAAAATAGACGACGCCGTACACCGGGCGAAAAACGTAGGGATGACCGGCCATATCGCCCTGCAAATCCACAAGGCCAGCCGGTTAAAAATCCGTTTCAAAGATATTTACATCAAACAATTATCCGCCGGCGCCGGATGATGAATGTGCCCTGCGTCGGCTAACAGTGCCGCCGCTTGTTATCTCCTGCGTCTTCTCACAGCCAACAACGAACCGAGCCCGAGCAGCAAGAGCGTCGCCGGCTCCGGGACAGGCGTGGGCAGTTCGACAATCGCCCCGCCCGTGATGCCGCCCGATACCGCCCCCGCACCCATCGCCGGGCCGGCATCGCTTGTAAAAAGCACAACGTCGGAACACTCGTCGGCAGCTACGTTGTCGAACTGAAACAGATACAGCACGCTTTCGGTAAGGGCAAACTCGACGCTCGGCCTGACGCCGCCCGGCACACCATACGCAAACAGCGGGTCATCGAGCACGTTAAAGATGGTGATATCCGCAAGTATGCCGACCGAAAAGAAATCGATGCCTGCTTCGGATGTGTCGTTGTTGAAGAACTGGTACGCATAGACGTATTGGTCGGGAAACGATATCGAGCCGCTGTAGCCGCCCGGTGCATAGACCGCGTAGTCCACGAAGCCGGCAAGTACGGCCGAGCCGTGAGCGTCGAATGGGACGCGGTCCGACATTATAGCCGCGGGGTCTTCATACAACGCCCCGTAGCTAAATCCTGACAATTGCAAAACAACCAGTAAAACAAGCCCCCGCCCGACAACAGTTGCAGATTTCATCCTTCCAACACCTCCGAGAAAGAAAACTCCATTTCAGTGAATACAGCCGCCGCGCACAATCTGCGCGCAGACATACACCAGCTGCATACAGTGAGTTTTCTTCCCGAAGAGTTTCTCGGCCCCAATAGCCAACTACAATTATACCCCCGCCGAGACAGAAGTCAACACAAAAATCCCCGGATTATAAAAAAATCTTCGACCATCCAAAGACTCACAAGAATGGAGTTTATGCGTTCGCTTCCACGCACGGCCAATTCAAAATGACAAATTCATTGCTTTTCCAATTCCTGATTCGTATTCTATTGTTGTAGCACTGTGGAGGCAAAATGGCACAGAACTCGAAAATCGAATGGACTGAATCGACGTGGAATCCGGTTACCGGCTGCACGAAAATCAGCATCGGATGTAAGAATTGTTACGCAGAGCGAATGGCTTTGCGTCTGCAGGCGGCCGGCAGCCCCAACTACAAGCGCGGTTTCAAGGTTAGTCTGCACCCTCACACGCTTGACATACCCCTGCACTGGCGACAGCCGCGCACAATATTCGTCAATTCTATGAGCGACCTTTTCCATGAAGATGTGCCTTTCGAGTTTATCGCCAAAATCTTCGATGTTATGTCCCGGGCATCGCATCACCGCTTCCAGGTTCTGACGAAGCGCCCCGGGCGATTAGCACAGTTGTGTGGTAAGCTGCCTTGGCCTGATAATATCTGGATGGGCGTTACGGTTGAAACTGCCGATTATTTAGAGCGAATCGACCTCCTGAAGGAAACGAAAGCGGCGGTAAAGTTCATATCTTTTGAACCCCTTTTAGGCCCAATTCCGAATGTCCGGCTCGAAGGTATCGAGTGGGTCATTGTGGGCGGCGAATCAGGACCGGGAGCAAGACCAATGCAGCCCGAATGGGCTACTGAGCTTCGTGACCAGTGTCTTGATGCGGACGTGCCCTTCTTCTTCAAACAGTGGGGCGGCGTCAACAAAAAACGCACAGGCCGAAAACTCCACGGCCGTACCTGGAACCAGATGCCAATTTTGGCGCGTTGAGTATGGAAGGACTTATTCATGGCTGATGATCTCCCAACAATTTGGGAGGCTAAGGCCCACACATTGGCCAAGCACCAGATACTGGAGACGTATTTGAAGGCATGGATGCCAATAATGTCGCGACAGTCGAAGCGCCTTGGTATTTCAGATACGAGGTTGCTGTTTGTCGATGGATTTGCTGGCCCAGGTACATATGAGAAAGGGGAAAATGGCAGCCCAATCTTGGCGCTCAAATTAGTATTGGGCCATAAGCCCGAACTTCATATTCCGGTGCATTTTCTCTTCATCGAAAAAAACTGCGAACGCTACTATAAGCTTAACAGTCTTTTAGACGGGTACCGCGCACATGTACAACAATCTGCGCGGATTCAAAAGCTTGACGTCAAGAATGGTGACTGTGAGACCACGTTGAATCCATTTATAGACGAGTTGGATGGTGCACGGGTTAAGGTTGGTCCAGGTTTGTTTTTCCTCGACCAGTTCGGATACTCGGATATCTCCATGAGTTTGATACAGAGAATCATGTCGCACGAGTTATGTGAGGTATTCTCGTACTTTAATTGGGATCATTTGAACCGTTTTTTGAGTGACGAGAGCAAGTGGAGGGTGATTACAAGGGCTTTCGGAGGAGAAGATTGGAAAGGCGCGCTGGACTTGGAACAGAGAGATAGAGCAAGTTATGTACTCCGGACGTACAGAAGATGTCTTGAAGAGAGGGGTAGTGCACGATATGTTTGGTATTTCGCCATGTGTGATTCATCAGAGAAGCTCTTGTACTGGTTGTTTTTCTGCACTAATAGTCTGCGCGGCCTGGAGGAAATGAAAAAGGCGATGTGGAAGGTCGATCCTACCGGAGGTTTTCGATT
>CAYMYK010000104.1:0-1603 GCA_964394625.1 uncultured Pirellulales bacterium
GGGCAATTCCGATTCTCACTGCAAAAGCTCCGTCATCGGCTGCAGCGAGCAGGTCCTTGTAAAGGCCGGGCGCCTTGCCCTGGGTACCTGGCAGGGCATCTTCTTCTGTGAATTTGACGGCCCTCGCAGCAGGAAGGTTATAGTTCAGGTCCGGGGGCAATAGAATTTTACGGCACTTTGCCGGCGGGTTCTGATAAGATGACTATGGAAAACAAGCCGCAAGAGGGCATCAGCACCAATGTGATTCTGCTCGGCATCGTCAGTTTCCTCAACGACCTCAGCAGCGAGATGATAATGCCGATACTGCCGATATTTCTTGAATCGTTAGGCGGTACCGGCTGGATTATCGGCCTGGCGGGGGGGCTAAGGGACAGCATATCGAGTATCCTGAAGGTCTTGTGCGGATTCTGGTCGGACAGGGCGGGCAGAAGAAAGCCGTTTGTGTATGCGGGGTATCTGACATCGACGGTTTTTAAGCTGCTGCTTGCTTTTTCAAGGATGTGGCCTAGCGCGGTGGTATTTTCCGCCCTGGAGCGTGTCGGCAAGGGTCTGAGGACCGCTGCAAGGGATGCAATAATTGCAGAATCAATGACCGTGCGTCGGGGAAAAGGTTTCGGGGTTCACAGGGCCGCCGACACTGCCGGCGCAATCTTGGGTGCGCTTGCTGCGCTGCTGCTTTTCTGGCTGCTGCACCTTGACTTCAAGGCCATCATACTTATCGCCGCCGTACTTGGTTTTGCCTCGCTTGTCCCCCTGCGATTCGTTGCTGAAACCCGTACCGCACCGCAAAAAGTCACGCTTAGCATCGGCCTTGCAACACTGCCAAGGCCGCTTAAACTGTTCATTGTCATTGCCGGCGTATTCGCTCTCGGCAATTTCAGTTATATGTTTTTTATCATAAGAGCGCAGCATTTGTTCTCAGGCCGGCTGTCGGTTGCAGTGCCTATTTTATTGTATGTTCTTTTCAATATTTTCTACAGCGTCCTGGCTGTTCCGCTCGGTGTTCTCTCCGACAGAATAGGCAGAGAAAAGGTCATCATTTTGGGTTATCTTCTTTTCTCACTCACTTCTCTCGGCTTTGCCTTTTTCGATTCACTCGGGGCCTTTGTCGTGCTGTTTTCGCTTTACGGTATGACGTTCGCCGCGATTGACGGCAATCAGCGGGCGTACGTTTCTGATTTGGCTCAGCATAATCTCAAGGCGACGGCATTGGGGACATTCCACACCGTCACAGCTCTGGCGGCTTTACCCGCCAGTGTGATTGCGGGCCTGCTGTGGGAGAGCATCTCGCCGGTTGCAGCTTTCATTTATGGGGGGATATTGGGTTTTGCTTCTGTGGGTCTTTTTGCCGTTTTTATGCGTTATTTCGGGAGGTTAAAGGGCGCCGCCTGACAGGATACTCGGGCAGACTGGACTTTTTGCTGACGAGCTTACATGTTTTGGGTTTTTAGCTAAGAGAGATACGTGCGCAAAAAAATGGCGAGGTGGTGGGACCGGCTGGGGGGGAAACCGGTGTGCCACGCTGCCTCGCCGAGGTTCAATAAGCTGCTAGACGCAGCATTATCTCTAATTATATATCGAATCGTAAGTGTAGCTTAATAAC
>CAYMYK010000104.1:1613-10394 GCA_964394625.1 uncultured Pirellulales bacterium
TCGACGCAGCATTATTTCCCACGTAGCTTAATAAACCTTTATACTTATCGGCCTATTTAGGAACAGTCAACAAAAAAACGGAAACTTTTCAAGGGCGTCGTTGCCCCCCATATGCTTGATATATTATCAATGTAACGTTTTTGAGCAGACAATGCAAGTGCAAAATCGCATAGTTTGCGGATTTTTGGCCCGTCAAACCGGTGATAATGCGGCCCCCGGATTAAATTGACTTGAAAATTGCCGGCTGCTGACTTAGATTATGGGAAATTGCCCCATCAAGTGTTTTTTTTGTGTTTTTGTAATGCAGGCGGTGGGATGGCCGGTTTTGGAATGTGCGGCTTTTTCCGGATGTGTCAAAGTTGCCGGTTTTAGCCGATAGCGTTTTTATTATGGGAAAGATAGAGGACAGAATAGAGCACACAAAGGCCGCCATAGCCGGGGCTTGTGAACGTGCCGGGCGCGACCCCGGTGAGATAAAACTTGTCGTCGTAACGAAATCGGCGTCACTGGAGCAGACAAAGGATGTTATCAGACTGGGCTTTGTTGACCTGGGTGAGAACCGGGTGCAGCAGCTAAGGAAGGTTTCTGCTCAGATAGAAGAATTTTTGCACCGGCCCGGCGGTGATGCCGAGCTGCCGGAGAAGGTTAACTGGCATATGATAGGTCATCTCCAGCGTAATAAGGTCCGCCAGGTCCTGCCTATTGCCTCGCTGATTCACTCGGTCGATACCCTTCGGTTAGCCGAGGAGATAAATGCTTCAGCGGCCCGGCTCGGACTGCATCCGAAGGTTCTGCTGCAGGTTAACACATCGCAGGAGCCGCAGAAATATGGTGTGCCGGTGGGAGCTGCCACCCATCTTGGCGAACAGATAGAGACATTGCCGAACCTTGAGCTGACCGGGCTTATGGCGATGGCGCCGCTGACTCACAACAAGGATGTGGTAAGGGCATGTTTTGTTCGGGCCAGAGAGCTTTTTGTGGAAATGAGGGGTGAGAAGATAGTCGGTCAGCATTTTTCGGAGCTGAGTATGGGCATGAGTTCCGACTACGAGATTGCGGTTGAGGAGGGAGCCACCATTCTTCGTATCGGTTCGGCCATATTTGCGGGCTGACAACATAAACTTTTTCATCGGTTTTTCGACTGAGCCGTTCCCGTTTTTTCCCACTGCCGGTCATATTCTCGGACTTTGTGCCCGGCCGGGTGCGTTACCCTTCCACCCGCGGGTTGAGGGGGGCAAAAAATGGCTGTCCTGCCTGTCCGGCTACGGCTCGAGCCTTCGCCGAGACGAGTCCGGAGCCGATAAGAATATAGTGCAAAAAAAAATAAGAAAAGGCAAAGTGAGGGCCTTGACATACCGAAATTAGTTATACGAGTTTTATCGATTTGTGCGAAGTGCCGTTGATAAACTAACCGAGTTTCCGGCGGCTCTCTGAACTGCGAGGCATAATTGCTAAAGGAACAGTCAAATGGTTAATACCGAACTATTGAGTGCAATTGAATTAGAGAAGGCGTTCACCGATGTACTTTACCTGACGGCGAGAGACAGGCAGATGCCTGCCGAGATCAAACGCCTGCTGAGGGAAAGGAAGCTGAATTATCGTATTCTCGAGATTGACAAATTCAACACGGTACGTGACAAGCTTGGCTTCGTAGGTACGGTGATTATCGATGCGAAAGACTCGGATGCCGGACAACAGCGGCAGCTTGCTCGCATCATTGAAACGCTCGAGATGGAGAACATCGGCGTTATCCTGATTACCGACAGAGTCAAGGTTCCGGTAAAGAGCTTCTCTTTAGCCCCGTCCGAGAGCAGTTTCTCAATCGGCAGTACTACCGAGGCGGTCTCTGTTGATGAGTTGTGGACGCGAGTCAGTGTTAATCTGGCCTACCGAAAGAAGAGTGACGGCTTGGCGGTCAAACCTGCCATACCTCCCAAACAGATTCAGACAATATACAAAAACAAACTCGCCGAGCAGCTCAGCATGACCGGAGCACTCGTAGATAATCTGACCGAGCAGCTTCGATTAGCGGGGCTTGTTCAGCAGGATTTTCTGCCGACGCAGGTACCCAACATTGATAACATAAAATGGGCAACGGTATTTTTGCCTGCCGAGTGGGTATCGGGCGATATCTACAACATAGTGCGCATCGACGAAGACCACATAGGTTTCTATGTGGCTGATGTGGTCGGTCACGGGATGCCTGCGGCGCTTCTGACAATTTTTCTGAAGCAGGCACTGGTTATGAGAACCACCGTCGAAAATACGTATCACATATTTCCCCCTGAGCAGGTGATGAAGAATCTCAATATCAGGATGGCCACACAGAAGCTGAGCGGCTATCAGTTTGCTACCTGCTGCTACTGCCTGCTTAACACAAAGACGCTGGAGCTGACCTACGCCCGGGCAGGCCATCCATACCCAATCTTTATCAGGCGCGGCGAAGAGACAAAACAGCTTGAGATTCGCGGCTCACTGCTCGGCGTATTCAAGCAGGCCGAGTACGGCCAGGAAACTGTGCAGCTTCAGCAGGGCGATAAGCTGCTGTTGTATTCGGATGGAGCAGAGCCGTTCATCGGAAATTTTGACGACCTGACGGGTTTCCATTTCACCAGCGAGTTTCGTGAAATTGAGAATTTGCCGATTGTCGAAATGATGGACAGATTCAATATGCTCGCGCAGAACCAGCAAATAGACCCTGCCGAGGTTGATGACATTACCATGATAGGATTCGAGGTTGTATAGCCGTACAACTGTTGAGTCAGGGCATATCCTTTCTCAAAGCCCGGGTCAGTCGTAAATTAGGGCTCGGTCCCTGCGATGACGGCAGATACGTTTGGCCGGGTGCACACTCCATAATTGTTTCCAATACACATCCGGCGGCGCGATAGTTACCGGTCGGTCTTTACCCTTAATCATCTCATTATGCCGGCCGGCATTTGATTTCGGCTGCCGGAGCGGCGTTGGCCGAACCGATGCGAGTCCTGTCCCCATCTTTTTCGCCGGGGCTCTGTCCGGGTTTTTTTGGTTAACCCGGCCCGACGTTGTGCCGATACGTTATCTGAAATTGCTGGAGCTTGATAATATGATTAGGAGGAATTGGATGGGCTTTCAGAATTGGTCCGATGACATCGTACTGGTCGAGCTGCCTCGAGAGCCGCGAATGCGCCAGGAGCTTAAGAGCTTAATCGGAATTGTCCGGGATAGAGGGGATTGCGACGTAGTAATAGATTTTTACAACATTGACATTATGACATCGACGAGTATCTCGGCCCTGCTTAGATTGCGCAAGCTTCTGGCTGATTGCGGCCATCAGCTTATCTTTTGTAATGCCTGTGCGGCAACCAGGGCGATTTTTTCTATTGTCGGTCTGGATGAGATATTCGACTTTGCAGACGACAAGTTTGCCGCCTTTGCAGCTTTGGGAGCCGAAGTCGGATGTGAGGCGCGGCTCTGAAGACCGGCGTTGCGCCCGGTGTTGTGAGTCGATAGCCGGGACAGGCCCTTGTCAAGTCCCATAAAGCCGGCGCGCGACAACTTGTTAATTGGCGGTTGCTGGTGTGAACATGGCCCTGCCAATCCAGGGGAAACGTTTCTCAGAGGAGCCTGGCGTGCTTCAACGGTGTGTGATTTTTGTTTTTGGCCGTCTATGTCCTATACTTTAAGTATCTAAGGCAATGTTTTTGCTGACGAGTATTGTGTACGAACGTGCTGAGTCAATGCCGAAGCGGGGGCTGTATATACCCTCTGATTATGAGGATCGATGTGCAATCAATACGCGTGTGGAATGTTTTGCCGCAGGGGTTCGCTGAGCAACAGCAGGTAAGAGGTTGAAATGAAAGCTGGTCAGAACAGTTCCGGTGCTCCCAGAGCCAAGACGACTCATCTTTTCGGTGAGTTTCTGGTCTCGAAGGGTCTGTTGACGCGGCTTCAGTTGAACAAGGCCCTGGATGAGCAGCGCAGATACGGAGGCCGGCTCGGCGAGGCGCTGCTCCGGCTGAATATGATGAGTGAGGACCAGGTCACCCGCGGCCTGGCGGAACATCTGTCAATGGAGTATTTCCACTTCGACGATATCACCAAGATAGACATGAATGTTGCCCGCATACTCGACGAGAGCATTGCAAAACGATTCTGTCTTATAGCCATCGGCGAGATAGGAGACAAGGTGGTGGTATCAATGGCCGACCCGCTCAACGTCATCGCCATCGATACAATTACCCTCAAGATAAAACGTCCCATCAAGGTTGTTATCAGCTCCGCTCAGGAAATCCGCAGGGCGATTGAAATCATCTATCACGGCTCCGATGTGGAGGAGCAGCGGCTGCGTGAGCTGGTGGAGCTCGAAGGCAGCAGGGCCACTGCTCAGGATGAGAGGGTCGAGTCGATTCTGGAAGACGGCGCGGATATCGAAAGCAGCGAGCTGGCTGCGGCGAAAGCGCCCGTGATTCAGTTTGTTGACCTTCTGCTCAGTCAGGCGGTAAAGAGCAGGGCCAGCGACGTTCACATCGAGCCCCAGGAAAAGTCAATGATGATTCGAATGAGAATCGACGGCATGCTCAGGGATATGGTTCCGCCGGGCAGGCATATGCAGAGCGCCATCGTTACGCGAATCAAAATCCTTTCCAAAATGAATATCGCCGAACACCGCCTGCCCCAGGACGGGCGATTTAAGATAAAGACCTCAAACAGGGCCATAGACGTGCGCGTCTCAACAATACCGACTATCTACGGCGAGAAAACCGTAATGCGAATCCTCGATGCCGGAGGGACTACGCACGACATCAAACAGCTCGGTTTCGAGCCGAAGCTGCTTGAGCAGCTTTTGGCGTCGCTGTCTCAGCCGCACGGTATAATAATCGTTACCGGCCCGACCGGGAGCGGCAAAAGCACCACCTTATATTCAGCACTGAACTATCTAAAGGACCCGACGAAAAATATCACCACCGTGGAGGACCCCGTTGAATATCGTTTGGCCGGGATAAATCAGATTCAGGTCAAGCCGGAAATTGACCTGGATTTTGCATCCTGTCTGCGGGCAATTTTGAGACAGGACCCCGATATAGTTCTCATAGGAGAGATTCGAGACAAGGAAACGGTCGAGATTGCAATTAAGGCCTCTCTTACGGGCCATCTGGTTCTGAGCACCTTCCATACCAACGATGCCCCCAGCGCCCTGAGCCGATTGATGTATATGGGTATAGAGCCGTATTTGCTGGCTTCTTCCCTCAACCTGGTTATCGCTCAGCGGTTAGTAAGGAAAATCTGTGAGCGCTGCAAGGAGCCTGTGGCGGTTAGCGAAAAGGTCCTCAAACGTTTGAATATCGACCCGGCCCGCGTCAAAGGCAAGACCTTTTATCACGGTCGGGGCTGTAACGCCTGCGGGAACAACGGCTATTTAGGCCGGCTGCCTATCTTCGAGTTCCTCGTGATGGACCGTGAGATTCGAGAGGCAGTAACTGCCGGCGGTACTGAGGCGCAGTTGCGTGCCCTGGCACGTAAGAAGGGCTACGGAGGCCTGATGGACAGCGGTGTCAACAAAATGCTGCAGGGCCTGACAACGCCGGAGGAGGTTCTCAGCGTAACGTTTCATGATGACATTGGAGATATAGGAATAGAACAGGAACAGGAACAGCAACAGGAAGAAAGTGTTCTCGCAGTCTCGGGACAGGGTTGATTGTTTGGCGGGAACGAGCTTTCAGTGAGAATTACTTGTTCTTATGGGAATATGTGGCTTAGCCCGGTATTTTCTGAACGGAGGTCTGATAACCAGCCAATGTATTTTTTGCTAAACCCTGTGTTAATACAGACCGATGGCTGGAAAAAGCCGTAGTGCCTGAAACTTAAAATGCGACCCCGAGTGGTAAAGGTTGATTGAATGAAGAGCTTCAAATACAGCGCTTGTGATGCGTCTGGTGCGCGGAAAGAAGGCCTGACACAGGCCGAATCCGACAATGACGTCATTGCCTGGCTTCGTGAGCACGGTTATACACCCGTCAGTGTTCAGGAAATCGCTCAGGCCTTACAGCAAAAAAATCCCAAGGGCCGGCGACACAAGAGAATCAAGTCGGCGGAAATCGCGGCCCTGTGCTGGCAGGTGACTACTATGGTCGAGGGCGGCATCCCGATAACCACGGCCTTTGAAACGATATCCGACGACATCGAGAACCTGCAGCTTCAGGACATCTTGAGACAAATCCTCGATAAAATGAGAAGGGGCGAGAGCTTCTCGGCATCTGTCTCCGAATTTCCCCAGGTCTTTGACCAGCTTTCACGCGCAATCATATTAGCCGGAGAGACAAGCGGCAACCTTCCCGAGGCGCTCAAACGTGTCGCTGAGCATTTCGACAGCCGGGACAAGCTTGCGAGAAAGGTCAAGGGCGCCATGGCGTATCCCATTTTCGTTTTGTGTTTTATTGTGCTGATAGTCATATTCATAATGAGCTTTATTATTCCTCGATTTCGCACCATATTCGACCAGTTTGGAAATGAGCTGCCCGCATTCACCCAGGCATTTATGGATTTCTACGACATAGTCAGGCACAACCTGCTCTTCATAATTGGCTTTGTCTTTATTTCCGTCTGCTTAGCCATATTTACGTCGAAGACGCCTAAAGGTCATCGCCTATTTTCCCGGCTTGCATTACGCATGCCCCTGTTTGGCAAGATAATCAGTCAGGCCTTTGTCTCGACCTTCTGCAAGACAACGGCGACGCTCCTTGCCGCGGGCGTGTCGGTTCTTGAGGTGTTCGATATTCTTTCGACTATGACCAAGAACGACGTAATAAAGGATGCCATAGTAAAGGCCCGAGAATACATTGTTCAGGGCTCGAACGTCTCGCTGGGTCTGGCGACGGCGGGCTTTTTCCCGAATATGGTCGTCAAGATGATACAGGTGGGAGAAGAAAGCGGCTCGCTGCCGCAGGTACTCGAGCGCACCAGCGACTACTATGAGCGAAAGGTTGATTCGACGATAAACACGGTGCTGGGGCTGCTTGAGCCCATTATGATTGTGACGGTCGGGGCGATTGTGCTGGTCGTCATTCTTGCACTGTATTTGCCAATCTTCTCGATGGGGGCGTCCCAATAAGAGGCGAAAAAGAGAATTGAATCGTAAAGTTGGCGTGGAGTTTGGCCGATTTTGAACCAAGGAAATCGGGAGTAACGTAATTAAAAACATTTATTAGGAGAAACTAAAATGAAGGGCAGAAAAGGTTTTACACTGATTGAGCTGATGGTGGTCATATTCATCGTCGGCATCCTTGCGGCGGTGGCGATTCCGATTATGCGTGGCCGAATCGATTCCGCCAAGTGGTCGGAGGGCAAGGCCGCCGCAGGCAGTATCCGCACCGCGGCCCGTGCGTTCTGCGCCGAGAAAGGCCCGAGCTACACCTATCCCGGAACCACGCTGACGGACCTGGGCTTTAATATTAATCTGGGAGCGGTCGGTGGCGACCTGGACGGCAAGTACTTCAGCGACGAGTGTTACGCCATTGCCTTCACGGGCTACGATACGTACGAGATCACCGTGACCGCGGCAAGCTCGACCACGGGCCAGGAGCCAGCGATACCTGCGACAGTGAAACTGGACCAGGCCGGCACCTGGACGCCGTAAGCCGGTTTCGAGTGTTGTTTCAGGTTACCTGAAATATCAGTCAATTCGGCCGAAAAGGTGGGGACGTTGGTGTCCCCACCTTTAAGTCTTTTGGATGGGCAGTGCGGAGATGAATACCAATTCACATACATCATCGGGCGGCTTTACCCTGATTGAGCTGATGGTGGTGATTTTCATCATCGGCATTCTCAGCGCGGTGTCGATTCCGATGATGCGTGGTCGTATGGATTCAGCGAAGTGGGCCGAGGGCAGAGCGGCGGCCGGCAGCATCAGGACGGCGGCCAGGGCGTACTGTGCCGAAAAGGGACAGAGCTTCAATTTTGTCGGAACTACTCTCACCGAGCTTGGCTTTGTAATCACACCCGGCCCCTCCGGCGGCGACCTCGACGGCAAGTACTTTACCGACGATTGCTACACCATTGCCTTTAAGGGTTATGACGATTATCTCATAACCATCGATGCGACCGCCTCTTTAGGCGATGCTCCTTCTATACCTCTTCAGGCGACAATGGACCAGGGCGCCGTCTGGAGCGAGTGAAGCGCTCGCAAGGGCTGCCTGGCTTGAGTCCTATAACGGCCCGCGGAACGCTTTTTGCCCTTGAGAAAGGCCGCTGTCCTGTTTGTTTGTTATGATTTCTTTTCATATACTTTAATTAGTTTGGTTGGATGTTCGAAAAGGGGGGCCAATGGCTATGGTTATGACAGTGAGCAGAAGAAAATACAGGGCCGGCTTTACGCTTGTCGAGGTGATGATTGCCACGGTGATATTTATCATTGCGGTGCTGGGTACGTCCGCCTACCGGTACAGCGCGGCCCTGAGCGCACGAAGGGCCGACCTGCAGACGGCAGCGGCGAGGACGGGACTTCTGCTTTGTGAGGGCTGGAGAGGCATCGGCGGCGCCGATGACTATGACCCTGTCGGCTATTTTAGTTCTGATTTGAATATCGCCACAAGCCCAGGCCCGGCCGCGCCGGACGGATTTACCCCGCTGGGAAGTTATAAAATTGTCTTTGAAAGTACCGATTACTACGCGACGCTCTCCTGGAAGGATGTAAGCCCGGGTTTAAGAGCGCTTAATGTGCTTGTGGGCTGGGACCAGATGGGCCGCGGAACAGACAGCTTGCAGGATGCGAACAAGCTATTCAAGCTTACAACCTATGTCGAA
>CAYMYK010000105.1:0-10366 GCA_964394625.1 uncultured Pirellulales bacterium
TTCTCGCTTCTCATAACTTATATCTCCTTAAATATAAGCTGTTATCCCCCATATTTATCCGACAGAGGTGGATTAGCCGCCCGTCCGCAAGGCCAGGCCCTTTCAATACCATTATAATATCAAAATCTTCCTTGAACTGCAATAAAATAATTATTGACGCCCCGGAGTTTGCGGCTCAACCGGATTTTTCACCACAAAGACACGAATGCACAAAGATACAAAAGATAGCGGATAGCGTGTAGGACATAGCGGATAAGGATAGAGTTGAGCTGTGGCAAATCGGCAATCTAAAGCCTCAAATCGGTGTTAATCTGTGTCTAAAAATCAATTCCCTATCACTTTGGCTTTTCCGAACCATCCTCACAACCCCGAATCACAGAAAACGTCCTATAATAAAATTTTGTAAAAAATTTGAAAAAAAATGATTTTATTTGTTGACTCAGTGGGGGAAAGTGGTATTTTGTCCCATTATTGTAATGCTCAGTGGGAATGATACCATGCTTTTGTTAACAGGCGAATACGAACACGTCATCGACAGCAAGGGCAGGGTCCTCGTCTCAAATAAGCTGCGAAACCAAATCGACAGCGACGAGCACGGCAGCAATTTCTATCTCGTCCTCGGCGCAAACGGCATACTTTGCCTGTACCCTGAGAGATGTTTCGAACAAATCGTCCTCGCGGGGACTCCGAAGTCAGCCGCACCGGATGAAACAATAGCGTTCGAGCGAATCAGTTTCGCTTTGGCAGCGAAGGTCGAACTGGACAGCCAGGGAAGGCTGCTCCTGAATGAAAAACTGCGCAGCAGGGCAGGCCTGCGAGATAACGTTACTTTGGTCGGGGTCAGAGACCACATCGAGCTTTGGAACCGCCGGGACTGGGAGCAGTATTTAGAGGACAATATCGGCCAGTATCAAAAGCAGATGTCGCAGGCGCGGCAGATAATTCTGCAAAAGCAAAGTCAGGAACTCTAAGTTGTAATGGGGAGGTAAAAAGATGCAGTTGAATACCGACCACTTCCAAATCATAAAAGGCAGCTTGACCGGCGGCAGAGATACGGATGAGCAGAGTTTTGCTTCGCTTGCCGTTCTCGACGAGCGTCTTAAACACGTCAGGCAGCTTGGGGGCCGATTTCGGGATATTGCATTTTCTTCGGCTGTTGAAAACCTGAAAAAACAGAGAAACAGGGTAGCCGTCGTCTGACAGTTGTGCTTTGCACCCGGGCGCAGGTTACAATAAAGACGGCGGATACAAGGGGCGATTGCGGAGAAACGAAGGTTTAGCGCTATTTATCAAGAGGTGAATGATTCGCTGACAGAGCATATACCGGTTCTTGCTAAGGTATTAGCCGAACAGATACACTTACCGCCGGATGCGGTGATGGTCGATGCGACCGTTGGACAGGGAGGTCATAGCTGCCTGTTCGGTGAACAGTTGGGCCCCGAGGGAGCTATCATCGGCCTGGATGTGGACACAGACGCTATCCGAAGGGCCCAATCTGTTCTGAAAAACCTCACCTGCAGGGTGATACTGCTCAAATGTAATTTTTCCCGTTTAGCCGAATGTCTGCGCGAGCAGGGCGTGGGAAAGGTTGATTTTCTGCTGGCGGACCTTGGCGTATGCTCGGCTCAGCTTGCCGACGCCGGGATGGGATTAAGTTTCCGGCAGAATATGCCGCTGGATATGAGATTGGATAAAAGCTTAAAGACCACCGCTGCCGATATAGTCAATAAAGCGGACGCCAAATCGTTAGCCGATTTGATTTACAGATTCGGCCAGGACCGGGCGTCGCGAAGGATTGCGCGTTTTATCGTGGACAGCCGTAAACGGCAGCGGATTGAGACGACCGCTCAATTAGCGTCGATAGTCAGCAGGGCCCTGGCAAGGCCGGGCCGCAAGAGAAGACCGAGAATACATCCGGCTACCAGGACCTTTCAGGCGCTTAGAATCGCGGTCAACAACGAGCTGGAAAACCTGACGCGGCTGTTAGACTCGGCGGCGGAACTGTTAAATAGAGACGGCTACATTGCGGTAATCAGCTTTCACAGCCTGGAAGACGGGCTGGTCAAGGACAGTTTCAAGGAAAATGCCAAAAAAGGACTTTACAGGATTATCACGAAAAAGCCGGTGCGGGCGAGTCGCGAAGAAATAATTCAAAATCGAAGGGCACGAAGCGCAAAGCTGAGGATTGCGCAAAGACAATAACGGATTGAAGAGCATGGAGTTTCAGTTATGACAAGAGATGCCAAGATAGGGTTGCTGTTGGGCCTGGTATTCATATTCGTAATCGCATTCATCATCAATGGCCTGCCTGGCTCAGGCCGGCGGCAAAACAGCAACGAGCTGACTGCCAATTTAGTTGGCCCGCAATCCGGCTCGCCGGGCCTTGCCGTCAGGGAGCGCAGGGTTCCGCTGGCTCTCAATGAGCCGGGGCGGAGATACAGCCAATCTGCAGGCCCGGCCCGGCCTAATACCGCCGAGCAGCATACCCGTTTTTCAATGCCGCTTCCGCAAGTTCCGCCGGGCCTCGACGAACAGCCGCAAACCGGCGGCTCTGCCGCTAAACGGCTGGCCGAAGCGGCAAAACAGGTCGCCGCCGAAGCGGCGCCTCCGAAACGGGCACTGCCGAGGTTCTACGTCGTCCGGAATGGCGATATGCTCAGCACTATAGCCGTAAAGTTGTACGGGCCCGAGCAGGGCAACAAGCTTGCGAACGTAAAGGGGATATTTGAGGCAAACAGCGGCACGCTCGGCTCACCAGATGAAATCTATGTCGGCCAGAAGCTAATCATACCGCCATTGGCAGGGCCCCTGCCGGCCGGCAGCGATACCACACGGGCGATTCGCGGCCCGGACTTCGTTGAAGTAAAGGGCATCGGCGAAAGACATACCGCAAAAGGCAAAAGTCAGCCGAGGCAAAGCAAGGTATGCGTTGTGCGCGACGGTGACAGCTTATGGCAAATTGCCGCCGAGCGGCTCGGTGACGGAAGTCGCTACAAGGAGATAGCCAAGCTGAACCGTAATATTATAAAAGATGAAGATGAACTTATGACGGGCATGCGCCTGAGTCTGCCGGCAAGATAGGACGCCGGCCTGCCGGGGCCATCGGCCGGCTATGCCGCGTGGCGGCGGGGTCGTGTGTATATGAGACTGCGGTTCTGTTTGCTTTTTGCAATCGGCTACTTTACAGCTATTGGGCTTTTCACAGTGCACCTTCGCAGCGTTAACAACCATATCGTGTACCGGCTGTACAGATTAAAAGCCGACCAGGACCGGTTGAAACAACGGCTCGGCGGCAAGCAACTGCGGCTCGAGAGCCGGACAAATCCGCAGAGCGTCTCAGAGCAGCTCGACCGGTGAACAGGAGGGAATAGCGGCTGGGGGGTAAAAACTCAAAACTCAAAACTACTAATGAAGAACATCCGCGTTACCATCCTGTTGTTCGGTTTGTTGATTGCGGCGTTTGCGGCGCTGGCGGCGAGGTGCCTGGTTTTGCAGTATTTCAGGAGCGAATACTACGCCGCCGTCTGCACGAAGCAGCAGCGCGGCTTTATCGGCCGCCCGCCTCAGCGCGGCGTAATCCTTGACTGCCGGGGCCGGGTGCTCGCGGCGAGCAACGAGGTCCAGACCATTTTCGCCGAGCCGCGGTCGATAAAAGACCCCAAGGACACAGCAAATGGGCTGGCTGAGATAGTCGAGACCGGCGCGCACATAATCTGCAGGCGTATCTGCGAAGGGAAAAATCCGGGCTTTGTGAAAATACTCGTCGGCGCCGAGCCGAACCAGTGCCGGGCCGCTCGCAGAATTCCGGGCGTCGGAGTCGAAACCAACTGGCAGAGATACTACCCGATGGGGAATCTTGCCGCGCACGTGGTCGGCTTTACGAGCCGGCTGGTGGCGGGCGCCGACAGCAGTGGCCTGGCCGGCATTGAGCTGCGATATGACAAAGAGCTGGCCGGCTCGCCCGCAAAAATCGTGTTTTTTGCCGACATATTTCGCCGGCCTGTTCGGCTAAGGCCCGAGAGCTCGGCTGCTCAGAGCGGAGTAGGAATAATCCTCACGATTGACTCGACCGTTCAGCAGTTTGCACGGGCCGAGCTTGAGAAGCAGTACAAAAAATACCAGGCCGAATCAGCCGTCGCCATCGTGGCCGAGCCGAAAACCGGCGCAGTTTTAGCGATGGTTTCCCTGCCGGACTTCGACCCGGCTGAGGTCAACTCGACCGACCCCGAAAACCTGCGCAACTGCGCAATAACCGACCCGTTTGAGCCGGGCAGTCTTATAAAGCCCATCGTGGCCGCCATCGCCCTCGACTCCGGTGTGGTCAACCGGACCGAAAAAATCTTCTGCGAGAACGGCGACTACCACGGCAGGGGCTTCGGCAGAATCGGCGAATACAGAACCGGCTTCGGCAACCTGGCGCTGCGGGAAATCCTCATCCATTCGAGCAATATCGGGATGGCCAAAATAGGCCAGAGATTAGGCAAAAAACGGCTCTATAGAGGACTGAAACTTTTCGGCTTCGGGCGAAAGAGCGGTATCGATTTGCCGGGCGAGTCGCCGGGCCTGCTCTGGCCCGCGGGCAGGTGGACCGGCTACAGCGTCACCAGGATACCTTTCGGCCACGAGATTTCGGTAACGGCGATTCAAATGGCCCGAAGCTTTTGCATCCTTGCCAACGGCGGTCACCCCGTCCGGCCCTATGTCGTTGCCGCGATTATCGGCTCCGACGGCGAAATCATTAAACTAAAACGCCCGCCGCCCGAAATCGCTTATATCGTCAATCCCGAGGTTGCTAACTGGATTGTCGGCGACGCTATGGTCGCGGTCGTGAACGACCCGGCCGGGACAGGCAGAAGGGCCAAGCTCGAAAAATGGCGTGTATTCGGCAAGACCGGAACCGCCAACATCGCAAAGACCGGCGAAAAGGGCTATTCCGACCGCTATTACGTCGCCTCTTTTGTCGCCGGGGCGCCCGCCGAAGACCCCGCTGTCATCGTCTTAGTCTCAATCCGCAAACCAAACCGTTCGCTCGGCATCGGCTATACCGGTGGCGTCGTCGCCGCTCCCGCCGCCACAAAAATCCTCGAAAAAACTCTCAATTATCTCCAAATCCCACCGCTTTAGTTCCGCCCTTTCACGCCTGTTGATTGCCGGGCGGAAAATGTGAATCAAAATTACCCTCGCCGACACCGATTCCGAACTCGGCCAGCTCGGGGCTCTGCGCCGCCAACTGCCTGTAAACAAGCGCATTCGCCACCAGGACCGTCGGATAACTGGCGAAGAAACCCACAACAAGGCAAAGCAGCCCCAGAAAGTTAATCAGGCCGCAGATAACGCCGAAACCCAGCAGCTCCCATTTGACCCCCATTGTTGTCCTGCCGCTCGCCTTCAGTGCCTCGACAGGGCCGAGCCCCCTGTCAACTACGAAATAAAAGCACAGGCAATACTTGACCGACCAGATGATGCCCGGAACAAACAGCAAAATGAATCCGGCAAATACAATCAGGCCGTAGAGTATTGCCGTTCCAAGATACCGCCAAAAACAGTCGCCCGCATCGAACAGCATACCCATTGCGGGCTTGACTTCGTCGCAAAAACTCAGGGCTATCTTTACAAGGCCTATTGCCACGATGATACTAATTATCCAGCCGACCACAAAGAAGCTGACGCGCAAAGCGGCAGAGACAGGCCCGGTCAAAGATGAACGCACCACCACCATATCTGCTATCGATGGAAGATAGGAGACTATCATAAAAACAATACCCACGCCGACAAAGAACCAGCCATTGGACTTCATCACACTCCAGCCATAGCCCAGCACGTCACTGTAACGAAAATATTTGCCCGCCATAAGTTCCCCTTCGAAACTGTGTTGCCGTTTTCGACAAGTTTATCTCGTTGACCCCGATGACAGCCGGCGTGCGTTAATCGTCCGGCTCTGCGGTCCAGCGAAGGTCATTGATATCATTGGGCGCTACAAAACTTACAGACATATCGTTAAAGAGGATATTACAGCCCTCGCCGAAGTGGTTCTCTGTGGTCAAAAGCTCAGGGTCGCCGCACTGGTTCCAGCCGGGGACACTCTCAAAAAGCAGCACCATATCAGCAGGTGCCTTTATTCCAAGCTGCTGAATGTTCTCGTTCATAGCGTAACTGCAGGGCCCTTTAGGCGCCCCTGGGCACAAAAGCATACTTCGGCTTATTTCGGCGTGCTCGATAAGCAGGTCGCACCACTGAGAGCAATCGGGATATTTGTCGTTGTTGTCGCAGGCATATACAATCATCGCCTTGCCGAGACCGGAAAGGTTGGTGCCGCAGGCCATTCGGTAGGCCACCTGCCGTACCCTCGCAAGTGCGGGCATAAGAATACCCATCATCAGCGCCACTATCGGCAGTGAAGCGGCGGGGACGGCCATCCCGGCTATGGCAAGGCCCCTGCCCTTCAGCCGGCCGGCACTTTTCTCGATCCTGAAAATGCCGACAATCCCCAGGATGACTGCCAAAGGGGCCGTGATAAAAAATGTAAAGAAACTCAAAATTCCAAGCACCAGTGAAGCAACTGCCAGTGAGCTTGTTCTGGCATCCTGCGCCGGGCCTGTGTTCGTGCTTGTCAGCACCCAGCTGCACGAGCTGCACAGCCGGGCTCCGTCAGGGTTTTCCGCTCCGCATTTTGGACAGTACATTGAAATCCTCCTAAGGGGGTTTTCAGTTTTTCGCCAATTGCTGTTCTCCCAAGAATGCCTTGAGCAAATGATATGTTGTCAGTGGGGATTTTCCAGAAAATTTTTCAGATATTGTATTTTTTATCCTGCGGGCGAAAAGTTTTCGGTTGGCTGCTGCAATCGGCCGATGTAGCCGGCCTCGATGCAGAAGCTGATTATGTCACGCGCCAGTGGCGCCGCATCGCTCGAGCCGTGCCGGCCGTGCTCGACGATAACCGCAATCGCTATGCTGCGGCCGGCGTTGTCTTTGGCGAAGCCGGCGAACCAGGCGTTGGACGGTTTTTCCGTCGAGCCGGTCTTTCCATAAATGCTGACGCCCTCGTCGGCAAAGCCGTTCAGGGCAAAGGCAAACTCCTTATTTGCCGTGCCGCCCGGCTCGTTGACCACCGCCTGCATCCCGTCATAGACCACAGCCAGTGTTTGTCCCGATAGCCCTAAGTCAATGGCGCCGGCAACGCCCTGCGGCACTGCCGCGTCGTTGCTGTCGCCGTCGCCGACGAGGAGCCGTGCCGGCTTGTACACTCCGCCGCGGGCTATGGCCGCCATCGCATTGGCTACCTGCAGCGGCGTCGCCCGGCAGTTTCCCTGGCCGATGCCGAACCACCTCCGCTCACCTTCCGAAAGCCCGCCCAACTGCTCGAAACTCGTTATTGTCTCCTTCGCAGGAACATTCGATATTTGCCCCTGTGCCTGCCTGAAATCTCGTAACTCGTGACCCGTGGCCCGTGACTCGAGTGACGGGCCGCGAGCGACGAGCGATAATTTGTGGCCGTACCCGAACCGCCAGAGCCAGTTCTGCAGAACCAACGGCTCGATTCTGTCGGCTAAACGTGAGAAATAGATATTGCAGCTTCCCTTGAGGGCGTTGCGCGCGTTGTTTGCCCAAAGCTCATCGTGGCCTAACCAGTTGTATCGCTTGTATATCCAGCAGCTTGGCCAGCCCGGCGGCGCCTTTTTTGCCGGACAGCTCATCACCTCGTCGGTGGTGATTTTCCCCGATTGAAGCCCGGCAACTAAAATCAACGGCTTTATCACCGAACCGGGTGGATACTGGCGGTTCAGCGCCCGGTTGCGCAGCGGCTCGCACGGGTCGCCGGCAAGCCGGCCGTAATCGGTCCGGACCCGGTTCAAATCGAAACCCGGCAGCGAGACCAGCGACAGGATGTCGCCTGAGCCGACATCGATGACCACCGCCGCCATACCCGACCGGCAGTTCGGATTGAACCCGCAATCCGACAGGTACGACTCAATCCTTTCCTGCAATTCGATATCCAGCGAAAGCCGAACGTCTTTGCCAAACTGCCGTTCGGTCCTGTTGACAAGCCGGCGGTCGATATCATAGACGAGCCGGCCCCTTCTGCCTCGCAGCAGCGGCTCACAGACGTACTCGATGCCGTCCTCACGCCCGCAGAGTTCGCCGGCAAGATACTCGGCAAGCCGGTCGCCTGCGAAAAGCTCCCTGTCCCGCTGCTGCGGCGGACCCACCCAGCCAATCGTCTGGGCGGCAGCCGAGCCATAAGGATAAACCCTTTTGGCTGTTACTACTATCTCGACGCCGTCGGTATTCAAAAACTCTACCTGGGCGGCAAAAACGTCGTCGTCGCCCTTCAGCTCCAGAATCGGCTGGCCTTTCTTCATTTCAAAGATGTCTGTGACCTTAGCTGTCAGCCGAAGCCGTCTCCCGGCGTCGTATCTATGCTCGAAGTCCGCAACCGCTTCGGACAGCGGGATGCTGTTGACGTTCTGGTTGTATTTGTTAAGTATCTCGGTGCTCGGCCCGCTTCGCACCCACGCGATGAACGTCCGCAACTGCCATATTCGCTCGTTTATATCGGCAAGCCGCCGTAAAGTTTCAGACCGGCTTTGACCAAACTCGGCAATTTTGTCGATTATCGCATCCAGGTCGGCTCGACGAGATTCAAGCTGCCGGCGCAGCTCTGCTGCCGCTTCGCCACTGTCGTCGGTCCGGGCGGCTTCGAGCATCTCGGCCCGTCTCTGCCGCTCATCCAGTATGCTGCTCAGTTCGTAACTTATGGCTAACTCGAAACGAGGCCGGTCAACCGCAAGAACCCCGCCGTTGCGGTCCAATATCCTGCCCCTGACTACTCGAAGGTGCCGTGAGCGCCGCTGTTGGGCCTTAAGCTCGTCAATCCGCTCTTTGTAAAACGAGTCGCTGAGCAACTGCATGCCGACTAAACGAAACAAAAAGACGCCCAGCAGCGCCGCACCACAAAACACAAGAACCTTAATGCGCCTGTTGTACATGCATCCACCACGCCAGAGGCGGGAACAAAAACGGGCCCAGGACAGCAGTGTATATGCTTGTCCCCAAAAGGACGGCGTAGATATTCGCAGCGGTCGGTCGGCCCGTCAAAAACCCCAGAAGGGCGACCGTCAGGCCCACTAAAAAGGACGTGACGAAGATTGCCGCCGCCTGTTGAGGCATCCTGCCTATCGCAATTAAACGGTTCAGATACGCTAAAGCGGTCCCGAAAAGCCCGAAGCTTATCATCCCCGGTCCCATCGCCGGACCCGTAAGGTCGGCTGCAAATCCTATAGTGAAAGAGCAGATAACCGCCTCGTTGCCGTCACAATAGACTGCGAAAAACACCAAAAGAATCAACAGCATATCCGGCCTGGCATTCAGCCGGGTTAGCGCTATTGCGTCCGGCAGGCCGCCGGCCTGCAGTACGGTGACAAACACAACCAGCACCGCAAAACGTATCCATCGCATCCGATACCCCTTACGGATTCATTACTATAACCGCCACGCTGCCGACGCCTTCCATATCACAGACCGGCCTTACCGTTATGTCCCATACCGAAGCGCTGTCGTCGTCCGGACGGCACCGCTCTATCTTTCCGATAATCATAGGTGCGTCGAGAAAGCCCGGCTTTTCCTTTGCGAAGACCGCTTCTCCGGCGGCGATGCGCCGGCTGACCGGTACCAGCTTTATCTTTGCTCGGCCGTCGCCCGCACCCTGCATCAGCATATCCACGTCGGACCTGCCCGCTCTCACCGGTATGGCGAATGCCGCGTCCGTGAACAGCTTAACCCTGCCCGTGCGTGCGCCAACGTCACAGATAGTGCCGATGATGCCGTTGTCGGCCAGCACAAACATACCCTGCCCCACACCGTCGGCGTCACCGCGGTTTATAAGCATTTCGTTGGTCGGCCCGCCAAGCGTGCGCTTGATTACATCGGCCGGCACCAATTTTGCCCCCTCCAGGGCGCCGAATCTGTTTCGAAGGCCGGACAACTGCTCGACTTTTCTTTGCTGCTGACGAAGCTGCTCTTCGAGGTTTGCTATGTAGTTTTGATACCGCCGGCGGCTTTCACCGGCACCGTTGTCCGGCCGGCCCCGGGCGCGCACTAACAGCGGAATGCCTCTGCCGATACTCAAAGGCCAGCGAAAAATCCGGGCAAAAGCAAACTGGAATCTATTGGTAAAACTCTGCGGAGCCAGCAGAAAGATGAATCCGAGCAACATAAACCAGGTGAACAGCATCCTGGCCGACGGCGAGCCCAATCGCGTTCTCACGCCTCTGCCAATCCAGCGGCTTGTGTGCTTCCCTGCCATAAACGACCACTTGGGATTGCTGATTTTCGATTTCCGATTTGCGATTTACAACTCGGCAATCGG
>CAYMYK010000106.1:0-10366 GCA_964394625.1 uncultured Pirellulales bacterium
ACGAGCACTCCGCAGCGGAACTGATGGAGCTTATCGCAGAAGGAACCAGAATATGTGGTGATCCCGGCTTGCAGTATGACAGCACTATCAACCGCTGGCACACCTGCCCGAATTCGGGGCCTATCAACGCCTCGAACCCCTGTAGTGAGTATATGTTCATCGATGATTCGGCCTGCAACCTGGCCTCGCTCAACCTGATGAAGTTCCGCAAAGAAGACGGCACCTTCGATGTCGCCGGCTTCAAAAAGGCGATTCGGCTCTTTATCATCGCCCAGGAGATTTTAGTCGATAACGGCAGCTATCCCGACAAATCGATTGCAGTCAACAGTCATATCTTCCGGCCTTTGGGCCTGGGCTATGCCAATCTCGGCTCGCTGATTATGAGCCTGGCCCTGCCGTACGATTCGGACGAGGCGAGGGCCTTGGCGGCGGCGATTAGCGCTATACTTACCGGCACGGCTTATGCCGTCAGTGCCGAAATTGCCTCCTTAAAAGGCCCCTTCGAGCACTTCGGCAAAAATTCCGAGTCAATGCTCAAAGTTATCAATATGCATCGTCAGCATGCCTACGACATTCCCGAATCGCACTGCCCGGACTACCTGCGCAACGCCGCCAAGGACGCCTGGGACGAGGCATTTGACGCTGGCTCGAAAAAGGGCTTTCGAAACGCACAGGCCACCGTGCTCGCCCCGACCGGGACCATCGGCTTTATGATGGACTGCGGCACGACCGGCATCGAGCCGGATATTGCGCTCGTCAAGTACAAGCTGCTTGCCGGCGGCGGAATGCTCAAATTAGTCAACAACACCGTCCCGATGGCCCTCGAACGCTTAGGATACAGTGCGGACGAAATCAGGGAAATATCGGAGCACATCGATGAAAACGAGACAATTGAAGGGGCTCCTAAGCTGAATCCCGACCACCTGCCCGTTTTTGATTGTGCCTTCAAACCGAAAAACGGAAAGCGGCATATTCACTATACGGCACACCTGAAGATGATGGCTGCGGTTCAGCCGTTTATCTCCGGCGCCATCAGCAAGACAATCAATATGCCCAAAGAAGCGACAGCCGAGGATGTCTCGGCCGCTTATATGCAGGGCTGGAAAATGGGCTTAAAGGCGGTTGCCATCTATCGTGACGGCTCGAAGCGGCTACAGCCGGTCTCGACCGACAAACACAAGGCAACAAAGGCCAGGGCCATGGCCAGGGCCGAGGCGCCGCCGGCCAAACCATTCAGACGCCGACTGCCTGATACCCGCAGAAGCATAACGCACAAGTTCTCGGTAACCGGACACGAGGGATACCTCACGGTCGGGCTGTATGAGGACGGCCAGCCCGGCGAAGTCTTTATCACTATGGCAAAGGAGGGCAGCACAGTCGGAGGCCTGATGGACGTCATCGGTACCTGCACATCGATGGCCCTGCAGTACGGCGTGCCACTGATTACCTTGGTCGATAAGTTCCGTCACGCGCACTTCGAGCCGTCAGGGATGACATCCAACAGGGATATCCCGTTCGCCAAGAGCGTTATCGACTATATCTTCTGCTGGCTGGGCTGTCAGTTCCTCCCGGGCTACGCCGAGGCAAATACCCCCAACAGGGCCGCTGCATCGGCCCCTGTCGAAAACAAAAATGTCACCACCGCCAGGCAGGTAGTCGAAAAAACCAGGGACCTGGCCGAAAAAATTGCCGAGGTGCGGGCAGGGACGAAGGGCAAATCAAAACAGAAAAATCAAATTGAGGATGCTTCCTCTGTCGGGGACACCGCTAAGCGCATTTCTCTTGCCGCGAAAAGCCGCCTCACCGGACTTGCAAATCGTATCGGGGCCTTGGCGGGTGTGGCCTCCTCGGATGAGACCGATGGGACCAAAGCGGAGTTTATCCGGCGGTTTAACGCCCAGTTCGAGCATTTCCAGGATGATGCTCCCGCCTGCGACGTCTGCGGCGCCATAACCGTCCGAAACGGTACCTGCTACAAATGCTACAACTGCGGAAACTCAATGGGCTGCTCTTAGTAATTGATTATTGATGATTTAATATCGATTATTTAACATCACTTCCGCATCCAGGCCGAATCCTCGGGCGCCTGCCGCCTCTGCTTCGCTGCATAGGCCCCACACTTCCACAAATAATCAATCTATCATTTATCCCTAAGGGATTTACCCCGCCGGTAACCGGAATGGGGTTCGATAATCGATTCAGATGTAATATCTAATCACTGTAGATGTCGATTGACTCGTCGATTTCGCCGTTGGGCAGCATATTGTCAGGATGAAAAATACCTTTCTCCTCCAGTTGGTATCTTTTACAGTTTTGCTGGTTGTTGGTTGATTTGCAATAATTCTGTGCCCAGAATTTGTCCAGCTTTCCTTCTCTTTCGAATCTTCTTAGCGGACACACGTTGTACCATTTACATACCATAGCATACTCAAAAAATATGTTTTACAAATTAGCGCTCGCCGGATTTGCTTTTGTTCATTCCTTCAACCTTATCAGTCAACCAGCCGATTCTGACATCTTTCGTTGGATTTAAGTCGGGAACATAGGGTTTTATATCCAAAACCGGGGTGCCGTCAGCCATATCGACACCCAATATGTGTAAAATGTTCTGCTCAATACTTTCAAGTCGGACAACCGATAAACCGATAGGATTTGGCCTATAGGGACTGCGTGTAGCAAAAACACCATGTTCTTTCCCGTCCCATGGCGGACAGGCCTTAATGCTCGGGTTTTTGACCTTATGCAGATGGAAAATTACAACAATATGGCTAAAACCGTCCAGGTCTTTGAGCCCCGCGGAAAACTCGTCAAATATTTCTATCGTCCCTTTTATATCTGAAGCACCCACGGCCTGTCGGGGTACACCAACGTTTTCCTTGAACGGCGAAGAGATTATCCCGATTGGATGATATTGTATGGTTTCCATTACATAAGCTTGCCGGCTTTATCTCAGGTCTTTGATTTTCACAACCTTGCCAACTCCTATATTTATATAATTGTCCCCAAAATGTTTTGCAAAAAGCGTCCTTGCTTTTTCGCCCGTACAATGACAGGGTCCTGCATATTTTACATCTATATCTTCAAAGGCCTTGATAATATTTTCAATCTTACCTTTGCTTGCCCATTCCAGATGGAATCCGCCCATAACCAACAGAACATCTTCATTAAATAAATCTTTTGCTGTCTTTACCATCTTGAAAATACCCGGATGGGCACAGCCGGTAATTATCACCAGACCTCTTTCTGTTCGTAAAACCAATCCCTGTTCTTTTATTAATTTCCCCATTTGTCCTGTCGAATGAACGTTTTTACAGATTCCTGTTTTTTTATCGACCTCGACAATCTCGGCTCCCAGCGAGACAACTTTTTCCTTAAATCTTTTCGGAAATGATTTGGGCACGTAAACACTTACTTTGGGGTTCTTCTTAAGAAACATCTCTAACCCGCCGGTATGGTCACCGTGTATATGAGACAGCACAACTGTTTCAATGCTGTTAGCGTCAATCCCTGTCTTTGACATATTCTCGAGCAGTAATTGCCCGTTTCCCCCTGTATCGAAAAGAACGGTTTTTTCTGTCCCTGTTACGACACAGGAAAAGCCCCAGGAAGTCTCCAGCCCTTCTCTGTATGGATTATTATCATATACGACCGTGACGCTGACATTATTTGCATCCGGAATTAAATTGTGCGGTTCGTCTTTTTGCATTTGTTCTCTCCCGTTATGATTAAAATCCTGCGTCACATCTGCCGCAAGCAATACGGCCACTATTGCCGTTGAAAAAAATAATGCGACAGATGGTTTACACATTGGAATTGTCGCCCTTCAGCCCGATTTCAGCCGCCGCTTGTCTCATACCCATAATCGTATCGGTAAAAAGTTCGCCTAATTCCATTCCTAACATCTCGGCTCCTTTTTGGATAATAGACCTATCGACGCCTGCAGCGAAGGATTTGTCTTTCCATTTCTTCTTCACGGATTTCGCCTCTATGTCCAGCACGCTCTTGGAAGGTCTGACTAAAGCGGCAGCTGCAATCAAGCCGGTTAGCTCGTCAATGGCATACAAAACCTTTTCCATCTTGCTTTCTGGTTTCACATCCGTACAGATTCCCCAGCCATGCGATAGTACCGCCCTGATATAATCTTGTGGCCAGTTATGTTCTTTGAGAATTTCTTCCGTCTTTTTGCAGTGCTGCTGAGGAAATTTTTCATAGTCCATATCGTGTATTAAACCGATTATGCCCCATTTTTCTTCATCTTCACCGAGCTTGTCGGCAAAGTATCGCATTACCGCCTCGACGGCCAGGGCATGTCTGATTAAACTCTCATTCTGGTTATATTCCCTTAAAAGCTCAAACGCTTCTGTTCTCGTAGGATATGTTTCCATAAAAACTGCTCCATATTAGCCACAGTCACCTGCCTGTAAGCACATTGCTATCCACCACATTCCGCGACTAAATGTTATTGAAATAGCCCGAGATTACAAGCCCTTTTTACTCGTTGGTATTTATCCGTCGCAGGCGTGATTTGCCCGCCACTCCCTCTGGCCGTATAGGCGGTCTCATCTGTCAGGCGTGTGTTTTCGGCGAACCTCATTGTCCTGCCTGGCCTTGTCGAGGACTTCAGCAATTGACACCGCAGTTCCGTCCCTTGCCTTGGATTCGTCGGCAGCGGACATGAAGGCGAATATCTCAATCGTTTCCTCGGCCGGCACTGGCGCCTTGCCGGTCTTAAAGAACTTTACAATCTCCTCTACCAAAGGCTCATAGCCCGTATATTTGCCTGCGGGTGCAATACCCTTGCTCCCGAATACCATCGCTCCATAGTCGGTCTTGCCGGTGCGCAGACCTCTGAATGTTCCGATTCTCCCGCCCTGCCAAACGCCTGCCACGAACTCATAATCGGCTGTCTGAACGCGACTGACACTCTCACATCCCGTGCCCATTATCGTAAAAAGTATCTCGACACCGTGCACGCCGTACCAGTAGAGATCCGGATGGTGCTCTTCGAGATGACAAGGCCCATATGCATCGCAGCCGAGCACTTTGCCGACTCTGCTGTCGTTCCGCATCCCGATTATGCCGGGGGCAAAACGTAGAGACGAGCTCGACCAGCACGGAACATTCTTTTCCTTAGCAAGGCGGAATATTTCGATCACGTCCGCAAGGTTGCCCGCCATCGGCTTATCGACAAAGACGGGCTTGCCGGCTTCTATCACAGGCCTTACCTGTTCGAGATGTGGCCGGCCGTCAACGCTTTCCAGCAGTACGCCATCGACTTTTCTGCAAAGCTGCTCGATGCTATCGACTATCTCGACCCCGAATTCGTCGCGCAACTGCCTGGTGTAGCCCTCCACGCGGCTGGCCGAGGAATGCACATCCGCAGAGCCGCCCGGATAGCCTGCTACGACCCTGCAGCCATAGTCCTTGTCAGGCTCATTAATGATCTTCGTAAAAGCGGTCACGTGTGATGTATCCAGGCCGATTATCCCGAGTCGAAACACCTTCTCCTCGGCTTGAGCCTGGAGCAGAAACGTGAAGAGCAAAGCCAGGAAAACTGCAAGTCGGACTGTCCTGTTCATAATCACATCTCCTTTAATATCTGTGCCTACAGATGCCACGGGCTGCGCATAGGCCGCGACAGCATCCGGTTCGCCCCCTCATCACCCACAAATCGCTCCGCCTGCGGGTTCCACCTCAAAGGCCGACCAAGCTCATACGCGATATTACCTAAATGACAGACCGTTATCGACCGCCGCCCAATCTCCATATCCGTAATAGGCCGCCGCCGTGTCCGAACGCACTCAAGGAAATTGTCCTGATGGTTCTTGCTCTCATACAAATGTATGTCGTTGACCTGCAATCTTCTCTTGACTAACTTTTCAGGCCACGTCTTCACCGCATATCGCCACACCGCAACCCTGCCCTTTGTCCCTTCGAACATCAACCCATTGTCCGTCCCCGCTGTCGCCGCCAGCTTCTCCGGGTCGCGAGTCATCACCGCGCCGTTCGCATACCTGTACGTCAGCACCTTATAGTCCTTGCCGTCAGGCGGGATTATCTCCACAGGCCCGTCGCCGTCCATCCCCAAACCCCATTGCGCAATATCAAAATGATGCGCTCCCCAGTTCGTCATCTCCCCGCCCGAACAGTCCCGGTGCGCCATCCACGCCCCCACGAAATCCTTGTTAAAAGGCCGCCATCGGATAGGCCCAAGCCACATCTCGTAATCAAGCCAAGGCGGCACCCGCTCAGCAGCAAGATTCGGCTCCGCGTATGTCCACGTCCCCCCGACACCCACCGTCACCTCCTTAAGCTCGCCGATATACCCGTTGCGAACCAGCTCGCACGCGTGCCGAAATGCCCAGCTCGACCGCTGCTGCGTCCCAACCTGATATACCCTCTCACATCGCTTGACCGTCTCTGCCGTCGCTATCGCTTCCGCTATCGTAACCGACGATGGCTTCTCACAATACGCATCCTTACCCGCCTTCGCCGCCGCTATACTCACTAATGGATGCCACCTCTCGCCGGTCGCTATCAAAACCGCATCAATATCATCACGTGCAAGCAACTCGCGAAAGTCGTTATGTTCGGCGCAGTCTTTATTATCGTAATACTTGTTTACTAACCCGCGTGCCTGCTGTCGGTTCTTGGCATTCACATCGCACACCGCGGCGAATTGCACATTGGGCTTGCTGAGGAATCCGCCTCCGTCCACCCATATTCCGCCTCCTATATGCCGTGTCCCCTGCCCGCCACAACCTATCGCACCCATCACTATCCGCTCACTCGCCGCAACAGCCCCCCACTTGCCAAGCGCAGCCGATGAAACAATATATGGAAACCCCACGGCACTGGCCGCAGCCCGCCCAAGAAACTCACGACGATTTATCCGCCCATCTGTCATAACAACAAAACTCACCTCGGCTTCGCAGCCGCCCACTGCTCCTGCAAAAACCTGGCGCTCTCGGTATAAACCTCTTCCGCACTGCTGAAAAAGTCACGCCACACCCGCGTCGCCGCCGCCAGGTCCGGCAGTGCCCGCCCGAACGCCTCAACCGTCAGCCACCCGTCATAACCACCCGACCGCAGTGCCTTGAACGTCCCCGCCCAGTCAATATGTCCCCTGCCCGGAATCCCACGGTCGTTCTCCGATATATGCACGTGCTTTATCTGCTCGATATTGCGCCCGATACAGCCAACCGGGTCGCGCTCTTCGATGTTCGCGTGGAACGTATCAAACAACAGCCCGAAGTTCTCACGCCCAACCTTCCTCGCATACGCCGCAGCATCATCCGTCAGATTCATAAAATAACACTCGAACCTGTTCAGCGCCTCTAATCCAAGCACAACATTCGCAGCCGCCGCGTAATCAGCCGCCTGCCGATGCACCTCAACACCCCGCTCTATCTCCTCACCCGTCGCCCCCTCGCCGGTAAAAACTCCTAACGGCTGATAGAATGGCCCGCACAAAACCTCGGACCCAAGCGCTTGCGAACAGTCTATCGCCCGCTTCAGATGCTCCAGGCCGCCCTTGCGATGATTCGAATCGCCGCTTATCGGATTGTGCTCCTCATCCGGTATCACTGTCACCGTCGTACACCCCAGCCCGTTCTCTTTGAGCGCCTCACCGACCTTCTCAAAGCCAGATACATCCCCGGCGAATACCGGTATCTCAACACCATCGAAACCCGCCGCCTTGAGCTTCTCAAACAGCACGAAGTCATCCTCAGTCACGTTCGTCGTCCAGAGCAGCATATTGAATCCCGTCTTCATATCGAATTCCTCTCAACTATAAAAATGCTGACTACAACTGCTTTAAAACAATGTCCTTGTACCTCGCCTCACTGGGAGGCCCTTGGTGAACCTGCAAGCCGATCAAACCAACTTGCTCGATCGACTCGTTCGCTTCCGTGTAATCCACAGTCTGGTAACCGTTTAGCCAAAGCTGAATCCGCTTACCTTCGCACCGGATAACATAATCATTCCACCCGTCCTTATTAATCACTTCCGCCATCTTCTCCTGATCCGTCTGCACAAGAATAGCGTTCCGGCGTCCCTCATCATAGAGACATCCCCAATACACCTGGCCGATATCCGCCTGATACCCAATCATCTCACCTGTAGTACCATGCCGTCGCCTGCTGCGAATCTGAACCCCTGCATTTGTATCACCGCCGGCTATCTTGAACTTCAGCCGCAACTCGAAGTCACCATATTCATCAACCGTACAAAGATACTCGTTATGCGGCACGTCCCTGTCCAGAAATCCGCCTACTATCGCCCCATCCTCTATCCGCCAAACTTCCATATTCCCCTCCCAGCCCGCAAAGCTTGCTCCATCGAACAGCCTCACAAACCCTTCCTTCTCAAGCGCCGCGTACGGACACTCGGAAACGCCCCCACAACCGCAAAGCAATACACCAAAAACCGCAATACTCATAAATCTGGTCATCATAAACACTCCTAAACTAATTTTCCGGCCTTGCAAAACAGATTCCCTAAAAAACCTTTTGACCTGTCGTCCTGATTGAATTAAACTCTTTATTTCGTCTTTATACAAGGACAAAATAACAGGGGCCGACCAATGCGAACACAAATAGCACTACTGCTTGTAACCGCAGCCATATCACTCGCCGGCTGCTCACAACAAAACCTCGCCTTCCAAAAAACCAGAATCGGCAATGTAACCTACGAAGCCGCCTCCGTCTTCGACGTCGATAAGGACGGCCGGCTCGACATCGTCTCCGGCGAATACTTCTTCCCCGGCCCAGACTTCAAAAAACAGCACAAAATCTGCGACGTCGCACCAAACGAAGATTACTACGACGACTTCGCCGACTACCCCCTCGACGTTGACGGCGATGGTTACCTCGACATCGTCACAGGCGGCTGGTGGGGACAGACGCTCCGATGGCGTCAAAACCCAAAAGGTAAAACCACCGAATGGACCGTCCACGACATCGACAAGTGCGGCAGCATCGAAACCATCCGCTGCTGGGATATCGACGGCGACGGAATCGTCGAAGTCGTCCCCAATCTGCCGGGAAATCACCTCTTCGTCTATAAGCTCGTCACCGACAGCTCCGGAAAGGGTACGGGCAAATTCAAAAAACTCCTCATCTTCAACCAGAACCAGGGCCACGGACTCGGTTTCGGCGACATCAACTGCGACGGACACGCCGACTTCATCCTCGCCGCCGGATGGCTCGAAGCACCAAAAGACGACCCCCTAAACAATAAATGGAAATGGCACGGCGAATTCAACCTCGGCGCCGCTTCCGTCCCAATCCTCGTTTACGATGTCAACCGAGACAAGCTACCCGACCTCATCCTCAGCAACGCCCACGATTACGGCCTCTACTGGCTCGAACAGAAAATTAAAAACGGCAGGAGGACCTGGATAAAACACGACATCGACCCACACCGCTCACAATATCACGACCTCCAGCTACACGACATAGACAACGACCGCCAACCCGAGCTAATCACAGGAAAAAGATACCGCGCACACCTCGGCAAAGACCCCGGCTCAGCAGACCCCATCGGACTGTACTATTTCGAAATCAACGGTGGAAAATTCGACCGCGTAACACTCGATTATGGCGACCCAAAAACCGCCAGCGGAGCAGGCATCTACTTCTGGGTCGAAGACCTCGACAACAACGGATACAAGGACATCATCGCACCCGGAAAAGAAGGACTCTACCTGTTCAAAAACCTCGGCCCCGAAAAATAACTGCGGACCATAAAACCTGCTCCAAAGACGCTGGCCTACCCGCCACCTGTCCCGGCGTAGCTCGCCAGAGCGAAGACGGACGCAGGCCATTTGTTTCCCCCTACGTGGCATGGCCATCCTGGCCATGAAATTCTCCCCGCCTCATCACCGCCCCCGTCGGTGATTATTTCGCCCCGCCCGTGCCCGAATGCCTCTGTTGGGTATCCTCCGGGTGCCGGCGCCAACGAAAGGATCGCTTAACCCCAATTCACTGGCAACGCCAGTGACCGTCCGACAAAGTCCAACTGGTCTTTACCTTGATTACATTCCCCTTGCGACTCCTTCTCAATTTCACTTAGGAAGGCTTAACTTGATACACTTCCATACGCTCCCGTATATTTCCTATCCCTCCCTCCAACTTGATACCTACCTTGTTCCCAAGCTCCGCCTGTTCTATGTTGTCATCGTCGAGTTGGATTGATACAACTGAATCCTCCACAAATTCCACATGTTCAACAACACCGATTTTGTCTCCGACTTTCAATTTTCCCTCAATCTTAACACTGAAGGCACCAGCTTCCTTCCATATGTGTTCCACTTTCCCGATGTACTGGTAGTGTTCCGGCAAAATACTTATTCGTCCTGTCC
>CAYMYK010000107.1:0-10328 GCA_964394625.1 uncultured Pirellulales bacterium
GCTGAGCGGCTGATTGGTATCAGCGGCTATGACCTGTACCGGCGTAGTGCACGGGTCGGTTGTGCCGTTGCCCAATTGGCCGAAGTAGTTGTCACCCCAGCAAAAGACATGTCCCTGATAGTCGAGAGCCATTGAATGGTCCCCGGCGGATGCTCAATCGAAAAATCGGGATTTTGTCCGGCAATTGGAGCCGAATCCCGGCACGCTAAAAGCCCCTATTTTTTTTCAAACGTCCGAGAAAATCCTTGACTACCACCCGACCGACTGTTATATTAGAGGGCGAAGAAGGTGGTGAGAAGGGTGGTGTATTTCCCTCCGCTCCTCAATACATTGTCCCTTTTGCCGCTCCTGCGCGGCTTTGTTGTGCGCAGAAAGTGACTAACTCTTTAATGGCTCAGGCCAGAAAGAGGAGGTGAGAATGAGAAGAGTACTTTTGATTTTTACTTTATTTGGTTTATTTGTCACACCGGTGAGTGCTGCGCTTGTAGCGTACGAGGGCAACAATGCGGCCACAGGGCCGCTCAACGGTGTCAGCACCGGCTTTGGTATGAATCCGTGGGATGTCCAGAATCCCGATTACTATGCAGTTGCTGCGCCGGGCCTTAGCTTTGGCTCACTTGCGGTCAGCGGCAATACGGCTACCGGCGGCGGAGCGTGGACCTCTGCGGGAATGACTATCCAAATGCCCGCTACGTACGAGCCGGACAACGGCTGGGAAGCATGGCGCAAGCAGGGTCCCGGAGATGTCCGCTATCGAGCGGGTAAGGAAGGCACCACGCTTTGGGCAAGTTTCCTTATCGAGGACTGGCTTGCCAATGACGGTGAGCGTATCCGATTCACCGAAAGTCACATTGGCTGGCTCCCCGGCGCATACGGCATTGGCGTCGAGGTCCAGGGTGGCAACTGGCAGCTCCAGGATATTGCTTCAGGAGCTTTCGCTGATACGGGCATCAGTCGCAATGTGAATGAGACGTATCTGATGGTCCTGAAGATGGAGTTCCTGACCGGCGGTGAAGGCGAGACGGCTTTGTGGGCTGACGGCAGCGATAGGGTTACGCTGTACGTGGATCCGACGCCGGGTCTTGCTCTGCCTGATGCTGCGGGTACGGTTTTGAACACGAGCGCCGACCTATCGATTTTGAACGTGCATTTTTATCCGGGCAACGATGTGGATGAAGGCGCGTTCGATGAGCTTCGCTTCGGCGCTTCGTATGCGGATGTGACGCCAATTCCTGAGCCGGTAACGATTGCGTTGCTTGGTCTCGGCGGATTGGGCCTTTTGCGAAGACGCAGCTAATCGGTTGTGACAACAGGTAAAACCAGAACGGGCGGGCTTTTGGGTCCGCCCGTTTTATACTCATAAGGGGTTGTGATAATGATGTCGATGTCCTATGGCTGCTTATCTGCTTTTCTTTGCATAATAATTTGCGTTTGCACACCTGCGTCGGCTGAGACGTTCAGCGTTTATTTCATCGGCAACAGTGTTACCGACCAGATTAACTATGGTGGTCTTGATGCTATGGCCGAAGCCCAGGGCCATACGCACCTCTGGGCAAGGCATATGATTCCGGGCGCTCCGCTGGAGTGGATTTGGGAGCATCCAGCCGACGGCTTCCAGGAGCCGCCTTACGGGTATTACCCAAACGCACTGCCCAACTACGAGTGGGACGCTATAAGCTTGCAGCCCTTTGACCGGCTGCTGGACAACGACGTCAACTATGCAGGCAGATTCATCGACCTGGCATTGAGTAACCCCGCCAATGCTGATTGTCAGTTCTATATTTATTCGCGCTGGCCGCGGAAGAATTCCGACGGAACTCTGGATTACGACGCCCTGTGGCTGCGGGAATATACCGGCGGGTGGGACAACACTAACGAGACAAGGGATTATTTTGAGACGCTTAGCTACGCGCTGCGGGATGAATACCCGGCGCTTGCCAAACCCATATTAATGGTGCCGGCAGGTGACGTGCTGTATGAGTTAAATCAGCGAATGAAGGCGGGTCAGGTGCCGGGCTTTACCGACGTATGTGACGTCTATGCCGACGGCATTCACTTCAACAACGTCGGTCAGTACATCGTCGGCACAACGTATTATGCGACGCTCTACAAAGAAAACCCCACCGGTTTAGCTGTGCCTTCCGATTACGGCACAATCGAGCCCGCCGTCGTTGCACAGATTCAGGATGCGGTATGGGACGTTGTGAGCAGGCACAAACTTTCCGGTGTAGGTAGAAAGGGCGACTTTGAGCCGGATGGCGATGTAGATTTGACGGACGTGGGTTTTTTCACCGACCACTGGGCGTTCAGCGACTGCAATGATGCCAACGGCTTCTGCGACGGGGCCGACATTAATAAAGACAGCCGGGTTCTTTTCGACGACTTTGCATTGCTCGCACAGAACTGGCACATAGGCCCTTACAGCCCTTGAAGCGCCCCGGCGGAGGGGAGTATCAAATGAGTCCTAAACGCTCCGCTTCTTCATAAAGCCCGTACTTTTTCATTTTCTTGAAAAGCGTCGTGCGGTTTATCTCGAGGGCTTTTGCGGTCTGCCGCCTGCTCCAGTGGTGGGCTTCGAGCGCCCGGCGAATGATGTTTTTTTCGGGTTCGGCCAGGGTTTTTTCAAGCTCATTGGCCGGTACTCTGCCTGCAGCCGGCCTGCATCCCGCCTGACGGAGTTTGGCAAATCGTTCGGCCCTATGAAGGTGTTCTTGCTCAGCAGGACCGCCCGCTCGATGACGTTCTCCGGTTCCCGGGCCAGGTTCCCTCAAAGATTTCTACCGCTGGGCCGGTCATATAAATGCAATTGTCATCGGTGCACCAGTTCAGCTCCAAATCTCCGCCGGGCAGGTGTGCCGAGCATAGTCGTTCGCACCGGCTTGTCAGCACAGCCGCCACACAGCAGGCACAGGCCCCCGTTCCGCACGCCAGGGTAATGCCGCTGCCTCGCTCCCACGTCCTCATCGTAAATTCGCCCTGCCCATCGACCCTTACGAAATGTACGTTTGTTCGATTGGGAAAAAGCCGGTGTGTTTCAATCGCCGGGCCGATTTTTTCCAGCTCAATCCGTTCTAAATCCTCGGTGAAGAAAACCGCGTGCGGATTACCCATCGACACGCAGCTCATCAGCAGCTTTTGGCCCTCGATTTCCACCGGCTGTTCGATAACCTGCTCGCCGGGCAGTTCGACCGGTATATCTTTCGGCGTCAGGATTGGCTCGCCCATATTGACGCAGACGCTGTGCACCCTGTCGTTGTCGTCGGTTTTCAGGCCGACCGTGAGGACTGCGCTTGCGGTTTCTATGCGAAGCGAAGCCGGACAGGCCGGCTGGCCGGGCGCCGAAAACGAAGGCCCCGCCTCTGCCAGCCGGTGCTCATAGGCATATTTGGCGACGCACCGGATGCCGTTTCCGCACATCTCGGCCTCGGAGCCGTCGGCATTGAAGATTCTCATTCGCACGTCTGCCTGCTGCGACGGGCATATCAAAATCAGGCCGTCCGAACCGATGCCGAAGTGCCTGTCGCTGACGGCCTTAGCCAGTTTCGCCGGTTCGGCCACTTGTTCTTCGAGGCAATTGACATATACATAGTCATTGCCCAGGCCGTGCATCTTTGTAAATCTCATCGTCAGTCCTTTCAAACTCCGTTGTAGTATAAGGACACAGCCGGGCGAAATCAAACCTGTTGGTTCAATCCCGTACTTTGGCCTCAACAGAACTCAAACTATAACGCTTGATTGACGCCTGCCGATACGGCATAATTAACCTTTGTCGTCGAGCTGCATTCTGGAGTTGTTATATGGACAGGGCGCACGGGATTTTGAATTTATTGATGTTTCGATAAATAATAGAACAAAAATACCGTCACTGCTGAGCAACCTGTCCCGAGCTTGTCGAGGGAGCAGGAATCCGGATAACGCTGATAAAACTGCTGGCTGCCCGCCGCCGCTCTGGCCGGACGTTCGACGTCAGGTCGAGAATTCCCTCTTGCGTCTTTCGAGCTGCGCCTTGAGCCGGTCCATAATCGACGAGTGCATCTGCGAGACGCGGGATTCGGATAAATCCAGCGTCGCCCCAATCTCCTTCATCGTCATCTCTTCGTAGTAATACAGCACGATAATCAGCCGCTCAGCCCGCGTCAGCCCCTTCGTCAGAAGGTCTTTCAGGTCCCTCTTCTGGGCCTCGGTAGGGGGCGATTCGCTCTTTCTGTTGCTGATTATATCTATCTCCCGCATCTCCTTGTCGGTTTCGTCATCCCCATACTGCGTATTCAGCGAGACCAGACCGGTAGCGTTTGCATCCCGCTGGAGCCGGTTAAATTCATCCATATCCATTCCCATCTCTTTAGCCAGCTCCTCTTTCAGGGGTTTGCGTCCGAGATGGGCCTCGAGCGATTGATTTGCCTTTACCAGCCGGTGGGCCCTGGCACGGACCAGGCGTGGAACCCAGTCCATACTCCGCAATTCGTCAAGAATCGAACCGCGAATCCGCGGCGAACAGTACGTCTCGAACTTGACACCTCTCAAGGGGTCGTAGGCGTCAATTGCGTCCATCAGTCCGAAAGTGCCCGCGCTTATCAAATCGTCTAACTCTACCTTGTCCGGCAGCTTGCTGTGCAGCCGTTCAGCGGCATATCGCACAAGATAACTGTAGCGCTCCAGCAAAAGATTGCGGAAGTACTCATCGTGATTCTTGTGGAACTGCTCCCATATTTTCTCGATGTCGAGTTGCTGGTGGTTGGTCTTCACAGTTTTCCTCCTTGAAATCTGCCCTTTATTCGGGCGAGGCCCGGTCAGTTCAAATCCACCTGAAGCCCGAGCTCATTGCCCTGTTTCTGTCGGAGAAGTTCCATTGCAATTCTTTGGTTCAGCGAGTTTTCCAGCAGCTTGTCTATCTGCAGTCTCAGATACTCGTCACGGTTTTTTTGGAGGAGCTGCTTTGCATACTCATCGATTACGGGCTTTGCCTCGAAGCTGCCCATCGGGCCGAACTTGATGTTTTCGCTGTCTCGCAGCAGAAGTCTTTGATTGCAAATGTGCTCTTCAATTGCCTCGTGCATCAGCTTTGAAAACTCTCCCACGGCCAGGTCCTTCGGAACATAATCCGGACTGTGGACATTGTTTACGTTCCGGGTCAGAACCTTCTGTCGGCGCTGCGTGAACTCGATGATGTTTATCAGTGCCTCCGCGACGTTATCCGTTACAATCACAGCAGGATTCATACACAGCCCCCCCTGAAATATATGCCTGCCGCTGTTGAGTCCGAACTGTTCATCCCTGTTCCTTCTGCTCCTTCCCTGCGTCGGCCGGTCGAAGAACGGCAAAAAACGTACATCAGCGTAAGCTTTGGCTCTGGTTCGCTCTTACCCGATAGCTGCCGTTTCTTTTTTTCGGTCCGGCCTCAAGGCCAGGCCGGTTTCGTTACATCCGGCGTTTTAACACCACAGCGTTCATAGTTCGTAACGCCGAAGACCGGGAACATCCAACAATGAACAATGACCTTCTTAGTTTTCAGTTTCACGTTTTGGGCCTGCGTTTTTAGCTTTAAGTTTCAGGCCTTTTTCTTTTTCCGTCCGGTCTTTGAGAATCTGTCTTATCTGACAGAGACTCTTGGTCTTTCTGAGTTCGATAATCCTCGCCAGCTCTTCAAAGACGGACTCGCCGTAGAGCCGGTGGCCGCCTTCGGTCCATTGCGCTTCATGGATAAGCCCCATTATCGTATAGTTGTGGATTGTTTGTCTCGAGAAGGGGCTGTACCGCACCAGCTCGCCGATGCGATACAGCTTTGGCGGCGCCTGCAGCACGTTGTCTCTAACTTTCGATTGCATCACCAAATCCGATTCCTCTACATTCGGGCCATCAGAATCCATAACTCAATAGGTTACATGCAACTTCACGTCGTCCGTAAATATGCCCCCGGCAGTTCCGGTTCCTTTTATCAACGGACCTTTCATCGCCTGGCTTCGTTCCAAATACTGCGATAGATTTCAAGGCAGCGGCTCCCGACAAAACGGCAAAAAGTATTTTACATTTTGCAAAATGTAAAGTCTGTTGTGGGTGCTGTCAACTTTTTTTTGGATTTTTTTGAAAATTTGCATTTTTTTTTGACCGCGGCGGCGACGTTTTACCAAACAGTGCCCGCGAAATGTCCGATACAGGGACAATACAGGATGGTCTCAATTGCCGGGTAATGTGCCGGCTTGCCGGGATGAACTAATCGGCTGGATTGTTTGGAAATATGGGACGTACTCGCAAAAGCTCCGATAACAATGCTGACAGTTCCGTCGTCGGCGTCTCGATGCTGCAGCAGATTACGCCGCTGGCCAGGCAGATTAACTGTCTGGACATCGAGCGCATTGCAAATATATGCGTCATCCGGATTCCGAAGCTGCTCGGTGCGGGTTTTGCCTCGCTGTATGTGCTTGACGAGGCAAACAAAATGCTGCACCTGCAGAAATCCAATCACCCCTTTCTCATCAACAAGATAGTCTCGCTGAATCAGAACCCGCCGTCGCCGATGGGTATAGCGGTCAAAAGCGGCAAGCTGTTACAGGTTGATGACATCGACAGGCACAGTAAGCCGGTGATAAAGAAATCACAGCGTCCGTTTGCCGGCAATTACAGGACAAATGGCTGTATCATAGCCCCTCTGGTCTGCCAGGAGAGGGTGGTGGGCGTGCTTAACCTGGCGGACAAGCAGCGCGGCGCCACATTCACCTGTGAAGATGTTGCTCTGGTGGATTTGGTCAGCCAGCTTGCGGGTGCCTCAATCGGCAACATAAAGCTGTTCGAGAAGATACAGCGCCAGGCCAGGACCGACGGGCTTACCGGGCTGATAAACCACAAGACGTTTTATGAGATTCTGGAAGGCGAGCTTTTGCGCAGCCGGCGTTACGGCGGGCAGATATCGCTGATTATGGTGGATATCGACAATCTCAAGACGGTGAACGACCGGCACGGTCACAGGGCTGGCGATAAGGTGATTGTGGAAATCAGCAGTCGCATCAGGCATTCGATAAGACAGATTGACGTGGCTGCACGCTACGGCGGCGATGAGTTCGCCGTGATACTGCCGAACACCTCGCTTGCCGATGCCGCCGTCGTTGCAGAACGTATGGTTAATGTGGTCGCCGGTACTCCTATACAGTGGAAAAAGGACGAAATACCGGTATCCATCAGCGTCGGCCTGGGCCAGTATGATGCGAACAGCAGCCCCGAAGACATAACCAGCAAATCCGACCAGGCACTTTACACCGCCAAGCAGGCGGGGAAAAATACATTCAAAATCTTCCAGCAGACGAAGAAATAGCGTAATTTCGCTAACCGCTTAGGGTGACTCGGCGGCCGGCGTTTATTTCCTGCAAGGCTTACTTTGGCGGGGTTCTCACCAGGGCATCGGCTGAGACGTTCCCATTCCCGGGCCCAGCAATACGGCGTTGAAAAACAGTCGCTGTTCGGCCCCGAGCCAGCAGCGGAATGTCGGGTCGGTTGCAAATAAAATTATCTGTCCACGCCCCGCTCTCTCAACCGTTGCGAAGGCCGAATCCGCAATTCGCTCTCTCGCCTCAGGCCACAGCAGTCCGCTCAGTCGCAGCTTTTCTTTTTCGGCCAACCGGACCGGCGTCGAAACCGGGTACTTTGACATAAAGGCGCGGTCGCCCATAAACATCACCGCAAGCCGTTCGTTCAGACCAAAGCCGAGCCACTGCTCCGTATCGACCACACTTCTCACAAAAGTCCCCTTCGGACTGAAAATCCGCCGCCACTTCTCGGCGCGTTTAAGCTTGTCGATATCGTCTTTTGCGCTGGATTTTTCGCTTTTTTCTTCCTTTGCTTTTTTACACGCTGTGTTCGGCTCCGGCGCCGCCGGCCCCGCCCAAATCTCATTTGCGTCGATTCTGACGTTTCTTGCATCCTTTTCGTGCCGTATGGCCTCTTTGTATTCGTCGAGCTTGTCCAGCACGTCACGCCGCAGGCGCACCGCCGAGAGGTTCTGCTCTTTGTCCGCCGCAAACGCCGCCGAGCCGCCGATGCAAATCAATGTTCCCCCGCCTTCAACCCACCGCCTGATTTTTTGTACATCCTCGGCCTCCACGACCCTGCCGAGACCCCGTGCATCGGGCAATAGCAGGACATTGTACTTGCGAAGGTCCAGACGGCCCACGCTCTGGATATTGACGGGCGAACACCGCAGCCGAATGTGATTGTCGAGCAGATACCAGACCGAGCCGAAAGAAGTCGTTCTTACAGGCCATTGCGATGCTATCGCCACCTTCGGTTCAGCAAGCAGCACGAATTCCTTGCCGCCGAGGTCCGGCCCCTGCTCCGAAAGCGCGCTATCGACGCCGAATATCCCAATCCCGAATTGCGACTGAACCTCTGTGAGAATTTCGTACAAGCTGTCGGGATTTTCATTGCCGCGAAGCAAAACCGTCCCCGCCCTGTATCTGCGGCCTGCAATCTCGAACGGCTTGTTCGCGATTCTCGGGAAAAAGCGTTTTTCAAACAGGCGAACCAGAACGGCGAACACGTCCGAGTCGCCAAAATCAATCAGATACCCGTATCCGCTCTTTGCCGGTTTCGATGTTGCCGTCTTCTGCACCACCGGTTCTGAGATTAGTTTCACGTCGGATATTTCCTTAGCCCGGCAACACTCAAGCCCCGACGCCATCGGCAGGTTCCACGTCGTGATGTCGTATATCTTGCTTTGCCGCCGATGCTCCAATTCCCTTCGCTGCCTGACAAGAAAGCTCTCCTGCATATGCGGGTCGAAATCGAAAAGTGCGTGCAGCAAGCGCCGGTGCGGCTGCTTCGATTTGACTACCAGCGTTCCCTTCGTAAACGCTTTTTTCTGGCTTCTTTCGCCCCACACATCAATTACATTCGTTGCCTCAAACGCCTGTGCCGTGAACTGTGCCTCTATACCCTGTTCGGCAATCAGCTTCACAAGACGTTCCCATCTCGCCGAATCCTCGCCAATGGGCAGAAGAAATATGTCGGCATCCGTATCTTCGTCCACCGCCCACCTGCGGTCTGCCAGAAAGTCGCTCAGTATCCGCCTACGGTTCGCCCGCAGCGTTTGAAGGTTCGCCAGCGAGCTTACAATGTGATGATGCACCGTTTCACGGTAGCCGATGACCTGCCCGGTGGGATACATAATCGACGCCTGGTTCACCCTCGCCTGCTCATACAGAAGTCCGACCGAGCCCAATAAGCTCGCCCAGGAGTTCGTGTACATCGGCCCCCAGTCGGAATACCATTCCTTGGTATAGTAGCTCCAGCCATAGCGGTTGAACGCCTCGGCCTGCTCTCTGCCGAAGCGTCTTCGCCAGTCGAGCACCGTCTGTGAGAGCTGAATATTCACCGGCTCTCTGGGCGGGTCGAACAGGTAAGTGTCGTAGGCATTCTGTTCGTGTGAATCCACCAACAGATGCGGATTCCACTTCAGAATTTCCGCCGCCAGTGGTCGCACCTCCGGCTGCGTATGCACAGGCCAGTCACGGTTCAAATCAAAAAGATAATGATTGCCGCGTCCCCGTGACCAAAGCGCCTGATGCTGCATCGACTGATAATCCGGGCTCGATACCGCCCCGGTCAGCTGCTCTAAATAGCTCAAATAGCGTTCCCGCCCGTCCGGGTTCACCAGGGGATTGATATGGACAACGACCTCATCGAGGATTTTTCGAGTTGTCTCATCCTTTGCCGCCGCCAAGTGATACGCGACATAAACCGCCGCATCGGTGCTCGAAAGCTCGTCGCCGTGAATAGAGTAATCCATCCACGCCACCGCCGGCATCGTCTCTATCAGATTGCGCTGCTCCGCCGGCCCGCTGAGCTTGCGCGGGTCCGAAAGCTTTGCGTTCTGCGCCCGTATCCTGTCCAATCGCTGCTGATTCGCCCTGCTCGTAATGGTAAGATAATAAAGCGTTCGCCCCTCGTGCGTTGTGCCGTAGGGCGTCAGTATCACCTTATCGCTCGCCGCTGCAAGCGCCTTTAGGTATTCCACGAGCGCATCATAGCGCACCGCCTTGTCGCCTGTTTCAAATCCAATCACCGATTCCGGCGTGGGTATCGACCGGTCAAAGTCCACCCCTTCCACAAACGGTTTCTCCGCCGCGGCCGCACCAAACGAAAACCCACTCGCCGCAAAGACAGCCAGCACTACACAGTTCAGACCATACCAGCGCATATCAAATCTCCTTAATTGCCCTCAAATTCCTCCCAACATACCCCGCCTGCGCCTTACGGTCAACGCATATCCCCTCCCTCTGTTTTGAAGGGTGTAGCACGATTTTTAGGCACATTTTCCTATCACAGATTCCCAAAGGTCA
>CAYMYK010000108.1:0-10299 GCA_964394625.1 uncultured Pirellulales bacterium
TTCTAAAGTTACTTACCCGCGAACGAACGGGAAATTTCAACCGGGAGCACTATAATAACGGAAATGGGCTGTGTGCTGAGAGGTGCACAGCCCTTTTTCTGTCAGCGGGCAGCCGAGCCGGCAGGGCCGGAGTGCTGGAAATTCTGATTTGCAATTTTCGATTCGGCGGTTTCGAGAGGGCTCATCTATGCGAAGCGCTTTGCCATCCGGGCGAGCCGGCGGAGCTGCTCGGCGGGCAGTGCCGCACGGGAGGGGTCGGACTGCTCGTCGGTGTCGATGGCGTGGGGCGAGCCGGTCGGCATCGGGGTCGGCTGGGCGGTATTTTCGTTCTGCCGACTGATTTGTGACTTGAGCTGCTCGATTTGTTTTTTTGTTCGCTTCAGCTCGAGCCGTAGGCCGTTGCCCTTCGAGAGGTCTTCTGTGAAGACGAGAATGGCTTCAGGTTTTGCGCTTTTGTCTTTGAGGACGGTCATTCTGATTTTTGTTTTGAAGGCGGTCCCGTCTTTTCTGAGGTTTTCGGTTGAAGCGACGGCCAAGCCGGCGTTCTTGGTCTGCTTCAGTGCGCCTCTGATTGTGTTTTTCATCTGCTGCTTTGAATAGAACGAGCTGATATGCTTTCCGATAAGCTCGGCGCTCGATTCGTAGCCGTGCATCAGGGCCCATCGGGTATTAACGAAGTGCAGTGAGCCGGCGAGGTCTGTGATAATGACGGCCTGGTCGATGTGCTCGGCGAGCATGCCGAGGTGCCGGAGAATTTGCCGGGCCTCGCGCACATCAGTTATTTCGGTGGTTCGTTTATTTAATTTGAAAAGCATCGAGCGTTCTCCGTAAAACGGCAAATGGCATTAGTCGAGTATGCCCGGCAGCAGGATGGATTTCGCCCGGACGGCGGCGGTAATATTATTCCCGTCCTTTGTGAGCTCAACTCTGTCGGGGTGGATTTCGGCAACGTGGTAGCCGGCGACGGTGTCGCCTTCATGGACGACCTGGCCGAGAACAACTGCGGAGGGATTTTGGCCATCGTGCGAGATTGCGGTGACCATAGCCCTGTCGGCGGTGAGCAGCTTGTAGAGCCGGGCGGTCCTTTCCGGGGCGCAGCGGGCAAGGACAAAGACGCCGACGCCAGCAAAGACCAGCAGAAACAGGAAGAGCGAGGTGCCTTTCCTTGATTTTGATGTACCCCACCCGGCGGGAGTACCGCCGGTCGCCAGGCGGACTTTGACCTTCGCAAGCTCGGTATCGGAAATTGAGTATCGCAGATTCATACGCCCCCCAAAAATTCGCAGCAGTATTACAAAAACCCCCATTTGCTATTGTTAGGACTATTGTACCGAAACGGGATGCGAGAATCAAGCAAGTACTTATGAAAAAAGAAGTTACAGAGAAAAATCCTCGTTTTTGAGATGCGGGATTTGATTTTATAAGACCCCGCCGGAAAAATTTTTTGACTCATCGCAGGGAATAAACGCCGGGTTGGAAAGAATTGCGCGAGGGCAAGCGTTCGGGTACACTTTCAAATTTTATTGAAAAGGGTGCCGGCAAGATATGGCATAGGCGAGATGCAGTGAAAGGCGGCAGGTCGCGGTGGGCGGCAGTTATGCTGCGTGGGGCAATATGGTTTCGCATAAGGTGTAAGTGGTATTATTCGCAAAGGTTAGAAGGTTGAAAAATTTTTCTCAAAATATGTAAAAAATACTTGACACTATGTCCGATGTACTTTACAGTGAGTATGGTTTATTTGACATTTTGAAACACAGGGAGCGGCTGAGCGTGGAAACAGAATGAGAACAGGCCCGGGAGCAGGCAGGGAGTGCTGTCAGGATAATGGCGGATATGGGAGCAGGGATGCCGTGAGTTGTGGAATAACAGTCGCAAATTGGGAGAAGTGAAATGAACAGAGTTCAGAAGATGGCGTGGTGGATAGCGATATGGATTAGTATTAGTGTCGTGGCCGGGTGCACAGCGTTTGGAGTCCTGTATTTTACGGTCGGCCTGCCGAAGGCATTCGCGGGTTTTGGGTTCCTGGGTATAGCCGGGTTCGGTGGTCTCGGTCCTTCGGTTTTTGGAAAAGACAAAGGCAAAGTCCAGTGCGATGAGCGCGACAAGGCAATCAACAGAAGAGCGGCAGTGGCCGGTTTCGGGGCGGCTTTTCTGATAACCGGCCTTGCGTGTATGGCACCATTCTTTCTGCTGGGATCCAAGGCGACAATATCGATTGTATGGCTGCCTAACATATTCATGGCGGCGGGGCTGACATCGTTCTTTGTTCACTCGGTAGCAATCCTCGTACAGTACGGCTGGGGGGACAAGAGCAATGAATAGAATACAGAAGATATCTTTGACGCTGGTCATCACGATATCGCTCGGCCTGTTTGCTGGAATTGCAGTAATCGTGATGCGATGTTTTGATGCGGGCGTTCCCAAAATCGCCTTCGTTCTTCCAGTTCTTATTGCGGGCAGCGGGGGGATCATCTCGTTGTTTTTCAAGAAGGATAAAGGCCCCGTTACATGCGACGAACGAGATAAATTGATTGAGAAGAATGCCCAATTAGCCGGCTTTGGCGCAGTTTATCTTCTTGTAATCGGCGTTTCCTTCGTTCCTATTGGTATAGCTCCAGAGGCAAAAATACCAACGACATGGTTTCCCGGGCTGCTTATATCAGCCGTGTTCTGCCAAGCTTATGCACAATCTATAGCGATTCTGATTCAATACGGTTTACGTCAGAAAGGGGGCGGTGATGGGGGCAAGTGAGGTGACGAACAAGATACGTCGGCTGCGGTTTGAGCATAATGAGATGACGCAACAGGAGTTGGCGGATAAGGCGGGGGTGGCTCGGCAGACGATAATAGCGACCGAAAAGGACAGGTACTGCCCGTCGCTTTCATTAGCGTTTCGGATAGCGCGGGCCTTTGGAGTTGGCATCGAAGAGGTATTCGAGTACAATAGCAGTGAGTAAAGACCGACGGATATGATATTGGATTCAATAGTTTAGGAGAGCAAAAGAATGGCAGGTAATTATTCACGAAGGAGTTTTTTGAAGAAGGTCTCGGCGGCGGGGAGTGCAGCGATGGCGATGTCGGCGGCGAGCTATTCACGGGTCATAGGCGCCAACGAACGCATCTCCATCGGTCAAATCGGCTGCGGCAGTCGCGGCATCGGCGTCCATATGCCTAACGTACACAAGCACTCGGAAAGCGAAAATGTCGAGTTCACGGCTGTGTGCGACCCGTGGCGGGTGGCGCGAGAGCAAGCGGCGGCGCAGGCGAAGGAGTGGTATGGGCGGGAGCCGAGGCAGTTTTCTTCGTATCGAGATTTACTGGCGATGGAGGACGTGGATGCGGTGATGATTGCATCGTGCGACCATCAGCACACGACGCATCTGCAGGCGGCGGCTGAGGCGGGCAAAGATGCCTATTGCGAAAAGCCCTTGGCCAGGCGAATGGATAAGCTCAGGGCTGCCTGCGATGCGGTCAAAAAGGCGGACATCATCGTTCAAATCGGTACGCAGCGCAGGAGTCAGCCGGAGTGTGTGGGCTGCCGGGATTTGTACCGAACGGGTATCTTCGGGCATATCAGCAGAGTTGAGCAGAGCCGAAATATGGATAAGCCATATTGGTACCAGCCCGTCAAGGACGTCAAGAAGGAGGACATAGACTGGGACGAATTTCTTATGGATGCCCCGAAGGTGCCGTTCGACCCGACGCTGTATTCGCGCTGGTTCGGGTACCGGGAGTTTTGTGACGGGCCTGTGCCGCAGTTGGGCGCTCACTTCATCGACCTCGTGCACTTTATCACCGGCGCTACGATTCCGACGAGCTGTGTGTGTTCAGGCGGGACGTTTACGTGGAAGGATAAGTTCAAATTTACCACGCCGGACGAGGTCCAGGCGCTGTGGGTATATCCCGAGGACTTTATGGTGAGCTACACGACGAACTGCGGCAACTGGTTAGGCGGCAGAACGATGATGTTCGCCGACGAGGGACTGCTGGATATGAGCAACCAGAGCGAGCCGGTGTATTCAGGCGAGGGAGGGAGCAGGCGTCGCGGCGGGATACGCGGCAAAAACACGGTCAAGCCCGTAGCTGTCCCGGACCATTGGCTGAACTGGCTTCAGTGCCTTCGCAGCCGCAAGCAGCCGGTGGCGCCAATCGAGGCCGGCTATCAGCACGCGGTAGCGTGCATTATGTCCGTGCGGTCTATGGATGAAGGCCGGCGGATGACATACGACGCCGAGCGGCGCCAGGTTCGTGCGGGCTGAAAAAACGCGTTGGCTACGGTTCGCTCCATCGTTTTACGACGAAGTAGATTCCGGTCTCGTCGGCGGACACCTTTTTGAGGGCTTCATCGTAGTGGATGGTGCCGCCTGATTTGAAATCGACGTTATTCGCGACAAGCGAGCCGTAGATATCTCCCTTGGCATTTATCTGGATATCAACGTCGGGGGCGTACACGACTCCGGACCAGCTGCTTTTGGCCTTCAGGTCGAAGGTCTGCTCTGACGTACCCGTGGCATAAATCTGGAGGTGCTTTGGCTTGCTGGGCTCTCCCTCATAACCGATGCTGCTGCCGTTGTTTGTGAGGATGTTGCCGTCTATGTAAAGGATAAGTGAGGCGTCGGACTTTACGAGGATTTCGCTGCTGTTGCCAAGCTGGATGTCGCCGGTGACGTGAAGGACAACGGTTCCCCCGTCAACCACTACTCGTCCATCGACTCCCCCTGAAACGGTAATATCGGAATACTGTCCACTGTCGGCAGGGACGAGTGTCAGGGTGGCGCCGTTGGTGAGTATGCCCGTGCCCGCATCCGGCAGGGGCGGAGCTGTTATTTGCGGAAATTCCGGTTCAACCGGCAGGGCATACTTTATACCGGTTATGGTGCCGCCGGCGCCTATGCCGTCGTTGGGGTCTCCGCCGACGCCGACGAAGACATCGCCGTCGATTACGGTTCCGGGCCCTATCGGGATTCTGCCGCTTTCGGTACTGATAGTTCCAATCGTGACGTCTATGTCGGTATCGGTTATGTCATCGGAGTTGTAGCCGGTTACAGTGGTGCCGGGCATCAATACGATTCGGTCTTTCGAGAGAACCGCGTGGTCAAAGACGCTTTTTAGACCGAGCGTTGCCCTGACGGTTTTGCACCACTGACCGGAGCCGCCGATGGACGTGATTATGTAGTCTCCGCCGGCGTCCTTTATGACCTTATAGGTGAAAACTGCGTCGCAGTTAGGCAGCAGCTCCCCTACCGACATCGGCAGGAGATTGTCGTTCCAGGGCTTTTGAAGCGTTTTCTGGTTCATCATATAGAGCGCTTTTTCGAGTCCGGCGTCGGCGGCGATACGGCTGGCGATTTCGGACGACGTTCGAGCGGCCCAGGAGCGGACGTGGAAGTCCAGAGCCAACAGTCCCGTACCGAGGACAAGAAGTATGACGACGGCTATCATCATCAGGGGCAGGACGACGGCTTTCCTGTGCAGGCGGGCAACTTTTCCATTGTGTTTCATTTTAGCGACCCAAAAAACTCGGTTTCTTTTTTGCGGCTCAGAACAATCAAGTCACGCCCGAAGCGGCAGGGCGAACCACAGAGGCATTATCGACATAGGAAGACGGCAACTTTCGGAGCAATTGTGCGGTCCTGAACCATATAAGAAGCCGCCATTTGCATTATGCGCCCGAAAGCCGACCTCCTACTTAAATTATGCGCCGGTTTTTGCTATCTGCAAATCCGGGCCGGGTCGAGATATTAGATATTGGCCGATACCTCCGGCTAACCGGCCCGGATTTTGCCCTATAACATACCCAGACAACAATGCCCAAAAGACCCGTCAAGGGCTGATGGGCGGGAAAATCAACGAGATTGACAAAAAAAGTGGTAAAATTATAAGAAAGTGCGTCACGTTTTTGGGTTTCGCTACACAGATTATATGGCATTGGATGGCTACCGAAGACGGATACATAGAGCTGGTTGAAAAGGCCCGGCGCGGAGAGAGAGAGAGTTTGGATCGTCTGGCTGAGGTGGTGAGGGTGCGCCTGCGGCAGTACGTGCAGCGTCTTACATTGGACGAGGAGTTGACGGAAGATATTGTTCAGGAGAGCATATTAGAGATGTACAGGGTATTCGCAAAGCTGCAGAGGGCGGATCGGTTCTGGGGCTGGCTTCGCGGGATAGCGTTTAACAAGGTTCGCAGCCATTACGGCCGGCGTTGGCGGCACCGGACGGTGAATTTGTCGGATTCGGCGGGCGAGGTCGCGGACAAGAACTCTGCGGGCGGCCTTGCGGATTTGGTGACGGCGGAACTCAAGCAGATAGTTATCGATTCGATGCGCTCACTGGAGCCGAGGCACCGGGCGATTTTGACGTTGCGGTGCTACGAAAATCTTCCGTACGCTGAAATCGCGAAGAACATGGGATGCAGCGAGTTCGGGGCGAGGGCGCTGTTTTACCGTGCGAAGAAGTCGCTGGCAAAGCAGCTCGGCCGGCACGGCTTCGGCAGGGGCTCCGTCTTGATGGCTCTGGTAATATTCGGCAAGATTACGGCACAGAGCAAAACGGCTGTGGCGGGGGTCTCGGCGACGGCGGCGAGCTTGAAGGTCGGCGTGCCGGCGGCGACGGCGGCCGTTCTGCTGAGCAAGACGGGCCTGGTGACGCTGACGGCGATTGGGGTATTAGGGGCCGGCACGATGATTGCCAGCCACCAGCCGAACAACCAGACGGGCCGGGCCGGTGAGCGGGCAGAGACGGCGTCGAGCGTTGCGGCACAGCCGGCTGCGGCTAATAAAGGTCTTGAGCAGTGGTGGTACTATTATCCCAAAGGCGCCGGCGGGCCTGTGATGATGAGGGTGATGGCCTCGGCCGGGCCTGGCGAGCCGATGCGGTGTTTGTGGCGGCAGAACGAGCAGGGCAGCTACCGGCTCGACAGGGCAAATAACACGATATACATTGAGAACTACCGGCTGTACAACAGCGATTTGAGTGTGTTTCGGCTGCCAACCGATGGGCGGGAACTGACCCAGTTTATCGGCCGGATGGAGGGGCGGACATACGATGGCGACTATATTGCCGGCAGAGCGGAGGGACTGCTGGTGATTGCCAGCCAGCAGGGCAAAGCAGACGAGAGCGTCCGGCACATTAGCTATGAGTACGGTCTCTTAGAGGAGGAATACTTCAGTTACCCGCTGCCGATGGGGGTGAAGCTTGTGGACGAGCGCGATGCGATGCACTGGCGGGGGTGGACGTATTTTCGGCTGAGCGGGCAAATCAACGGCGAAACGGTACGGGGGGCAGGGCGGATACCGTTTGTTTATGCGGCGAGCAGGGAGCATTCGGCGTGGCTTCGGCTCATCGTGGGGGCAAGGAGGATTATGGATACGAGCTTTCTGGGATTATCCCGGCCTTGGATGGGACTACATACTATTGATGTCGTGAGGAGGGATGCCGCCCGGGCGCACGTCGGGTTCCGCACCCAACGTGCGCCAGACGGCGGGGCAGAGGTTCGGCTTGGTGATGAGCAGGGCAGGGTTGTTTATACGATAGATATGGAAAAGGATTTGATTGAAAAGATAACGCTGGCGGGAAAGGGCAGGGATGGAGAGCTTGTGTTTTCTTATCTGGAGGATGTTGAAGGAGTGGCCGACGAATTTGTCGAGCCGAAAGGCGGATACGCCGAAGGACAGGCGTTCGACGTTTTCTTAGACAGAAATTAACCGGCGAGGAGCCAAAAGAGGAAACAAAATTAAACTGTGAAGTGTTAAAAATAATTTGTGAAAGGAGCGAGATTATGGAGACGAAAAAAATGAGACAAATAATTTTGATGACAACAATGCTTTTAGCCCTGTCCGGGATTGTATGGGCGGACTGGACGACGCCGGTGCCGTTAACAGAGGTGAATACGGAGTACACAGAATCAAGTCCATTCCCATCTTACGATGGACTGAGTCTCTTTTTCACCCGGAGGGAGACGGACAGCTTCTACCACGACCGAATATATGAGGCAAGGCGGGATGCTCCAACCGGGCCTTTTACATCAGTAACAGAACTGAGCGAATTGAACTCGGGCGGTCGGAACGTCATCTGGCCCTGGGTGTCGCCTGACAACCTGCGGATGTACTACAGCAAGAGTGTGGCCCGCCTTATATTCAGCGAACGGGCATCGGTGGGTAATCCATGGCCTCAGGGGTCGGATATTACCGAACTGAACACCCTCGGCAGCGTGTACGACCCGACATTGACAACGGATGAATTAACCATAGTTTTCCACTCTCCGGATATCGCCGGGGGATATGGGGGCTATGACCTCTGGACGGCCACACGCAGCGATACGGGTTCGCCCTTCGGCGATGTGAGGAACTTAGATGAGCTTAATACTTCATATAACGAGCTAAACAGCTTTATCTGCTCCGACGGACTAACTTTATATTTCTCCTCGGACCGAAACGGCATATACCAGATATTCAGGGCCACGCGGTCGTCTGTTTCAGAGCCCTTTGGCGGCACCGTGCACCTTACTGCACTTGACACGCCATCAGGCAGCCAAGACCCTTCTATTTCCTCAGATGCAACAGCATTCTACTTCAGGACAGTAGAATCCGCCACCGACAAGCCGGATATTTACGTATCGTATTCCACTGAGCCGAATCTGGTGGCTCACTGGACGTTTGATGAAGGAGTGGGCACGGTTGCTTATGATTCGACCGGGGGTAACGACGGGACTGTCAACGGGGCACAATGGACAACAGGCAAGATTGGAGGGGCATTGGAGTTCAGCGATGCCGACCAAGATTCTGTAGATGCTCCGGGTAGCAACATTCCTGTTGGGGCAAGTGAGTTCACAATATCGGCGTGGATATATCCCTATGTTGACAACAGCGGGACGATAACGTTCTGGGGTGATCCGACGAGCAACCATGCAAATGGATTCAGACTCCATTCACCCGGAATGTTCAGGCATTACTTCTGGCAGAATGACTATGATATTGCAACCGGCGATCTGACCGGAAAGTGGAGCCATGTGGTTATCGCACATGACGGGGGCGGGAACCGAAGGTTTTATCTCAATGGTACAGAGATAATCGGAACATACACTAACAAGCATACTCCCGACGTACAGCCGGGTAATGTTCGGATAGGAGCGCCTACTCCTACCGGGTGGACCTACTTCGATGGTAAGATGGACGACGTTCGTATATACAATCGGGCGTTGACGGAGGAGGAGGTTTTGGCGTTGTATGAAGGGGGGTTGCCGGAGGGGCTCACGTATCATGTTGACCAGGCCGGTGGTGATGACAACAACGACGGGCTTACGAGGCAGACGGCGTTTTTGACGATACAGAAGGGGATTGACTCGGCCGTTGACGGGGATACGGTTCTGGTCTGGCCCGGTCTTTACAACGAGTCGATATACTTCGTCGATAAGTCAATAACGGTTAAGAGCGCCGACGACGCGGCGGTAATCGAGGCGGACGACCTCTACGCAGCGTCGTTCTATACGACCGAGGGGCAGGACAGCGTATTGAAGAACTTTGTAATCAGCAACAGCGATACGGGGATTTTGGTTACCGACAGCCGGCCGACGATAAGCAATATCACCTTAGCGAACAATAATCTGGGCATCGACGCCGAGTCGGGCGCTATGCCGGAAATCTACAACTGTATTTTCTACAACAACGGCACGGACGTCTGGAGATGCTCGGCGGATTACAGTATGACGTCCGGGGCGGGCGATATGAATACGCCATTGGCGCACTGGCCGTTTGATGAGGAAAGCGGGCCGACGGCGTATGATTCGGCTGGGAGCAATGACGGGATATTGCATGGTGCGATATGGACGACTGGGAAGGCGAACGGAGGGCTTTGGTTTGAAGGGGTGGATGATTATGTGGAGCTACCCGATAACGAGCCGGTTTGGCTGCCAGAGAACGATTTTACGGTTTCATTATGGGTTAGATTTGATGGCGAGCCTGGCGCACGGCATGAGGTTCTGGTTGACTTGAACGCAGCAGCAAGCGGTACGCCTAGCAATAGGCAGGGTATTGTAGTGCACTGCAGAGAAGGCGAAGGAGGCCAATTAAGGTTCGCGTTCAGAACTGTAGATCTATCAGAAGAGGAGCTATGGACTTCGGCACTTCAATCAGGCCGTTGGTACCATGTGGTTGCCGTCCGCGAGGGTACCAATCAACGGTTATATCTTGACGGACAGGAAGAGGGTAACCGGGTCTGTACTTCGTCGCCTGTGAGCTACGTTGGCGGCTACGATGATGACAAGATTGCGATTGGTAGATATAGTGCAGCCAATAATCCCGCG
>CAYMYK010000109.1:0-10166 GCA_964394625.1 uncultured Pirellulales bacterium
CGGGAGACACGCTTTCATAAAATCATTGCGAGCGAAGCGAAGCAATCTCAATCCCAGGGTTTGAGATTGCCACGGCCCCCAGGGGGCCTCGCAATGACTGGCTATCGCAAATAGTTGTTCGGATAGACATTAAGGATAATAACTATGCTTAAGGCCAAATCACTTGCTGTTATCCTGTCGCTGTTTATGGCCATCTCCGCCTCGGCCCGGCGAGAGCCGAATTACCCTGCACCCGCGCCGCTCGCTGACGACTCTCAGTTCGGCGCCAAAATCCAGCGTACTATGACCCTGCTCGCAACAAGCACGCCCGAACGCAGAAACCCCGTCAAAATCCTCTTCTATGGCCAGTCTATCACAAAACAGCAGTGGTCGGAGCAGGTCGCCGACTATATCCGCGAGAAATTCCCCTATGCCGACCTGACCATCGAAAATCGCGCCATAGGCGGCTTCGCCTCACAACTGCTCGTCAGAACGGCCGAGTGTGACCTTTACCCGTTCTATCCAGACCTGCTCATTTTCCACGTCTATGGCGACCACAGAAGATACGAAGACATAATCCGCTTAACGCGGGAAAGAACTACCGCTGAAATTGCAATTTATAACGACCATTCCGGCGCAGGCCAGGACAATACCCCCGACTTCAACGACGATGACTGGACCGCATTTATGGATAAACACATTCGTAAAGTCGCAAAAAAATACGACTGTGAGCTAATCGACATCCACGAACCCTGGAAACAGTACCTCCGCAGCAACCACCTCAAGGCGCAGAACCTGCTCGAAGACGGCATCCACCTCAACGACCACGGTAATTTCCTGCTCGCCCGGTTCGTCGAACGCTGCCTCCTCTATAAGCCGCAGTTTCCACCCGACCCCTGCAAGATGGTGACAACCTACGAAGTCGGAAAAGATGTGTCCTTCGTCAACGGCAAGCTCACCCTCGAGTTCAACGGCAACCGGATAGACGCCGTCTCATCTTGCACCTATTCCGATTGCCCATCCGCCGATGTTTTCATCGACGGCAAAAGACCGTCGCAGTTTCCACCGGCTTACGCCTTCACCCGGCCGAGTACAGTTCTCGACATCTGGCCTGCTATAATCCATATCTCTTCACAAAAGCCGCTGATAATCGAGCGGTGGACCGCAAAAGTCCACGATGCCGAAGACTACGCCGCCCGGTTCAATTTCGACGTCACCGGCTCGAAGACCGGTTATGACGGCTCGGGTTCGAGCGATAAAAAATTCGTCTCGAACTCCGGGCGAATCGTTATCGAGCCAAACGACTGGCACCTCAATCGCACCTGCACATTCCGAAAAAAACAGCTCCCCGAAAACTTCGAGACCAAATGGCGCATCGTCGGTATGTTCACCGATAGATACATCCTGCCAAAAGTCGAAGACCCATCACGCGAATATGCCGCCACGCTTATCCAGGGCATATCAAACTCGAAACATACACTCGAATTGAAAACCACGACCGGACAGGCCGTACCCATAAAGGCAATTCGTGTCTATCGACCACCCTTCAATCGACAATGATGCTTATCCTGCCAACCCCGAATGGAGTTGGGCAGTTATACTGCTCTCGATTGAATTTCGGCGTTCTTCCGCGGGTAAGTAACTTTAGAACAACAACTTAAAATCTCACTCGCGGGAATTTATTACCCTGAAGGGTATAATTCTACTTTGGCCAGCAAACAACGAGCTCTGCAAGGTCCTGCCAATCAACCGCGCCGTCGCCGCCTAAAGGAGCAATGTCGCCATTCGGGTCACCGCCCAGCCCGCCCCACTGATAGCCGAGGATTGCGAAGTCTGCATAATTAAGATGGCCGTTCCCGTCAATGTCACCCAGGGGCCATTCATAAGCCCCTATATCAAAAGCGTACCCCATCGGCCGCGGGTCCCCGTCCAAATCAACGTCCGGGGCATTCACGTCACTGCCGGCGTCGATGGCGTCCGAATCGGCCAAAAGACAAAAATCGCCTGCCGCCGTATTAACAAACCTCGGCTGGCCCGCAATGCACCAGTTCGGGTCCAGACCGGCGGTGCTCTCGCACAGATTGTATTCGATAATTTTGCTGAGCGGCTCGCGGTTCACCTGTATCGCCTGGCCACAGTTTGAGAGGATGTTATTTCGCACGACAACGTTTTCTGCCTCGGTGTTCCCAATATCCATCCCAGCCCCCCAGCCCCACGCGCAGTTATATACTGTGTTGTTGATATAATAAACGTCCTGAATCGGATGCGCCGTGTCACCGCCCCAGTCTTTGCAGAACATCCCGGGCCCGTCTGTGCAGTTATAGACTAAATTGTTCACAAACCACACATTGCTCAAAAGTCCGCCCATCTCCGCGCACGCCCCCAGCCCGAACCCGCAGTCGTGCACGATATTATCCCTGAATTCGATGTTGTAAGTTGCCCTGTCCCACGCATCCGCATACAACCCCTGCCGTTCTATGTGATGAATGTAATTGCCGACCACGAGGACATCGTGGGCGCCATGCTTGACATCGATACCTTCATGGTCGCCATGGTGGATGTGGTTGTAACTCACGACAACGTTGTATGATTCGAGCTTAATGCTGATATCCTCCTCGCCGCTGTCCATGTCGCACGCACGCTCGACTTCGTTGTTATTGATGACAATATTTGAAGAGTAATCGACCTTGATGCCGCTGTTCCTCGTGATATATGTATGACACTTCTCGATAATCAAATCGTCCACGTTCCATACCTCAATACCCGTCAGCGACCCGGCTATCCCGTTCGCAAGTTTCAATCCGTAAACTCGAATGTGACTGCAGTTGCGGATATCGAGTATACCCGCGCCCCCAAGCCCCGTTCCGTCAATCACCGGCAAATCCCCCGGATAGTTCTCGAAGCTTATCGGCTGGCCAGCCAGACCCGACTTCCATATATCTACGGTCTCGTTGTATGTTCCCGCCTTGATAAGAACTCTGTCCCCGGCCCCCATCGTGTTCGCCGCCTTTTGAACCGTCGCCCACGGCTGCCCCTCCGTACCCGGATTGGAATCGCTGCCCCCCGGCGCGACATAGTAAGTCCCGGCCGCAGTAACGCTCGCCACCAGCAACACGCCAAATGAACACAAAACCGCAACTGTACCTTTCATCGGCTCCTCCATTTCAACTCGGTTAAACAATTTCACAGGCTCATTGTACCATAAAACCGAAGCAAAATCCTTGTGCAAGATGTTAAAAAGCCGTTAAAAAAAGCCAAATGCCGTCTCTCCGGCTTGAGACCTGCAAGTTATGCTCTTTTGCCCTTGCGTTTTGCCGGCGATTATCATACAATACGCAGTATCAGATAGGTATCGTGCAGCGTCCTTTATTCAGGAGAAGACTGTGTGCACATCGGTCAATGCCAAGTGCATAGTGCTATTGTCGGTGGTGTATGTTTGTGCGACGGGCGTGGTGTTTGGTGGTACGCCCTGTGCCGTGCCGGACAATGGCACCGGCACCATCACCATGCCCCCGCAAGGATGTGAGTACCTGCCGGCATACGAGCCTTATAAAATTATCAATGGCCTGCCACCCGGAACCGTCATCGAACTCTACGGACCACTGTATAACTTCTTATGCACTAATCCCGGATTGTGCTCTATACCTCTGCCACCGGGCGAATGTGAAATGGCCGGCGGGACCCTCGGAGGTCACGGCGATTGCTTCGAGTCAACACTCGAACTGACAGTAACTGGAACCGGAGAACTCGCAGGTTTTAGCCGACACCTCTCCATCCCCGTCGCAGGCGAAATACACACGGGCCCACGCAACCCCGGCGACCCCGTCCAGACATTTCCAACAGAGATGTTCAGGCTCCAGGGCGAACTCTTCGGAGACCCTGATTTCTGCACCTTCAGAATCACCGCTGGCACCGACTTCGGCCTGCCATGCCCCGGAGAAACAACCCTTACCGAACTACCATCCGGCGACTTCGCTGTCGATTCCTTCTTCGACATTACCTACCAGATTGAGTTCGAAGGATGTCCCACAAGCCAGCTCGATGACATGGCGGGGACAACAACTGCGACAATACGAATTGAAACGGGATTTGTCGAATGCGTACCAACGCCTGATGGCTCCGCCTGCAAGAGCGTACCGTGTCCCGGCGGCACCGACGAATGTAAACCTGCCGTTGTTAATTACGACCCCCAGACCGGAATCAGGACTATCATCGAGTGCAAGTGTCAGCCCACAGGCGGATGCTATGTCGATCTCGCCTACGGCTCAACATGCGTCGAGCCGGACAACGGCACCGGCACCATTACAATGCCTGCCCGTTCGTCAGGTTGTGAATGGTTCAGCCCTGAAGAAGTCTTCCTGATACTCATCGGCCTTCCACCCGGCGCCACTATTGAAATGGATCCTCTCTGGTACCAATTCTTCTGTTGCGACTCGCAGTGTGCTTCCTGTTCGCTGTCTCTGGGTCCGGTTCAGTGTGAGGCCGCTGGAGGCTTGCTCGGAGGCCAAGGCCACTGTTTCGAGTCAACTCTCGACCTGACCGTCACGGGCACCGGCGACCTGGCCGGCTTCAATCGACACCTTGCCGTCCCGATGTTTACAGAGGTCCACACCGGCCCGCGCAACCCCGGCGACCCCGTCCAGACCTTCGACACCGATGTATATCGCTTCGACGGCCAACTCTTCGGAGACCCGGACTTCTGCACATTCCGAATCACCGGCGGAACCGTCCACAGCATGCCAAGCCCAGGCGAGACAACCTTGACTCAACTGCCGTCAGGAGACTTTGCCGTCGACAGCTTCTTTGACATCAGTTACCAAATCGAGTTTGAGGGCTGTCCTGACAGCCAGCTCGCTGACATGGCTGGGATAACATCGGCAACGATACGAATGGAATCCGGCGAAACACCGGGACTGCCGAGATGTGCCGGCACATGCGAAGAATGTGACTACTGCCGCGAAAAAATTACGGCAAATCCCGATGGCACCATCGATGTAAGCTGCAAATGCGAGCCCGATGCAGACCTGAACAGAGACGGCTTCGTGGATTTCAATGATTTCAGCATTATGGCAGACCAGTGGCTAACAACAAGACCTTAGCGCAGGCTAAAATACTAACGTATACAAAAGGGCTACGGCTAAACACCACTGCGACTCTCGCCTCTGCACACCTCTATTTAGGGCGGCCTTGCCGACTCCGTCTCCCTCCGTAAGAAGATAGTGTTTGGCCCCTCAACCCCGAAGCCGAAGGCCCGGCGCTCCGTCTGACGGGGGCGTTGGGGATTCTCCTAATCAAACTTATAGTGCTTTCGCACCGGCTCTTTCACCTGCCAGGTGCACTCAAGGTCCACCGGAAAAACCACCATATCGCCGGGGCCGAAACTGACTTCATTTTCCCCGTCCGTCACTGTCACCTGCCCTTCCAGAATCAAACACGTCTCGGTCTGCGTATATGCCCAGTCAAACTCGCTCGGCCCACACTGCCACGTAGGCCAGCTTCTGCATTCCTTTATCTGCTCGGCGCTCGGCCTGCTGACCTTCACATCCTTCACTGTTGGCATATCGTTCTCCTCAATAAACTGTTTCTCTTGTCACACTTCCTAACCAGCCGCCAATTATACTCTCTCTCATCACCTTTTCAAACACACACTTTCTCTCCCCTGTGTACTTTTGCGCTTGTGCTCCCGGCTGCTTTCCGCTAAATTGCCCCTTCTTATGAACGCCGAACAGCTTACCCAATTCAAAACTTGGTTCGCCGACTACGTTCGGCCCTTCTACGGCGACGACCCTTACGTCAACGCCAACCTCCGGCTCAAGGAAGACCATACCAAAAGGGTCTGCGACGAAATCCTGTACCTGTGCAGCGAGCTGAACCTCGACGAAAACCGCAAACGCATCGCCGAAACCATCGCCCTGCTCCACGACATCGCCCGCTTTCCTCAATTCGCAAAGTACCGCACCTACCACGACGCCCGCTCGCTCAACCACTGCACCTTCGCCGTGCAAATCCTCACCGAAAACAAAATCCTCAGGCCCCTCGACCCCGTCGAAAAACAGCTCGTCTTAAAGGCCATTGAGTATCACGGCGCCAAAGAGCTGCCGACCGACCTCGATGAACAGACAATGCTGTTCTGCAAACTCATCCGCGACGCCGACAAGCTCGACATCTACTACGTTATGATAGAAAACTATCGCCGTCACCGCCAGGCCCCCTCCTTATTCTGCCTTGAAGTCGAGCTGCCCGATGAACCTTACTACAGCCCCGAAATAATCGATGATATTCTAAACGAGCGAAACGTTGACTACAAAAAGCTCAAAACCTGGAACGATATGAAGCTGCTCAACCTCGCCTGGGTCTATGACATCAATTTCACACCCACGCTCAAACGCATCAAACAGCGAAGATTCCTCGAGCTCGTTCTCGAATTCCTGCCCGACACCGCCGACATCCGAAGGGTAAGAAAAAAAGTCCTCGACTACCTCAATTCGGCAATAAAACAAGGCAAATGAGCCAAAATGTTTCACGCACCCGCCCCGTGCCGGCTTGACGAACCCGGCTCTGCCGATTATCATACCACCAGAATTGACTTTACACAGAAAGGGTTTGGTATGGAAACAGTATTACAGACTAACATAGCCGGTCTCGAGCCGAAACGCGGCAAGGTACGCGACATCTACGACCTCGACGACAAGCTGCTCATAGTCGCCAGCGACCGCATCAGCGCATTCGACGTCATCATGGCTAACGGAATACCACACAAAGGCGCCGTCCTGACCCAAATCTCCCTCTTCTGGTTTGACTATTTTCAATCCGATGTTGAAAACCATCTCATCAGCGCCGACGTTGCTAACTTTCCTTCGCCCTTCAATGAGTTCGGCGACCGGCTGAAGAGCCGGTCTATGCTCGTCAAGAAACTAACGCCCCTGCCAGTCGAATGTGTCGTCCGCGGCTACCTTGCCGGCTCCGGCTATAAAGAATACAAAGAAAACGGAACCATCTGCGGCCATAAACTACCACCAGGCCTCAAACAGTGCGACAAGCTGCCGGAGCCAATCTTCACACCGGCCACAAAAGCCGAGCTCGGCACCCACGACGAAAACATCTCTTTTGAACAGTCGATTGAAATCATCGGCTCCGATGCCGCACACTACGTCCGCGACAAGAGCATCGAAATTTTCAAAAAGGCATCGAAATACGCCGAATCGAAGGGAATTATCCTCGCCGACACGAAATTCGAGTGGGGCAAAGCCGGCGGCAAAATAATCCTCATCGACGAAATGCTCACGCCCGACTCATCCCGCTTCTGGCCCGCCGACAAATACGCCCCCGGCAGAGACCAGGAATCCTTCGACAAGCAGTTCGTTAGAAACTACCTCGAAAGCATCCACTTCGACAAGTCCGGCCCCGGCGTCGTTCTCCCCGACGACATCGTCGAAAAAACTTCCGAAAAATACATCGATTGCTACGAACGCCTGACAGGTAAAAAATTCCGGACCTGATGCGCCCGTTGCCGCCGAATCGGCTCTGTGAATTCGCAGATGAACAAATCGGTCGATAAGTTATACTATGTTCTGATATGTACCGTCCTGTTTCTGGCAACGCTGGCCGTTTATCTGCCCGTCCGCAATCACCAGTTCGTTCACTACGACGACGATACCTATGTTACCAATAATCCGCACGTCCTTTCAGGCCTGACCATCGAGAATATCAAGTGGGCCTTTACCACCGGCCACGGCTCGAACTTCCACCCCGTCACCTGGCTGAGCCACCAGCTCGACTGCACAATCTTCGGCGAAAACTCAGGCCCGCACCACCTGGTCAACGTCTTCTGGCACATTGCGAACACCATTTTGCTGTTTGTTCTCTTACAGCGAATGACTAAGCGCATCTGGCCGAGCGCATTTGTCGCCGCCCTGTTCGCCCTGCACCCGCTGCACGTCGAGTCCGTCGCCTGGGTCGCCGAGCGAAAGGACGTGCTCAGCACCTTTTTCTGGCTGCTGACGATGCTCGCCTACGCCCATTACACAGAACGCCCCAAACCGGCCCGGTACCTGCTGACACTGCTGGTCTTCATTATCGGCCTGATGACAAAACCGATGCTCGTGACCCTGCCTTTCTGTCTGCTGCTGCTGGACTACTGGCCCCTGAATCGAATTGGAGTCAATGGCCCCGTGGACCTGCGCACCACGTCAAGACCGCCCACGCTCAGCTGTCAATTATTAAGTATCAGGTTGCTTTTTGAGAAGATACCCTTCTTGGCCCTTTCAGCCGTCTCGTCCGTAATCACGTTCATTGTTCAACAAAGAACCGGCGCCGTCCCGTCATTCGCATCCCTCGGCTGGGAAAGCCGGCTCTCGAACGCCGTCGTCTCCTGTCTTGCCTACATCGCGAAGATGTTCTGGCCCGTGCGCTTAGCCGTTCTGTACCCTCACCCCGCAGGCGGCATACCCGTCGCACGCGCCGTAATCTTCGCGGCCCTGCTGCTTTTGATGACGTTCTTTTTGCTCTATCACGCCCGCCGTTACCGATACCTGGCCTTCGGCTGGCTGTGGTATCTCGGCACGCTCGTACCCGTCATCGGTATCGTCCAGGTCGGCGTCCAGGCAATGGCCGACCGCTACACCTATATCCCCCTCATCGGCATCTTTATCATTATCGCCTGGGGCTGCGCAGACCTTATCAAAAATGTCCCCGCCGGCAAATACATCCTCGCCGTCGCAGCATCGGCCTGCCTAATCGCCTGCGGCATCACGACCCGCATCCAGCTTGGCTACTGGAAAGACGGCTTTTCGCTCTTCGACCACACCCTCGCCGTCACCAAAAACAACTACGTTATCCAGAACAACTACGCCACCGTCCTGAACAATCTCGACCGCCCCGCCGAGGCCGTCGAACATTTCAAGGAGGCGCTGCGGTTCTTGCCCGACTCCTTCGAGGTACACAACAACTACGGAAACGCCCTGAAAAAGCTCGGACGAACCGACCAGGCCGTCAAACACTTTCGACTCGCACTAAAACTAAATCCGGACGCCAAGCTCACCCACTACAATCTCGCCCTGGCGCTGGTCGCAAAGGGCCAATACGACGAGGCCATCGAACACTACAAAAGCTATCTCGGCCCTGAACCGCAGGATAATGCCCGCTTTGACCTTGCCCGCCGTCTCAACGCCGAAGGAAAACTCGAAGAGGCAATCGCACAATACCGAAAGGTCCTGAAATTCGCACCCGACCACGTCGAGGCCCTCAGCAACCTCGGCCACGCCTTCGCAAAGAAAGAACAGTATCAAAAAGCGCTCGAATACTACGAAAAGGCCCTCGCCGTCGACGGCAACGACATCATCACCCACGGCCGGCTCGCACTCGCACTCGCCCCGCTCGGCAGAATCGACGAGGCCATAAAGCAGTGCCGAATCGTCCTGAAAGTCCTCCCCGACGATGTCGAGATGCACACAAACCTCGGCATCCTGCTCCAGCACCAGGGAAAACTCGACGAAGCCATTACCTGCTACCGCCGCGCCCTAAAAATCGACCCCAACTTCCAAAAAGCCCGCGACCACCTAACCGCCGCCCTCACACAAAAATAAACCCACCACCATCGCAGCTTGAGCCGCATACGCATCCGTAAGCACAGAAAAAACCAGCATAAACTAAACTGAAGAATGTGAAATCATAACCCTTGAAGAATGACCTCATAGCAACCCCTCAAGCCCGAAGGGCGTTGCGGGGTTGCATGCGCAAGGAATGCCCATCTGCCATTCCCGCGCAGGCGCCGAATCCATATCTACCCGCTATACGCTATCTTTTCCTTTGACGGTAAGTGTGGCTTTGGGTATTATATGGCTGGATACCTCCGCTGAATGGCGGACGTTTGGGGCCGCATGTTGTTTGTGACAACTCCGGTGGTTTGACGGGTTATCTGTTGTCCCGTGTCGCTCGGGAAATAAAAACAACGGTGGGTTAAAAGACCACTTTACGAAGCCAAAAGAGAGTCGTGAAATAAAGAGATCTCTAGTTGCGTTTGATGAGACAGGGAATACAGGGCAGAATTTAGTTGATCCTATTCAGCCTGTGTTTGTGTTGGCTTCTGTCCATTTAGATGATGAAGAAATCCGAAAGCTAATGCGAATACTTATACCTAAAAGAGGTCAGGAGGTACACTTCCAAAGCTTTAGTAAGAGTGATTCCGG
>CAYMYK010000110.1:0-10033 GCA_964394625.1 uncultured Pirellulales bacterium
ATAACGTCATAGTGGTCTTTAAGGTTCTTATAACATTTTTCCTTTTCTTGAAACTCATCAATTGCTTTATTGTGTTGCGTGTCCTTGATAAGTTGGACAATATCACCTTTACGCTTGTGGAACGTCGAAACTTTCAGCAACCCTAACGGCGGATAAGGATTCTTATATGCCGGCTCGACAAGAAGAACATTCTTCATAGAGTTGCCCTATTAGAATTTTTGTTTAAGAACAGCATCATGGATCTGGTGCAAATATTCCTTCTGAACAGTATTCATAGCTATAATAACAGCTTCTATTTCACCACCAGGTATCCGAGGAACCTTCCCGGTCTTAATATAATCTCTTGCTATAAACCGGCAGAAAGCCTCGCCGATTAGTTCAGCATACATTGGTCGGGATGCCTCACTCGGGCTTTTGAAATTCAAATTGTTCTCAAAATATTGTTTAACACCAGGAAAATCAACATAAATCCATATAATCCCGCTCTTCTCATCGTAACGCACTCGCTGAGAGGCTGATCCTCTGGCTGCTTTGATTCCCCGAAAAAATCCGCCTTTTACCTTTGGCTTCTTTCGCTGTCCAATTTTCTTCGGCGGTGCAACTCTTACATTGGCAGTTGCCGTATACTCCCAGAATTTACAAGTTATGGTTGCTTCTTCTTTATCGGTCTTACCTTTGACCCGAAAATTCCCATAATAAAGCAGTGGACGTTCACGATGGGGTCTGAGCGTTACAGTGGGATTTAGAACTTGGATGTGAGTAGGATTGTCTGATTTCACTTCTGCCTGGCAAGGACCGGAGCCAATCCCAACAATGCTTATTGGAGCGTAAATAGAAAAAGGCCTTTCTTTGTCAATTTCAAGATTTGCATACGGGGGTTTAATAGTCAAATCCTCTATTCCTTCGTCGCCGGGACCAGTGTCAATGGGTGTCTCAGAAAAGTGCTTTTTCGCAAGCCTATTCAACAAAGAGCAAATTGCCTTATTTAATTTATTCACTTTTTCTGAAGGTGGGACGCTTGGTTTCACCTCAAGTTGCCTTTTCTTTTCCTCTACAAAAGGTTCAAGTGTTTGTTCTATTTCGGCTTCCAAAACTTGGCAAACCTCCTGTTGCCATTCGATTCCCACTCTATTAAGGTCAAGTAAGGATTCTCCTTCTCTCAACCTTTCAGCCAGATTTGGCCAGCTTACCTCTCCAAAGAAAAAACACCCCGCCCTTTCACTCTGATATTTAAAAAGCTGATTATCCAAAATAGCGCCTGAGGTTTTTATTAGTAACCCTGCTGATGCGAAAGGATTATTATGTGGAGTTTCTAATTCTTCGTTGCTTTCGTAGATTGTCAGTTCAATGTTATCTCCGTGACCAGGGAGTTTTATAGGCCCGGCAACGACCTCTTTGCCTTTCGGTCGCTCATACGAAATCGTTTTGAACCTTTTCAGGTTATTTTTCCCCGGAGACTCAAACTCTAAGATAACTTTCCTATCTGTTGCAGAATTAATATCTCGAAGCGCGTAATGATTAGTTATCTGCGGGAGAAATGTTTTTAGATCCGGGCATTTTATCTTGTCGTTGGTTACAATTATTCTTACTGTCGTTCCATTCCCTTCAGTAATACCAATTTCTTCCCTTTCTTCTTTGGTCGGAGTGTATGCCTTTTCAATTAGCCTACGTCTCGGCTTGTTGGCTTTTTTATCTATCCATACTTCAGCGATTGATAATTTATCATCCTTAATAGAGTAAATTTCGCCCTTTCCCAAGGCTATAATCGCCTCTTTTAACCCTCTTCCAAATAATCCTCTAACACTTTTCCCCTCTTCAAAGCCACTGGCTTCACCTGCAAATATCAAGGCTTTATCAAGCTTTTTCTTGTTCATTCCTTCCGCGAAATCTATCACTTCAAGCCTCTCGCACTTGCTACCTTTTAACCTCCGAACGCGTATTCTAATTTCTCCCTTATCTGCAATACCGTCCCTTTCGAGTCTTTTGTAACTGTCATCACTGTTGGTTACGAGCTCGACTATTGCATCATATAGGTAACGAATAGTCCCATAGCTCATTTGTATAGTTATCCTTGCATCAATGGGGAGGTCTTGCGGTTCTTCAAACTTCCTTTCATTCATTTTTTGGTCCTCCGGCGTTTGACTTTTTTGCGATTCGTCGGACTTTTTAGCAGCAAGCCCTTTTGTTCACGGCATTTTTCCAAGAAGTCACAGAGTTCTTTTTCTCTGTACTCGCGACACAGGTCAAAACAATAATTAAAATTTTGTTCAAGGACCTTATATGGTGTTTCAAATGTAGAAATGATTAACCTTCTGAATTCTTCTTCAGTGATAATGAAGTTTTCTTTGTTTTCCTGATATCTCTTATAGGGCTCGCTTTTCTTTAAATAGCTAACTACAGTGTCACCACGGTCACGGGTTTGCGTGGGGCGCAATTTTTTGATCGGACCTTGCTTTAACTCTTTCAAAACTTCATCAGCAACCCTACTACCCAAAGAGGTGATTTGAAATCCGTTTTTTTCATTTCCTGTAACCCAGCCCTTATCTCGACAACGCAATATCTCGATTTTAACCCTCGTGCCATCAGGCCACTCAGGATAGCGCTGAAAAGAAAATCGATGCGGAAAGAGCGTGAAACATTCTTTTACAACTCTTTCGTAGGCACACTCTTCGCCATTTTCAGCTATCTTTGATATTGCAAAGATGGTTAGTTTAGTGAGCGATACTGAGGTATAAATTCTTTCATCAAATCCAGTTTTCATTATTAGGCTCCCAGCGGCGTAGCTGTTTCATCTACATGTAATACCCACAACCGCAACTCCTGTCAAATCAAAATCCCGCCGCATATTATGTTTGACCTGTCGCGTTTGGTACATTCAAATTTATAGTTGCTGTTCGGATTCGAGGGGGGTGTTGTCTGCCAACGGCGTAAATTCGGTTGCCGGCTGCTGCGAATTGGGCGGGGGCATTTCCTTTATTTCCACAGCCGGCGGCTCGCCCCGCCCTTCGGAGGGTTGGTGCTCGACCGCAAACGCAATGGGGTTATGAATGAATTCCGCCACCCGGCGATGGTTAGGCTCGGCGAGATTAGCAAGCAGCATGCACAGGGCGTAAGGGCAAAAGCAAAAGTGCATCAGGGTATCAGGAAATCAGGGGAGCAGGATTTAGCGGGATGCATATTGCGTACCGCGTATGACGGGCTGGGAGCGGGAGAGTAGGGGAATTATTCATTGTTGATTGGTGATTGGCGATGATGCAGGGTGGTGGGTGGGTGCATTTTTGATTGGGTTGAGATTGCCGCCGATGGTGGTTCTTCGCCGCCGGTTCGAGCTTGCTGCGCTCATGGGCTTGCCAGCCCACGGGCGGAATGCCCGCAGTACGTGGGCGGAATGTCAGTTGCGGGTTTTTGTGCCGATGAGGGCGGCGAGGAGGATGTGTCTGAGCCGGTCGATGCTGAGGCGGGTCAGGTAATCATCGGTGAAATCGAGCTTGAAGCGGCCTTTGAAATTATGGATGCGTCTGGTCAGCTCGTTTCTGTCGAGGGATGCGATTGATGTGGCGTTCTGCTCAAAATATCTTTTCGAGTTCATCGGTTAAGCCCTTACCGGGTAATCATCCATATAGGCCGGATGTGCGCTGGATGTATCGTCATTGGGGCAGGGGGGCTTTTGCAGCAAGTTACAGAAAATGTTAAAAGGGCGGAAATTGGCGTTGGGAGGGGGTTGAAATTGCATTGTGGTTTTTGCGCAGGTCTGATAACTTTTGAATATGAGGACGGATGAACTGGATTATGAGCTGCTTAGTGAGCTGATTGCGCAGCGGCCTGCGAGGGTTCGCAGCGAGGCGAGACTGCTGGTTCTCGAGCGCGGCAAGGGCGAGCTTATCGACAGCAGGTTCGAGAAAATCGGCGATTTTCTGAGGGGTGGGGACTGTCTTGTGCTGAACGATACGAAGGTTCTGCCGGCGAGATTTTTTGCACGGCGGGGCAGCGGCGGGAAGGTGGAGTGTCTGTTTTTGGAGGAGGTTTCGGGTGGTTTGTGGGAAGTGATGGTCAAGGGTGCGCGGAGGTTAAAGGCGGGTGAGGTCATATATTTGAAGGATGTGCAGGGGCGGGATTACTGCGAGGCGGAGGTGGTCGAAAAAAAGGGCGAAGGCAAATGTCTGCTGAAGATGGGTGCGGTGGGTTCGGCGGCTGTGATACTGGAGCGGATAGGTTTTCCTCCGCTGCCGCCTTATATCAAGCGAGGCGTTGATTTGGTTCAGGCGGAGCGGGACAAGGTGCGGTACCAGACGGTTTACGCAAAGAACTGCGGTGCGGTGGCGGCGCCTACGGCGGGGCTGCACTTTACGGATGAATTGATTAAGCGGCTGAGGGGGCGGGGCGTTGTTTTTGCATATGTGACGCTGCACGTCGGTGAGGGGACATTTCGGCCCGTGACGGCTGAACGGCTTGAAGAGCACCGAATGCACGAGGAGCGATTCAGCATCGACGAGGATAACGCCCGGTTAGTCAACGAGGCGATAGAAAGGCGGGCAAGGGTGATTGCGGTTGGTACGACGAGCGTTCGGGTCTTAGAGACGGCGGCGGCGGCCGGGGCGAAGGTCGAGGCGGGCAGCGGGGCGACGCGGCTTTTCATCACGCCGGGATACAAGTTCAAGATAGTCGATGGGATGGTGACGAATTTTCATCTGCCGAGGTCAACGTTACTGGCGCTGGTGGGTGCGTTTGCGGGGGTAGATGAGATATTAGCGGCGTACAGGCATGCGATAGAGCAGGGGTACCGGTTTTACTCTTACGGCGATGCGATGCTGATAATTTAAGAGTCGGCCGGGTGGGATTTATTTTTATGTAATTTTGCGAATTATCTGAAGCGCTGGTCTTCGGGTTCAACAGCTTTTTTGGCGTTTGCGAGGTCGTTTTTTTCGAAGGTTATTTTCCCGGCGAGGGCGGCGTGTTTGAGGAAGGTGTCGGTTCCCTGTGGCGCGTTGCAGTTATTGATGGTGACATCGGAGCCGTTATTGAGTGCAATTACGGCGCCGACGCCGGAGAGCTGCGGTTGTCTTGCGTTTAAGGCATCGATTTTCAGATTCGTGAAGTGCTCGCACTGGAGGGCGTGGTTGAAGAACGCCGGCAGTTTGTCGGCCCAGCTTATTTCGAGGGCGTTTATTTTGAGGTTATCGACGTATCGGGCGTAGATGCCCGGTATGTCGTGCTCGAAGAGGGCAAGGGACATATCGGCAGCGGTACGCAGGTCGAAGTTGCCGCCGTAGGAGTCGTTGAGGGGGCTGTTTTTGACTTTGAGTTTTACGTTATCGAAGGTGATGTTGTGGATAATGCTTTCGGGGCAGCCGAAGAGGACGATGCCGCTTTCGCAGTCGGCGGTGATGTTCGAGAAGGAAACATTATTGATTTGGCCGAGTTTTTCGCCGGTGTCGAAACCGCGGACGGCGGAGACGTGGATTGGCTCTGCGTTGCCCCACCAGTGTCCGGTGTGCAGGCGTGTTTCGATGGTGATATCAGAGAAGGAGACGTTTTCGACGGAGCCGGAGCCCCGGACGTTGACGAGCAGGCCTCTGTTGGATTCGTGAATGACGAGATTTTTGAAGGTGCAGTTTTTGATATCGCCGCCGGTATAGCCGACGCGGACGCCTGCTGAGCGTGACTGGAGGGTACAATTGGTGACGGTGATGTTTTCGGAGCTTGCCGCAGTGGAGGGTTCGCCCCCGAGGATGTCCTGATGATGTTGGTCACCAATGCAGGTTATTGCGATTGAGTCGTCTCCTCCGGAGATATCGCAGTCGGAGATTTGAACGTTTTTGCAGGATGTGCAGTGGATGCCATCGGAGTTGGGCACGAGCAGGGAGTTCTTGATTCGGATGCCGGTAACGGTGACATCTTTACAGGTGTCGAAGTGGACTGTCCAGCTTGGTGCATCGGTGATGGTGATGTCGCGGAGGAGGACGTTTTTACAGTTGAGCAGCCGGATGATGCGGCCAGGTCTTGCGTGATAAACATAAGGGCCATCTTGTGTGCCGAATTTTTTGTGCATGTAGTCTTGTCCCTGTCGGGTGTATTTGGGGTCGAGGTCGGGCGCCTGCCAATCGGGATAGTTTCTCATTGTTGTGGTATCCATGAATGAAGTTCCGGAGCCGTCGATAGTACCGGGGCCTGTTATGGCGATGTTTTTCGCGTCTTTTGCCCTGATAAGGCCGAACCTTTTGCCGTCGATCATATAGTCTTCAAGGCCGGTGCTGCCTTTGAGGACGGCGCCGGCATCGAGTTGCAGGGTGATGTTGGCGTGTAGTTCGAGGGCGCCGCTGACAAAGACACCTTCTGGGACAACTACGGTGCCGCCGCCAGTTTTTGTGCAGGCGTCTATGGCTTTTTGTATTGAGGCGGTGTTGAGTGATTTTCCGTCGCCGACGGCGCCGTAATCTGTGATGCTACAGCGGTCGGTGTTTTTTTTTGCACAGGAGGCGAGTGAGCAGGTGAGCACGGCCGCTGCAAACAGTAAGATGTTCTTTGTCATTGACATTTTGTAACTTTCTTAAAAAAGGGTCATTTTACGCGAGATAGAGCACGTCGCCGGGGTTAATTTCGGGTATCCGGCTGAGTTTTTCTTTAAGCTCGTTTTTTGTCAGGGCGAAGGTTGGGGCTATTTCTATTTCGCAGTCGGCTTTGCCGTCTGGTTTTCGTGGTATGTTGACGCCGGCGGCTTCGAGCCGGCCGGCGGCGCGGTCGAGCATCATTTGCCTTGTGGTTTCTGCGCTGTCGGGGCCTGTGAGGTTCTTTGTCGGTGCGAATTCTTCCGCTCTTATGGTCTGCAGGATAATGGATTTTGAGGCGAGCGGCAAAGCATCGAAGACGAAGGTCTCAAGCTTTATGCCGTTGCTTTTTGCTGGCTTGATGAAATTGCCGTTGTTGTCGATGTGCGGGATTTTTTTTTCTGCCCTGTGGAGCGGCAGGTCGAGGCCGTCCCTGTTGAGCCGTTCGACGAAGCCGGTGTTGATAATGTGGATGCCGATACTGCCGAGGAAGGCCAGTGAGCCGTCGGGATTCTTTTTGTGGGTGATATCCTCGGGCAAGTTGTTGAATTCGCTGTATTCGATGACGGTGATTTTGCCATCGACCATACAGAAATTGCCGACTTTTTCGAATGGGCCGGTCTTGACGAGGGCCTTTGAAGACATCTCGGCCTTATCGAGTGCGTGCAGTCCGATGAAGAGCGGGTCGAAGAGATTGACGAGTGGATTGTCGATTTGCCAGTAGCTGATGAATTCGACTCCGCGAGTTTTCATATCGTCGATGGCGCCGGACTGATAGAGGGCCTTTAGGCATCCGCCGTGGCCGTCGGGTGAAGAAGCAATTGTATCCTTTTCGGCGAGGAGAATTTTGCCGTCGAGGTCGAAGTTCGGCAATGTCCCCTGCCGGAAGATGAAGACGTTTTTTCTATCGAGGTTATAGTAGTCGTTTGCTTTGAAGATGTCTTTTGTAGCGTGGTAGTTGAGAGGGCTTGTCATGACATACCAGGGGCAGACGGTATGATATTTTTCTGAGACAGCCGCGATAGTTTCGGCGAAGATTTGAAAAAGGGTCTTGTTCTTGACGGGGCTGATGGGGAAGTTTCCTTTTGGGCCGTCGAATCCGAGGCGAGTTCCCTGGCCTCCGGCGACGACGAAGGCGGCGACTTTGCCGTTTGAGATGAGGGTTTCGCCGAGCCGGCGAGCATCGGCGTATTTTTTCTGCCGGCTGGTCTCTGCGGGGACGGGGGGGTAGGATGGAGCGGGCGTGAAGTTACGTGGTTGGTGGGTGGGGGTGTGGTTTCTGACGTAGTTGACTATCCATCGGTCAATCGCAGGCAAATCCAGCCGGCGGATTTGGTTGAGCAGATTCTGTTTCCCAGCGGTGTCCAGACGGGGCCAGAAGGCGAGGAGGTGGCTCTGGCCGTGTTTTTTTAGGACGCTTGTTAGATTCTGAGCATTTTTGTCGGGCATCATATCCTTGATTCCAAGCCGAAAACGACGATGCTAAACAAAATCGGGAAAATTTTCAAGAAAAAACGAGGATTTTGCCGAAATGTACTTGACAGGTATTGTCTGTGCTGGTATATTTAAGCATAGAGGTTGGTAGGTAGAAAAGAAGTATTATAACTTAAGCCGTTATTATCATATCAAATTGAGTTTTTCATATCTTAACCTGCCCTCCTCAAAAGAAGAGTTTTTGGCTTCGATGCATTCGAGACGACGGCTGTTTCGGGTCAGCGGAAGCTGAAGCAAGAGGTCCTATAAGATGTTTTATCGAGGAATATGACCGGCCTTTTCTGAGCGAAATCGTAACGTTAATGAGATTCGCAGGAAGTCAGGGCAGAATAAGCCGAATCAGGTATAAGTTGTAGGTAATTTGTTTTGCAGAGAGACAAGTGTATGCTCCAATTGGCCGGTTTTGCGAATCTCAATGAAAGGTAAAGGAGAACAAAAATGAAAAGGAAAGGTTTTACTTTGGTGGAGCTTCTGGTCGTGATTGCGATTATAGCTCTGTTGATGGGCATTCTGATGCCGGCCCTGGCCAGGGTGAGGCAGATTGCCTATCGAATGGTCTGCGGGACCAATCTGTCGGGTATCGGTAAGGCGATGATACTGTATTCCAACGACAACATGGAGGAATATCCGCTTGCAGGTATTATAGAGCCGAAGTGGAGTGTGACCGGTTCAATAGCTAGCCCGTTCGTGCAGAACCGGAATGTTGCGTTCAGTCAAACCGATATGGCAACAATAGGTTCAAGCTTCTTTTTGCTGGTCAAGTATGCGGACGTTACGGTCAAGCAGTTTGTGTGCAAAGGTGACGTCGGGACAAAGCCGTTCAAGCTCACCGATTATCCCATTCAGGCGGCGGGTGTACAGGATATTACCGATATATGGGACTTCGGTAAGTTTCCCGGTATTTATTCCAGCTATTCGATGCACATGCCCTATTACAGGACCACCGGCGAGCCGGGGTATCCAATCAGTACGACCGGCAACCCGGCGAGCCCTATCGCAGCGGACAGAAATCTCTATTTAGACATAAATGCCGAATGGCTCAATCCTGATGGGACAGTCGTTGAGACGGACTCGTATAGTCCGTGTCACTACTGGGATCCGGCCGCGAAAGGCGGATACAACGATCCTGACAAGACAGGCAACAGTGCATGTCATCAGCGTGAAGGTCAGAACGTACTGTTCAATGACGCAAGTGTTTCGTTTGCGAAGTTCCCGAATGTGGGCATAGACAAGGACAACATTTACCAGCACTGGACCGGTAACTACGGCGGTGGGAACAAGCCGGTGCCGAAGGATAGAGAGGCGTGTGGCGCTACAGTTGCACGTGGGGCCCAGATGGGCGATGCCGGCGACATAGGTGGTCCGGAAGCGTACCCCAGGGCATTCGATGATGCATTCCTTGTTAATGAGCACCAGTATAAAGGTTTCGTGGGAGGCGGCAGGTGATAATGCGGAGAGTATGATTTTACAGGGATTTGGCGGCCTTGTGCGGAAACGTACAAGGCCGTTTTTTTTATAGTTGTCGGGAAGAATGTTCAGGCAAGGGGGGAATAATGTATTGTTGCTATTTGTCCTGATGGGTGATGTATGTTAAAATACTCAAGCCGACTGACGGTCGGTTTGAGAGTGCAAAAAGCAAAAGTGAAAATATTTTTGGTTCATAGTTCAATCTTTATTGTTTCCTGGCAAATTGCAAATCGGCTGGTCTGAGTAGAATAAGCTGGTCCGGGTTGTGTGCAGAGAGGAGTTGGGATTCTGGGCAGGACGCTTGTTTACAAGATACTGGAGAAGCATCTGGTCGCAGGGGAGCTTGCGGCCGGCGAGCAGATAGGTATCCGGATTGACCAGACGCTTACACAGGACGCCACCGGGACGACGGCGCTGACCTCCACACCGCCCTCAACCTTGCGCAGGATGACCTTGCAGGGCAGCATCTCACCCACCCTTGGCACAATCCCGATCGCCTGATGCGCCATCTTCGGGTTGCAGGCGCC
>CAYMYK010000111.1:0-9960 GCA_964394625.1 uncultured Pirellulales bacterium
GAACGCCACTGCTTACCACTACCGACAAAGGCAGCACCTTCACAATCTCAAGCCCCTTCGAGCTGCGCTTCCCCGACCCCGCAGCCCTTATGCGAAAGTTCACCGACGGCACAAAACCGATCGCAATGGCCTATTTGATTACCGGCAAACTGCCCAGCGGCTTTCCCGACGGCATCGATATCGAGCTGAAAGCGGACAATAAAAAAAACAATGCCGGCAAAGACCCCAACGAAGCCGGACCCAAAACCGTCACAAAACACGTAACCGGATTAACACGGGCAAAGCAGGACTGTGCGGTCATCGTCTTCAGCGACGTTGACTTTTTATCTGATATGCTTGCCTATCAGAATACAATCCTCGGCAAGCTCGTCGTCGGCGACAACAGCACACTTCTGCTGAACGCCATCGACGAGCTGGGCGGCTCGTCCGAGCTTATCTCGATACGTTCGAGGGGGGGTCTCAGAAGACCCTTCACCGTCGTTGACAAAATCGAGGCAGAGGCCGAAGCCGAAACCGCCGAGGAAGTCGAAAAAATTAACGCCGAAATCGACGGCTTCGAGGCCGAGCTGCGAAAGCTGCTCTCGGCCTCGAAGGACCAGCAAAAGCAAATCGTCGGAAGCACCATTGTCCGGAAAACCCGCGACCTCGAGCTGAAAAAACTAAAGGCGCGCCGCCGGCTGCGCGAAGTCAAAATGCAGCGACGACAACGCATCGAGCATCTCGGAAATCTGCTGCGAAGCTTCAACATGCTGCTGGCGCCGGCGGTGATTTTCGTCATCGCAATTGTGCTCGGAATCCGCAGAGCCGTGCTGAAAAGACACTACATCAGTCATGCAAGTGATGCCTGAAAATCTTCTCCAGGAGTTAATAGCCGATGAGTAACAGAAAACTTACGATTCTCGGAGTAATTGCGGCCTTAACCGTAATCTGGGCGATTGCGCAGTCGAAAATCGCAAGCCGGCCCAAATCTCAAATCACCGTCCCGCGATACCTCATCGAGGGCCTCGACCCGGACCGCATCGCAAGCACCGTCATTGGAACCGGTGAAGACCAGGTAATCCTCAACCGCCGGGGCGGGGGCTTTGTAGTCGCCTCGAAGGATAACTACCCCGCTGTGAACACGGAGCTAAACAAGCTCATCAACAACTGTCTCGACGCCCAGCCCGGCGAGTTCATCACCGACGAGCCGAAGAATTTCAAAGACCTCGGGGTAGCCGAGGAAAATGCCAGATATGTTGTGAAGTTTTTCAAACCGGACTCATCCCTGCTGACCGGTATCGTCGTCGGACGGCTCAGGGAAAAAGGACGCGGCACATACCTCAGACGCGTTGACTCCAACAACGTCTATGTCAGCCCGAAAACGCCCTGGATTAAAAAACGCTCACTCGACTACGTCGAACAGGAGCTCACGTCCGTCAAACGCGAAGACATCGAATCCGTCACCGTCGCCTCCCCGAACGAAATCTACACCCTCGACTCCTTCGACAATGGGAAAACCGCCTTCATCACTGACCTGCCCGAGGGCAAAAAACTAAAGACAAGTGCGGCAAACAGCGTCCTTACCACCCTGACCGGCTTACGCTTCGACGACGTCAAAAAATTCTCCACCAAAGACAACAAACTCGAATTTGACACCCAATACGCCTGCCGGCTGAAGGATTCGACCGTCTATAACATCAAACTTGCAAAAAAGGACAACAAGACTTTCGCCCTATGCACCGCTGAATTTACCGATAAGACCCCCATCACAAAAAAACAGGGCGAAGTCGAATCGGACGAAGAGCTCAGGAAAAAGGAGGCCAAGCTGCTCGCCCGTGACAACGCCGAAGATTTCGCCAAGACTCACGCCGGCTGGCTGTACGAAATCCCCAAATACCGGGCCGACAATATGACCAAAAAGCTCCCCGATTTGCTCGAAGACATACCCGAACCGAAGCCGAAAGCTGAATCCAGCGAGAAAACCGCCCAGCCCGCCGTCGAATAAAAAATTTACTATTTATTATCGACTATTTACTATTTGACGAAAGCCGATTCAGCAGTAGTCAATAGTAAATTGAAAATAGTAAATCGGCTGACGTCGCCCATCCAGCCGGGCCGGGTCTCGCCGGAGTGTTTTTTTGCGCTTGAACTTCCCAGTCTGTGCTTGTATATAGATACTATGAACAGTCGTGAAAGGGTTCTGGCAATGTTCGCCGGCGACAGGGTTGACCGCCTGCCGCTTATGCCGATTACGATGCAGCTCGCCTCCGACAGGTTGGGCAGCAGGTATTACGACTATGTAACCGATTATCGCGTGCTGGTCGCCGGGCAGTTGAAAATCGCCGGGGATTTCGATTTCGACCACGTCGGCTGTATCTCCGACCCCACCCGTGAAGCCGCCGACTGCGGCGCAGCCATACGCTTCAACGAAAAAACCCCGCCTGATATAGATGAGCGGGACGCACTGCTCGCCGACAAGACCAAACTGGCCTCATTGAAGGTTCCCGACCCGCTCGCCGGTGGCAGGATGCACGACCGCGTCAAAGCCGCTGCGCTTTTCAAAGAAAAAGTCGGCGGCGACAAAATCATCGAGGGCTGGATCGAAGGCCCCTGCGCAGAAGGCGCCGACCTTCGCGGCATCAATACTATCATGATGGACTTCTTCGAGGACCCCGGCTTTATTCACGACCTCTTCGAGTTTGTTATCGAAATGGAACTCAAATTCGCCAAAGCCCAAATCGAGGCGGGCATTGATTTGATGGGCGTCGGTGACGCCGCCGCCTCGCTGGTCGGGCCTAAAATCTACGAAGAATTTGTCTGGCCGTACGAGAAGAGATTGATTGACGGCCTGCACGAAATGGGAGCCGCCGTCCGACTGCATATATGCGGCGATACCCGCGCAATTCTCGACGGGATGGGCCGGCTCAACTGCGAAATGGTTGACCTCGACTTTCCCTGCCCTGTTGCGATGGGAAGAGAAAAAATGGGACCCGACCAGGTCATCTGCGGCAATATCAATCCCGTCTCCGTTCTCCAGGACTCGACCGCCGAGCAGGTAGAGCACGCCCTCGAAACCTGTCACCGACAGGCCGGAGACAGGTTCATCGTCGGCGCCGGTTGCGAAGTCACGCGCGATACGCCGGTCGAGAACATTCGCGTCCTCTGCGACTATGCTATGACACATTAAAACCTTAGAGACAAGTGAAAGGATATCTTATGAAGCCCCCAATCCTGATTTGTTCGCTCATTGTAATGCTGACTATTGCAAATGTATCGCTCGCCGAGGAAGTTGAATTCACCGGCCTCAATGTGAATATGTCAAACCTGCCGCTGCTGTCAAATGCAAAGTCGCGTTCCATCAGCCCGGAAAACTTCACCGGCGAAAAGGGCAAAGGCGGCATGGCCACGCTCGACACCGGTTCCGCCTCCTACGCCGCACGCGAGCTGGGCCGGGGCTGGAAGGTAAACCCCTACGTCCACATCGAGCCGGGCCAGACCTTCACAATGGCAAATATCACCGGCCCCGGCGCTATCAAGCATATCTGGATGACACCGACCGGAAATAATCGCCTTACCATCTTTCGTTTCTATTGGGACGGCGAAGAAAATCCCTCCATTGAATGTCCCGTCGGCGATTTTTTCGCCTGCGGAATGGGCAAATATGCCCAGGTCAATTCACTCGCCGTATGCGTCAACCCGAAGAGCGGCTTCAACTGCTACTGGACTATGCCCTTTAGAAAATCCTGCAAAATCACTATGACAAACATCGACGACAAGCGAATGACGCTCTACTACCAGCTCGACTACATTCTTACCGATGTCCCCGAAACAGCCGCCTACCTCCACGCCCAGTTCAGAAGAGTAAATCCTCTCCCGGACAAACAAGATTACACAATCCTCGACGGCGTCAAAGGCCGGGGCCAATACGTCGGAACCTATATGACCTGGGTCTCAAAAAGCCCCGGCTGGTGGGGTGAAGGCGAGATAAAGTTCTACATCGACGGTGATACGGAATTCCCGACCATTTGCGGAACCGGAACCGAAGACTACTTCTGCGGCTCGTACGGCTTCGACAATCCCGAAGGTGGCGGATACAAAACTTTCTCCACTCCCTATGTTGGTATGCCCCAAACGCTCTACACCAAACGCAAACCGACCGTCAAAAGCAAAATCATCAAAGACGGCCAAATCATTGGCGAGAAAGTCACCTCCGACACCCAGCCGGCGCCGCGATTCTCGCTCTACCGATGGCACATCGCCGACCCCGTTCGTTTCCAACAGGACCTCAAAGTCACCATGCAGGCACTCGGCTGGCAGAGCGAAGGAAGATACCTGCCGCTGAGCGACGACATCTCTTCGGTCGCATTCTGGTACCAGACCGAGCCGCACTCGCCGTACCCGGAATTGCCGGACAAAGACCACCTGCGGCTCGTAGAGTAACCTATGCCTGCAGCCGGGTCACTGCCGTGCGCATTGCCATTCGGGATTTTTGGTTTGGCGGTTTGAATCCGGCTATCGACAATTCGTAATTCGCCGGTGTTTTTTCGCTCTTGGCGAGCTTAGCCCGTGTAGCCGACCGGCAGGTGTGAGATTTCGCCTTCGTTCTTTTTGGGGTGGTGCCAGAAACTGTCGAGCCAGGTCACGACGAGGATAAAAATGGCGAACAGCAGGACGCTGCAGGTGAGCAGAAAACCGGCTAACGACGAGTTAAGAACGGCGAAGACGGATTGTTTCAGGCCGAGCGGGTCGTCGGCGAGTCCATGGAGCAGCCCGGCCGGGACAATCCTCCTGAGAAGAACGGAGGCGCGCATGGGCGACCAGGATTTTGTCTGTTGCCAGAGGTAAATCTGGTATATGAGCACGCCTGCGCCGGTGCCGAGCAATACCCAGGGGACCGTACCGAACAGCTTACAGAACGCCGAGCAAACTTTGTAGCCGAACGAAGTTCCGTTTTGCTTTTTACCTGTCATAATACGCCTCTTGTTATCGGGTTGTTCTTGCCCTTACGGGGCAGGTATGTGGCGGGACCCCATTTTGCAATTTTCCGCTTCAAATCAGCAATTCGTAATTTCCCTTCTGTTTCGCGTTTTTTGCGTAACTGCCGAACGGGCACATTACGCCGAACCCGCCGCCACTATCTTAAAGAATACGATACAAAGCGGGCGATGGGAAATGAGAACGACTGCAAAAATCCCGCCCCCGCCCCCTTCACGCTCCGCAAAACGCACGCAGAACAGGCCCCATAACTCCAACGAAAGCCGCCCCCAGAACGCACATTCACGGGGAAAAATGCGTATTGATACGGCTGCACCGCAAAAACCGGCTTGAAGTAGATGAAAATTGCGCGATTTTGAGCTTTTATACCGCTAAAGCAAACGCCGTAATCGCCCGAAATAACCGCTATAAAGCCCAAAACCGCCCATGGAGCGGATTGGAGACCTAAATGCTCAAAACCAAAGCTGTTATACTCTTTTCGGCGCTGTTGCTGTTCGCCCAGCCGCTCTGGGCCCAGCAGGCCGGGACCGAGGGGCAAACACCCCCCGACCAGCAGGCCCCTGGAGGGCAGGCCCCCGACCGCCGAGACGCCATCATACCGGCCGACAGGCATTTCTCGCCGTCGGTCAGCAAGACGTTCTATGAAATCGCCGGCGAGCTTGCCCCTCAGGGCCCCGCCGACCCGCCGGTTCTCACAAGGGCCGAGGCCGACCAGGCCCTTATGATGCTGAATGCCGCCGCTGCTCTGAACGACAGGGCGCAGAACGTCCTGGCTGATATGCTCAAAATCGCCTCGAAACCGTCCCACCTGAACCGTTCCCAGATGATATACGATTTGTTAGTCAAATATATCGACAAATTCTCCGACCTTGAGGTCACGGATAAGGCCGTCCGATACCTGCTCGCACAGCTAAACTCCCGCGAGCAGCGCGAGGTGCTGCTTGGACGACTGATTAGGGAGCTGGCCCCGCCCAATACCGCTCTGAGCTCGCGGCTGGCGACACTGCTCGGCCTTTTGAAGGCGGAGAAAACAGACGACCCGAATGCCGTCCAACTGCTGGCATACGCCTATAACAGCGACAAGTACAACCGGCTTGCGTTCGAGAAATTGCTGGAGTTTCTGCCCACACCGCCGGGGCCGACGGTACAACTCGAATACCTCAGGTTGCAACTGCGCAAGAACCCGCTTGCTCTCCGGGCGGCAATGGCCTTTGCCCGGTATGCCGACAGAGTGCAGCTTTACGAAGTGGCGGCCGACAGTTACGAATACTGCGCCAAGCTGTTCGAGCTTCACCGTCCAGCCGAGCCGCTGCCCGCCGAAATTTACCTGCCCCTCTCGCTCTGCTGCTACAACAGCCATTCGTTTCTGCACAGATGCCTGCAGATTGCCGCACAACTGCGAAGCGAAGGCCGATTTGACCTTCGTGCCGAGGCCATCGCCTCAAAAGCTGCGTTGAAAATGGGCGACACCGAACAGGCAAACCGCATACTCGAAGCCGCCGGAGACAGGGCCGTACTTTTCGCTCTCGACGGTAACCACGCCACGAACCACACTGAGCTGGCCTGGTTCTACTGCTTCGCCGCCTCACAGCCGGAAACCGCCATCGACTGGGCGAATAAGGCCTACTCGGCGGACCCCAGCTCGGCAACCGCCGCCGCTATTCTTGCATATTCTCTCGCCAAAAACGGCCAAACCGACCTGGCACAGTCGCTCGTCGCCGGCTACAAACAAAATCAGTTCGCCACGCTGACGCTGGCTCTGGTCCAGATGGCAGCCGGACAGAACCCCACAGCCGTCGATACCCTCAAATCGGCCATCGATATCGACCCCGGCTCACTTGCCGCCGAAGAAGCGAAACGAATTCTCACCCGGCTGAACGCCGAATACATCCCGCTAATCGATACCGCCTTCGTCTTGAATGCCCTGCACGAAAGCATCGGCGAAAAAATCGTTCCTGAATTTGCCGCACCACGCGACATCATATCCTTACAGCTCACGCTGAGAGGCAATAAATTTTCATATGGTACCGACTTCGGCGGCTCCGTTGCGGTTACCAACAACTTCTCCGAGCCGCTGGTCATCTCGGACGACGCCCTTTTCGCCGGCTATGTAACGGTGGACGCCAAAGTCACCGGTGACATCAACAAAGAAATACCGAATCTCTGCTCCGTGCGGATAAGACCATCCGCCGCCGTTGAGCCGGGACACAGCGCTGTTGTCCCCGTGCGTCTCAGAACCGGCCCGCTCAGAGAGCTGCTGCTGAGCCATCCACAGGCATCCTTAAACATAGAATTCACCGTCTATCTCGACCCGGTCTTGACAGGCGACGGCAGAAAAGTCACCGGCCTTGCAGGTATCGAGCCGGTCACCGTAACGATACAAAGACCCGCCGTCCAAATCAGTAGAGACTTTCTCCGCAACCGCCTCAACTCGCTCGCCAGAGGACGACAGGGTCCAAAAATCAAGACCGCACAGCTCTTCGCGGGCCTGCTGCTCGAACAGCACGAAATGAACCCTGACAACCCCGCGTATAAATTCATCTACGCCGACTGGATGCCCGACCTGCTGAAATCGGCGATGATTCACTCGCTTACCGACGACGACTGGGTCGTGAGGGTTCATACGATGGACGCCATACGACCGCTCCCGCTGGATTACGAGCTTATAGACGCCGTCTCGACCAGCTTGAACAGCGACGACTGGCCCGCACGTATGATGGCCCTTTACCTGCTCGCAAAAAAACAGGGCGATACATTCCAGAAAGTCCTCGACTACAGCGCGCAATACGACCGGAGCGAGCACGTCCGCAATATGGCCCTCGCCCTCGGCGCCGCCCGGCCCGTAACGCCCGAGGCCGCCGAACAGCAGCCGGCAGGGCAAAATACACAGGAAAAAACTCCGCAAAACTGATTCACCCTGGCCATAAAAGCCGCTATTTCCATTCCAAAATCTGTCCGCCCTTCAACATCTCTTTGCGCAGCTTCCCGTAATCGAGCCCCCGGACACTCACGCCATCGTCAATCGCAAGCGACGCAGCAGCCCCCGCCGACTGGCCGAGAACCATAAACACCGGCTCCATCCGAATCGAGCCGTAGGCAATGTGCGAGGCAGACAGGCATACCGGCACCAGCAGGTTCGAGCACTGCCCCCGACCGGGGACAATCGAACGGTAGCTAATTGGATAAGGCCCGGCTACCGCAACCTGTACGTCGCCTTCATTTCGGACGTGTCCCTGCGAATCGACGTACCGCTGCGTGTTGTGCGAATCCATACCGTATGCCCCAAGACCCACCGAATCGTCGGCGATTTTCCTTCCCCGACAGTTGTCCTCGGTCATTACGTAATCGCTTGCCATTCGCCTTGCCTCGCGAACATAAAGCTGCCGGGGCCAGTTGCCGTTATCGGTAAACTCGTCCTTTGCAAGCCCCCACCGGCTCAGCCGCCTGCGAATCGGCCCGGGCACACGCCGGTGGCTGGCAAGTGTCCACATCAGCCCCTTCTGGTAGCTTTCATGCTCGGCAATTATCCTCTCCCTCGCCGAGTAGTCGCCGTCGGGATAATCGTAGTTCATCCCGATGTCGTCGGTCGAAAAACCGTCTCTGTTGTTCGTGTCGGTCTTGCGGTTGGGCATAATCGTCGGCAGCCACGGTATCCTGTCGTAGCCCGCCTCATAGTACCGCAGCAATAGCTCGTATCGCCTTTCGTCGTAGTCGGCCGGTTTCGCAAATGCCGCCCGGTTCCTGGCCACGTCGGTAAGACACATCCTGAAGCAATACGCCTGCACCCGCGCATCTGCCTGGCCCTCCTCGCCGGGCCCGCCAGCGTGAACACCGGGCAATAGTCCGCTCGACGGCTCGCCGGCTGCGACGTAAGGGTCAACCGGTTTGTCAAAGTTATGCGACCGGGCGTTTTTCGTCTGGACCCCGTTGAGCGTCTCTGCGTACTGTGCATTCGCCTCCCTGCCGACGGTATAGCAGACGCCCGCCCCGGCCATCAGGTCCCCCTCGTATGTCGCGTCGATAAACACCCTGCCGCTGAAGACCCTGCCCGATTCCATCCTCACCGACACTATCCGCCCGCCGTCCCTGCACACGCCGTTTTGCAAATCGAGCCGCTGACCGTACTCGACCGGCACCTTCGCCTCGCGAATCATATCGTTGAAAATCGCCTCAGCCACGTGCGGCTCGAACGTCCACCACGCCTGCTGTCTGTCCCAGTCCGCCGCGGCGCCTCGCCAGGAGTTTTGTCCCTTTCTGTACTGCTCGCGACGCTCATAGACCCAGCTTTCGTCGGCCAGGTAGTGCAGATACACCCGGTGGTAAAATTCCCTCGCTAATCCCCCGATAGCCGCCTTGTTGCCGATGTCCGTCGCGCCCAGCCCACCCGAGGTCAGGCCCCCTAAGTGCCTGCCCTGCTCGAGCAGCACGACACTTTTGCCCATCCTGGCCGCCTGGACCGCCGCCGTAACACCGCCGCTCGTCCCGCCATAGACAACCACCTCGTAACCACCGCGACCAGCCGTTGCCGTACCTGCACAGCCGCCGGTTTGAACTGCCATAAAAACACTCAATAACACTATGCCAATCAGAACTGATAACCTGCCCATAATGACTCTCCTGACAAATCAAAAACCACTGAAACAACGAACAAACGCCTGCCTGAGACAATATAATCGCTGTTGCGAAAGCTCAAAGATATTTTTGTTCCTCCGCGGAATTTTATGTTGTAATATCACCTTGATTTTGTAACATCTCGTCCGTCTTATCGGTACATATATTTGGGTTATTTTTTTGAAAGGGTTTTTCAAATGCCGGCAAAAGTTGATAAGGACAAATGCACTGGTTGCGAAACCTGCGTCGATGAATGCCCCAGCGACGCCATCAGCATGGCTGACAAAAAGGCCGTGATAAACGAAGACGCCTGCATCGACTGCGGCGTATGCGTTGACGCCTGCCCCGAAGAGGCAATCACTATGGAGTAACCAA
>CAYMYK010000112.1:0-9958 GCA_964394625.1 uncultured Pirellulales bacterium
CAGCTGGTGTTATGGTTGTACATTTCTGTTTCCACGTCCGTATCGATGAAGTCTTCGTAGCCGACGCCTCTTTCGTAGCCGACGCCTCCGGTCCCGTCCGTCCAGGCGGAGTCGTTGTACGGCTCGCTTGCCCCTCGCCAGCTCGTTCCTATATCGTAAGTGGGCACAAGAACCTTTTTGGCGGCGTCCTCGGCCGCAAGTACGGTTGCACTTAGTGAGCCGCTAAGTCGCGGATCGTTTCCGTCGAGCGTGTAGTAAATGGTGCCCGAGCCGCAGGGGTCGATGATGGTCAGCCAGTTGCCGGACGAGATGTATCCGCCGTGCTGGTAGAGACCGTTTATCCTGAACTCCGGAGCCGGCAGCTCGAGGTTGAACAGCCCGTTGGCGTCGAAGTCCTCAAGCACCGGCTCTTCACGCAGCGGTATGAACGTATCCACAATGTATGTATTAACGTTCGGGATTACACCGGAGAGCTCGTCGGCCAGCTCCCAGAACTTAGCATCAAGGTGAGCTTTCATCAAAACACCGCCGTTTCGGAAGTGTTTGTGGATTCGGTCGGCGAACAACTGGCGAAAATCCGGATTGACCTTCAGCGCCTGAAAAAGCTCGCACATACCGCCGTCTTTGATATTGTTCAGCCCGCCCGGCGGGTCCCAGTACCAGGAAGGAAAATTATCCGACAAAGCGGTTTTACCAAGGTCTGGCCCCAGCGCCCAGGCGTCGGCGAGTCCTTCGGCATCCCAGACACCGAACCTGAATTTGCCCGCATCCGACCTCTCGCGGTGTACATACCAGTTGTTGAGCGGCCAGTCCCAGTTGCCGCTGTAAATCTCGAGAATAAGATAATCGACAAAAGCAGGAATATCGAGCCGCTCGGCAACATACTCGTAGTTAGTAACAACGCCCAGATTCTTATTCCTTGCATAGTTCACAAGGTCGTTCCACGCAACGGTATCACCGTCTCGCAAGCCTCCGCTGGTAACAATATCAAACTCATTGTCTGTGTCGAACCACTCCTGGCAAAATTCCTGGTCCACACGCCCGCACGGATTGTAGTAAAACTTGTAATCGCCGTTGAGATAGAGATTGAGGAAACTGCCCGTTACCTCGACCGCCCCCATCTCTTTGTGCAGGCGTCTGGCCCATTCATCTTTGAAGAACGGGTTGCAGCTATCGTTATGTCCCCTGCGCAGTGCGAAACTTCGATATCGGTCGATTTTCGTGTATGGAAAGAGCGGATACTCGAACCGGTTCTCGCCATAGCTGCTGCGAAAGAACAAAGTGAAGCCGAACCTGTTCCTGTTCCAGCATCCCCACCAGTCGTCGCCTCGGGTGTAGCGCGGCCGGCTGAAGCCGCTTCCTCGCACTCGAATGCCGCAGTCATAATGGAATTCATTGCCGTCGGCCCAGATAAACTCAGCCGAGACCGGGCGCTCGTACTCAATGCCACGCTGCATAGGATTGTTATAGCTGTCGGGCCCATCCGGCTGCCAATGGCCGCTCTCGTCATAGTAGCCGCCCACAATTGCCATAACGCCGTTCGGCTCGAAGAACGTTTTGTTGGCATCGCCGACAAGCGAAATGACCGGCAGAGATTTAATGGCGTTGTCGGCGCCGAATATGTAGCTGTGGGTTGTAGCCGGCGAAGGCAGCCACCCCGTTTTGATTGCCGCCGCGCGCAGACAGGTGGTCCCGCTGATATGGATAAAACCTGTGTATAATGAGCTGGTGGGTGAGGGGGCCTGGTTTTCAATGGGTTCACTGCCGTCGAGCGTGTAATAAATCCAGGCATCGGCTGTTGCCGAGGCGATAGCGAGGTCGAAGGCGGTGTCGTAGAAGCCGCGTTTGCGGCTGAACTCGGGCCGCTCCACGAGCCCGAGATACGCGTCGTTGTTGTCCGCCAGAGGAGTAGGCGTTGCGAAGAATCGCAGGCCATCGTTGCCGTCGGGGTATCGGCCGTACGATATGTTGGTTGTCTGGTCGCCGAAGGTTATGGCATCTATAGTTGTGGCGCCGTCGGTATCGATTAGTGCGATTTGTTCGCCGTCGGCATCCAGCTTGAAATCGGCGTGCAGCGGGCCGTCCTGGGTGTCCCCATCGGCCCAGAACAGGATAAAGCCGTTCGGCCCGATGGTTGTCTGAGCGGGGTAGCCGGCGGGAACCTGCCATTTGTCCGGCTCGTTGAGGTCGTCGGTTAAATATACCCCGGTCAGGTCAACGGCCTTGTCGTCGTAGTTGTAGATTTCGAGCCAGTCGTCGTACTCGCCCTGCGGGTCGTTTATATCGCTTGCGCTGTTGTTGGAGGCCATAAATTCGTTAATGACAAGGGCAACACCTTTATGACGCCACTGTTGTGCGAAAATGGCCAAATCCGTCATATCAATTCCGCTCAGTCCGTCAAAGTCGGCGCAGCCGGAGTGCGAACAGCCCCCCGCATCGAGCCATTGCAGGGCAAAGGCCTGTACGTCGAGCAGGTCAACCCTGCAATCGTCGGTGAGGTCGCTTTGCGGGCACAGCCGGGCGGCAGCGGAACCGGCTAACAATCCGGCTAAAATTATTGACAGGAAATGAAATCTCATATATTTCAGCACCCACCACAATATCCTATTCATTTTAACAGATTCCGCTTGGCAAAACAAGCCCTTTTTGGGGGACATCGCGATTGGCGGCGGAGGGGTTGAGCGTGTTTGCTTTGGTGGGCGGGCATCGAGGGCCGCCGGTGCAGTGCGAACCGACGGATTCACCCGGCGGTGCGGCTGTCGAGTGAGCCGTTTTGCATATAAAGTGTTCGCCCGGCAAGCTCTTGTGCCTCTTTTCTGTGTGTGGCGATAATGACGGTTCCGCCGCGGAGATGATAATCGTGAAGATAACCCAACATCGCGGCGGCATTTTCAAAGTCAAGATTGCCGGTTGGTTCGTCCGCAAGCAGGACCTCAGGGTCGTTAAGAAGCGCTCTTGCGATTGCGGTTCGCTGTTTTTCACCGGCGCTCAGGGCGGACGGCTTGTGCAAGGTCCGTCCATCCAGGCCGATTTGTCTGAGCAGCCGCTGAGCACGTTTTCTGCCGTCTTTTGTACCGGCCGGGCCTGCTGCGAGGACGACATTATCTATGACATTTAGATAAGCTATCAGGTGAAACATCTGGAAGACGAAGCCGAACGTCTTTGCTCGCAGGCGCGCTCTCTGGCCTGCGCCGAGCTCGTAGAGCATTTTCCCATCGACGGCGACACTGCCGCCGGTCGGCCGAAGCATACCGGCCATCGTCATAAGAAGCGTTGTTTTTCCACTTCCGCTGGGCCCCTGAACAACGACAAACTCGCCTTTTTCTATCCGCAGGCTCACAGCGTCCAGTGCCTTGACGGCGCCTGAGCGTGTGCGGTAGGTCTTCGTCACGTTTTCAAGGACAATCACTTCTAATCCTCTCTCAGAGTTACGGCGGGGTCAAGGGTTACGGCGAGCATAGCGGGGACAAAACCGGCTACCGCCGCCAGGACCGGTGCGAAAATGAGCAGCCAGAGCAGCGATGTCAATTCGGGCTTTACGGTTGTCGCCGCTGTGATTTTGAAAATGCCGGGGCCAAACCACAGGGCAACAGCCGAACCGAGCAAAAAGCCCAGGGCCGCCCCTGCCAGGCCAACGACTACCGCCCTGCCCAAAAACAGCAGCGAGATGCCGGGCGAGCCGTACCCGAGCGCCCGCATAATACCTATTTCCTTTTCCCTGTCGCGAACGTTCATCATAGCAAGTGCCCCAATCCAGACTCCGCAGGCAATCACCACGATCGGCAGGATGACGGCGAACATATTCCTGACCATCTGTCTCTGGCGGGCGCGGGCGCCGGCAAGGGCGCTGCTCTGGATGACGATTGTATCCGGCAGAAGAGATGAAATCTGGTCTCTCAGTATAGTCACCGGCTCGGCTGTTGCCGCAAAACACAGACAGTCAACCGCCCTGATTTCGCTTATCCGGCCGGGCAGCTTCAGCATATCCTGAACGTCTGCCAGGCGGCACTGGATTCGGATGTCGTCGATACCGCCCTGTTCCCTGAGGCAGTCGGCCACGGTCAGCTTTTTGCCGAGCAGCTCGATGGTATCGCCTTTGTTTAGTTTGCCCCCGCGGGCTATCCGGTATCCGATATGTGCGGCTGCCGGCTCGATTTGATAGAGCATCGGCGGCTTTTTTTGCCCCGGCGGGCAAATCTCCGGCGCCAGGCCCGTCAGGACAACCTCGATGCCATTGTAGGTAATCTTTTTCTGTAAGGTCGCTAACAAATGGTTGTACGAAAAGCCGCGCTGGGAGGAGAGTTTCCGCAGGTAGCTTTCGGGCATAGTTTTATCGTGCAGGCCGGTCAGGAAAAACCGGCTCAGGTCCGTCTGTTCCGGCAGGATGTGCAGGTTGTAGCCCATAGAGAGCATCAGCCGGGCGGTTTCGCGTTCGCAGGCCCTTTCGGCTGTGCGAAACCAGACGAACAAAGCCGCCGCCGCCGCCACCGCCAAAACCGCGAGGACGAAGTTCGTTTTTCTGTGAGATATTTCTTTGAATATGAGATTCAGTATCTTCATTGATTCTTTCTGACGGCCCGGATGAGAACGAACAGGCCGAGAGCTATAACCAGAATGCTCAGTGCGGCAATAATATAGAACGGCCCGGCGGGGACCGTTGAAGTCTCAGCGAGGACCGGCCCTGCGGGGACGGTGTCTTCAACAAAGGGTATCAGCAGGTCGGGAATCTTTTTACGCAGCTCGGCGTCACGCCGTTCTATGCTGTATCCGGCGGGGACGGCCGGGTACGTAGAGGAATTTGTCTTTAATATCTGACTTACTTCAATTTTCACCATCGGATTTTCAGGGTCAAAGCCCAAATCCTTTGCGGTCAGAGCGATTATCTCATCGTTCCACTTGACGGGAAGTATCACTCCTCTTATGAGTTTGCGGTCGAGTCCGCACTCGCAGTCGGCGCCGACGACCGAAAGTATATTATAGACCATATCTTCGGTAATTTCATCGCCTTTAAGCAGCGGGCCTATCCACCGTGCCCTGCCATAGAATACCGCTGCATAAGTTTTGTTGAATTGGCCTTGCTGTATGCCGAGCGACCACAGAAGTATTTTTTCGGTTTCAAGCCGGCCAGGCTTGAGCTTGACGACAACCGGCGGGTTTGTGATGGGCTTCGGCATAAACTTCATCTGTCGGCCTATGGTGGCAACGGCATTGTCAATCGCCGTCACAGCGGCGGCATTGGCGGTGGTGTCGGCGCCTTCGATGAGCAGGACGACGGCGTAGTTTTTTACTGCTTTGTACAGGATTTCGTCGCGCACATCCGAGCGGACAAGCCGGGCCAGGGCGGTACGAAGACGGTTCTTGAAACCGCCGCCCGCAGCGGGGATGCTGACGGTCATCGTCATATCGCGGGGCGAGGCCAGCAGCAGGCGCGGTCGAACCAATACATCGAGAGCGGCTAAGTGCTTCATCGCAGGATGGTTTTTTTCAGTTTCGGTATTTACGACCTCCGGGCGGATGCTGCTGTCGGCCAGGACATCGCCGGCTGCCTGCTTTATCATCGAAATTTCATCGCCGGCGGTATTACTATCGACATAGTACCACAGATAATAGGGCTCGGCGCCGAGATAGACACTGCCGGTCTCCCGGACGTTGTACCTGCAGGCCAGGGCGGTACCGCTTCGCAACAGACAGCCGAATATGGCGACAATCAGTACACATATCCTCACAACCGGCATATTATTGGGTTTCGATTTAATCTGCATTTCTTAGCTGAATTATAAAACCCGGGGGCAAAGCAGGGTTCACCGCCAGCTATCCCTCGGACTTTTGAGCACAATATGAGTGTGGCCGTCCAGGAATGCCACGTTGACACCGCCTTCCTTGTTGCCCGCCTTGCGGCCATGCGGAAAAATCGCCTTTTTGCGAAAAAAATCGCTGACGACCCACCGTTCACTCAAAGATGCCTTTGGCCTCGGATGTTTTTCGTCGTAGGCATCGGCGAGCCATTTAATACCGGTTACCTTGAGCTGTCGCGGGTAAAAGTAGCGCGGGTCTCTCCAGGAATTCTGCGGCGTCGCCCTGCCCTCGCCGAGGCACTTGTTCTTCCCAAAGCTCCAGTATATGTAAGTCACGTTGCCCAATTCCCTGTTATCGGGTGTATCTATTACCGAGTCCGTTGCCCCTTGCGGCTGGCCCTCGGGGCTTTGAGCATACCTCTCCATTATCTTTGCCTGGGGGCAGTAGAATGCCTTGAGGAGTCTTTCGTCCTTGTAGGCATTCAGTTTTTCCAGCAGAGACCGGTGCCGATTGTGCTCGGTCGGCTCAAGCGGAAACCGGCCGTGAGCATCGTCCTGCGAACAGGCCGTCAAAGCAATGTTAATCTGACGAAGATTACTGGCGCAGACCGCCTCGTTTGCGCGGAACCTTGCCTTGCCGAGCACGGGGACAAGTATCGCCATCAGCAGCCCCATTACACTGATGACAACCAGCAGCTCAACCAGCGTAAACGCTTTTTCAAGACGATTCGCCATCACCAGGATATCCGGTCGCAAACAAAAATAAATCGGCCCTGGCGGCTCAGCGTTTTTGAGCGAGCGCCAAGCCGCTGCCTTTCGGGCCAAAGCACATCACCTGGCCATCTTTCATCATCACTACGATGCGCCCTTTATGGTCAACTGCCATCCCCCAGTCGAGCGGCGGGCACTCCAGTGGCTTGCCGTATTTCCACATCTTTTTGCCGCTGTCAATGTCGATCGCCTCGACGCTTGGCGGACCCTGCGGGTCTGTTCCCGCAAACAGTACGGCGTTTCTGCACCGGGCCAGGGCAACACTGCCATCGCAATCATATTCCCACAGCGGCTTATCGGTGATATCGAATTTGCCCCAGCCGCTTATCATAAAAACGGGCTTTTTCGCCGGTTCCATTACACAGCGATTCAGCGATGTCTTGTCGATGGCGTTGAAGCACATAATCTTCCTGTTGTTTATCCAGACTATATCTCTGCCGTGAGCCGATGTGTGCAGCATCTTCTGCGTAACCGTTGGGTCGTAAACAGGATAGTCAGGATGCCCATATAACGGCATACCGCCGACAGCTACTCTGTCTCCAATTTTGAACAGGTCCCGGCCACGCACACTTGTCGAACCGCAGAATTTAAGCGGGGCGGGGTCATTGAGGCATTTGCCGTTTTTAATGTCATAGACAGCCGGAGAAACCGATGTTCCGCCGGCGAGATAGAGTTTGTCGTTGCTGATAAGCAGATGTCCCTGCACGCTGACGCCGGTTCGCGCCTCGGCGTATAAGTGCCCCGACGTATTGTTCTGCCATTTTATCCTGCCTGTCTCGGCGTCGAGTGCATAGACGTGTATGCCGTCATAATTGACAATGCCGGCGGCGAAGTAGGCGACGCCGTCTTTGACAAGGACATCGGTTGCCACAGGCCAGGTTGACATCAACAGTCCATAAACGGGCATCCTGCGTTCGGTGGGAGCCGCCCTGAACCGCCAGAGCATTCGGCCGGTGGCGGCCTCGAAACAATACATCCAGCCGTCGCCCGAACCGACGAACAGCCGGCCCTTCCAGACGGTTGGAGAAAACCGAATACAGCCGCCGGTGTAGGCCCTCCATTTTGTTTTTCCCGTCCCCATATCCAGTGCCCTGACGATGCCGTCGGAACCGCCGAAGAATGCAAGCCCGCCCGCCGTAACAGGCGCCGTCGGTCTAAAAACGGTCTTTGGCGTGAACCACCACAGCCGGGTAGTGTTTTTGGAAATCACCGCATCGGTAGTAACCGTGCAGGCATTGTTTGCCCTGTAAGTAGGCCAGTCGGCAGGTGATTGGGGCAGGGCTGCAATCCCGGCAATGTCGCCGCCGCCCATCTCAAGCCGTTCGTCTTCGGTTGCCTTTTGGCTGAAGTCAAAGTCGCCCGCCGGCCCGACACAGGTAAGGCCATATAACGTGTTCTGGCAGTCGCAGACCGAAGGCCACCAGTACAGCAGCCCGTTGGCAATCGTAACGCCGTCCTGACACTGCGCCCTCATAGGCGATATCCATTGAGGATTGCCGCTGGCGATATCGAGTCGCACCGTGCCGCCCAGCGCACGATAGAAAATAGCGTCTATCGCCCCATCCGGCCGGGTGCAGGCCCTGCGGTGTGTCTCGAGTTTGGCAAGCACCTCGCCGGTAAGCGGGTCGAACTTCATACTCGGGAATTTGTCAACCTCGCCGCTGAGGGCGTACAGTCCGTCATCACGCAGGACCAGCTGGAAGTTGTTATAAGCATGCTTCCATAAGACGCTCCCGTCTTTGGCTGAGACACACAGCAGCTTATCGACCGTAGGGCCGGCAAAATAAAGCGCCTTGTCGCTGCACTTCATATAGATGGTGGTTCGCCAGTTCGTTCGATAATCCTGCCTGGGCAGGTACTTGCCGAGCTGCTCGAACAGCCCAGGGGCGTTGTCTGGTGTTTTGCGCCAGATTATCTCGCCTGTCCCGGCATCAAGACACGCGAGAAAAGTCGCATGCCGGTAGAAATAGATGCGGCCGTTTTTCATACAGACAGTCCTGCCGTCAATCGGTTCTTTCTCGTGGTAGTGCCAGAGTACCTTTTTCGTTTTCGGGTCGATAGCAAGGATGTTTCTGCCGAAGCCCCAGGGATTTTCGGGCTGGTTGAATCCTTTTGACAGCGGGTCCCAGGGCCAGCCGTGGGCCTTTCGACGCTGGCGGGTGACGGGGTCCTTCTGTTCCTGCTCGCCAATCATCGCGTACAGCACGCCGTCCTCGAGCGCCATCCACTTCCAGAACGTCCCGCCCGCAACGTCCTCAGAGGGAACAATCTCGCCTTCCAGATGTCCTGTCGCAGTATCAATGAGCTTGCACGATTTGTCGTCGCCGACGTAAAGTATATCGGGTGTCGCTATCATGGTGTTGCGGTATATCATCACGCCAGGCGTCAGGTGTCGTCTCCAGAGCATCGTGCCGTTGTAGCCGTTGAATGCCACGAGCGAATTGAGCAGGTGTTCTTCCCGCACGTGGAACGCTAAGTTGCCGAAGGCCTTGAACAGCCGGCCCGCCGAGACCACGGCAACCTGGGTCAGCGGGGCATAGTACGGCTCAGCCAGAAACTGTGTCAGGTATGGCGCACGCGCCACCTGGTCTTTGGACTGCGGATTGTTGTCCGGGCCGTGATAAGGATGACTCCAGTCGTCGATACCATCCGGGAACGGCTTGGTCAGAACCTTTTCGCCGAGCAAGGCCCTGCCTCGCGGACACAAAACGCGAAGGGCCTCTGCCTGCGGAATCTTTTGCGCCGCACCGCCGGCTGCAACCAGCACATCAGCCAGATTGTCGGCGAGGTGTATGCCGGCCGGCGAACCCTGCTCAACCCAGATGCGTCTGCCGTAGAAGCCCTCGGCATCTACCTTTCGGCGCGCCGTTTTGACATCTTCGGCGGATTGCAACTGAACATAAATCAGCAGGTCTGTTTGTTTGGCTAAACCAAGGGCAAGCTCACAATTTGTATCGCCGACAACCACACACAGGCCCCGCTTGACGCCAATTTTCTCGGCGATGGATGTGGCCGCTGATGCCGAAGCCGTGATTAGTTGACAAGCTAATGCGATGAAAAGCCCTGTCAATATCCCACGTTTCATAATTAGCCCCCTTTGAAAAAGTTTGTAAAGTTCCCGCAGCGCTCTGGGCACGCCGCAGACCTTGCGCCGGGCAGCAGGGTTATACATCGGGTTGTCCAAACCGGCTTATGCCAATGGGCGATACTGGACTCGAACCAGTGACCTCACGGGTGTGATCCGTGCGCTCTAACCAACTGAGCTAATCGCCCGTGTGAACAACATTGGACTAAATAACCGCCGGCCTGTCAAGCTGCAAACTGCAAACCGGCTCGTAACGGGTGTAGCACGATTTTTAGGCACATTTTCCTATCACAGATTCCCAAAGGTC
>CAYMYK010000113.1:0-9830 GCA_964394625.1 uncultured Pirellulales bacterium
CATTCGCGGTGACTGGTATGAGCCGGATACAAAGGATTATGCGACTGTTGCAGGCGCCTCACTATCGCCGCTTGCCGTGACAGACAGTGGGGCATATCGCTGGCAGATCGCTCCATATCTAACCTGGTGGCAGAGTGAGTTCGTCAAGTTTAGGTTTGAGTACGACTATGCCGACGGCGAAGGGCTTGAAGGTGCGGCGCATACCCTTTGGTTCCAAGCCCTGTTTGCAATCGGACCACACAAGCATGAACGTTATTGACCATAGAATCGAGAGGAGATAACAATGAGACTAAGAGTACTGATTTTCAAAACCCTGCTTGCCTGCGCGGGCGTTTTGATGCCGGGTACGGTTCGCGCCGAGGCCAAGCTGCAGGTGGTAACCACTCTGCCCGACTATACGGCCCTGACACGGGCGATCGGAGCAGAACGCGTGAGCGTCCGGCACATCGTGCGGGGCGTTCAGGACCCACACCACATTCGTCCAAAGCCGTCGTTTGTGCAGATGGTTCGTGATGCGGATGTGATTATTACCACGGGTCTGGACCTTGAAATGTGGCTGCCAACGGTAACCAACAAATCAGGCAACAAGAAAATTCGCAGTGGCAACATTGGTTATGTGGCTGTCTCCCAAGGTATCAAGCTGCTTGAGAAACCTACGGTTATTTCACAGATCGAAGGGGACGTGCACGTGTTTGGTAATCCCCATATCACGTCCAGCCCCATCAATGCCAAAAGGATAGCGCGGAACATCGCAACGGGTCTTATCAAAAATGACCCTGAAGGCAGGGACTTCTACGAGGCAAACCTGAAGAAGCTTCTGGCCGAACTGGACGAACGGCTGTTCGGTGAAACTCTCGTAAAAATGCTCGGCGGCGACACCCTGTGCAGCATGGCCGAACAAGATAAGCTGATTACATTCCTGAACAAAAACAAGTTTCAGGGAAAACCGCTGATTGACCTCCTCGACGGATGGATGAAGAAAATGCTGCCGCTGCGAGACATGAGCATCGTTGTGTATCACAAGAACTGGTCGTATCTGATTCAGCTCTTCGGCCTAAAGGAAGTGGCCACAATCGAGACCAAACCAGGTATTCCACCGTCCCCCAAGCACGTGACAAACCTGGTAACCATGATGCGAGAGCAGGACGTCAAGATTATTTTAGCGGCCAACTACTTCGATGAGCGAAAGGTACATACCGTCGCGGAGCGAACGGGCGCCGAAGCCGTAGTCGTCCCTCTCTTTGCAGGGGGAGCACCGGGCACAGAGGACTACTTTGGCCTTGTGGACCTGTGGACGAGCAAGCTGGTAGAGGCAGCCAAGGGAATCGGGGCCGGCTGAACCTCTGGTTTCGGCAAGTTAATATCGTGGATTGGTGTGATTTTGGGAGAAGGATGGAATGTCGGAGACACTTCGACTTTTTGGACTGCAGGTGGCGCTTATTGCCGTCGTTTTGGTTCTTCATACGTATATCGGGCTGCATATTATCCGGCGGACGCTCATATTCTCCGACCTGGTGCTCGATCAATTGGCGGCATTCGGCGCATTGGTGGGGGTCGGTCTTCACATTCGATATGCATCCCCGTTATCCTATGTGCTGGCACTTGCGGCTGTTCTGTTAGGTTCGCTGCTGCTGGCCGTGTTAAAGCCCAAGAACAGCGCGCTTCCACGTGAGGCGGTCATAGGAATTCTGTACGCGATGGCGCTGGTCGTCTCTCTGCTCCTTACGGATAAGCTGCCGAGTGGTGAGGCATTGCTGACGACAACGCTGTCGGGGTGCCTTCTGTGGGTGACGTTGCCCCTGGTGACTGTCACCGCAGCAGTCTATGTGCTTCTTCTGGTATTTCACTACGCCTATCGCCATCGGTTCATCGCTCTGGCTGAGCAGCCGGGGGCTTTGAAAAACGAGAAGTTCTGGGACTTTTTGTTCTTCGCCTCGCAGGGTATCATCACCGTCTTGATTGTCCCGATAGCAGGGGTCTTGCTTGCTTACGCCTTTTTGATGATTCCAGCCGCGATTGCAGTGCTGTTCACAAAGCAATGGGGCGCCGGTGTCATAATCGGGTGGACCAGCGGCCTTGCCGCGTGTCTGCTCGGGCTGGGGACTTCGTACCACTTCAACTTTCCATACGGCCCGACCCTTGTGCTGTTCCTGGGTCTGTTCTTCGTGGCCGCCATCGTCATCAAAAGTACACTGTTCAAGTAAAAACAGTTGTTCGAAGGGTATCTGAAATGATTGAAATCATGGGCTTACCGTTTTTGGCTTGTGTTGTATTTGGGATAATTCTCGGTTACTTTGGATTTCAGGTACTCAGACGGGAAATTATTTTCATTGATATTGCACTGGCTCAGGTGGCGGCGGTTGGGACCATAGTGGCTCATCTGGCGTTTGACGCCGAGGAGGAATCTGTGCTTGCATACATTTTCTCCTTTGGGTGCGTGGCGGTTATGGCGCTCTTCTACGCATTAGTGCGCAGGCGCATAACACAGATGTCAATAGAGGCGGTCATCGGCATTTCATTCGCCATTACCACGGCAGCAGCTCTCTTTCTTGTCGGGGTCGCGCCCGGGCATGCTCACGCACAGGAGATACTCGCAGGAAATCTGCTCTGGGTTACATGGGGACACGTGCTGTGGGTTCTCGTGCTGGCAGTCACGATGGGATGCTGTCTTGGCCTGTTTCACAGGCAGTTTCATGAAGTGTCTTTCAGCTATCAACAGGCGATTGAAAACGGCGTGTCCGTAGTCTGGTGGGATTTTCTTTTCTACCTTCTTCTTGGTGCCGTCATCACGCTGGCGGTGCGCGTGGCAGGAGTGGTGGTTGTCTTCGCTTTCTTGATCATCCCTGCGACCTCAGCGGTGCTTCTGTTCTCAGGCCAAACCGTCCAACTGCTCTTTGCATGGGGCTTGGCGGTCGCTGGCTCACTGTTGGGATTGCTCTTCTCATATCGATTTGACTTCTCAGTCGGACCTGCCGTGGCATTTGGTTTGGGTTGCCTGCTGCTGCCTGTAGCAGTTCTGGCCAAACTGCGGCACATCCTGTCAAAGTCGCAATAGGCCTCAATGTTCATGAACGTCCCGCTGAGCGTCAGAGGTCACCGGCGCCACGCAATAAATATAAACGAGCGGCTCAGTGCCCGTATTCTCTATATTATGAATCGTCTCAGGCGGTATATATACGATATTACCTTTGCCGACATCATACGACCGCTGCTTTTCACCAATCAAGGCCCTGCCCCGCCCGGCAAGAAATGTCAGCATTTCTTCATGTGCCTCTGTGCTGTGCTGCCCACATTCCTGGCCGGGTTGAAGATAGACCCGCCCGGAACGCATACCGCACGTCTGCGGCCTGCCGCTGAGCAGTTCCTGGTATTCTTCGTTGTCCCTTAGTTCTATAACTTCAACATTCTGTCCCATTCCCGTCATCTCCGATAGCTTGAAAAACCACGGTACGCAGCGGCAAAGGCGAAAATCAGCGTGCTGACGATAACAATGCACGCTCCGGTTGGCAAGTTCAGGTAGAACGAAACAACAAAGCCGCCAACGGCGCTGAGAACACCAAAAAGTACCGAAAACGCTACTACGGCACGATAGCCCGTACAGAGCTGGTAAGCGGCTGCTGCCGGATTGGTAATTAAGCTGAAAATCATCAGCCCCCCTACCAGTTTCAGATTGACAGCAAGTATCGCACCGGCCAGTCCTAAAAAAATACAATACAAGAAACTTTCATGTATACCCGTCACAGCCGCCAGCGACCGGCTGAACAGAATTGCCTTCAACTCCTTGTTGAAGGCAGTAACAAAACCAAGCAGAACAAGTGACAGCCCGGCAATAATGAAGACGGTCTCGGTCCGAACAAAGAGAATACTGCCCCAGAGCAGGCCGAGCACTTCGGAACGACTTGCGGGCATAAGCCCCATCCCGAGAAACGTCAGGCCGAGCAGCAAGAAAAAAAGAATAGCCAGCCCGACATTCGTGTCGAGCCGGAGCCGGCCGGGCTTAATCGGCGTCAGGCACGCCGCCGTCACGACAGAGGCAATGACCGCACTAATCATTGGATTCAGCCCCACCAGGCCGCCGAATACCGCTCCGGCCATCGCAGCGTGCGAGATACACGGTCCAATCAGCGGCATCCGCATCCCCACCATATAGACGCCGAGCAGACCGGTACTCGCCCCTGCAATGGCGCCTGCGACTATAACCAGAAAAAAAAACGGGTCCATAAATCACTGCCCCTCTTCGACAGCCGTGTATCGCCGCCCTGCTATCTCAACCATTCGCACCTTACATTCGTAGGCCTGAGCCATCGCCCCGGAGCTCAATACCTCATCGGTGTCCCCGTCCGCCAGGACCCTGCCGCGATGCAGCAGGACTACGCGCTGACACGAAGGCGGCAGCAAATTCGTCTCGTGCGAAACCATAAGAACGGTCCTTCGCGTCTGTTGAAAAAGCTTATCGACGATTCGCGACAATTCATATTTCCAGTTGAAATCCAGATTCGAGCCGGGCTCATCGAGCATCAGTATTGAGGGCTGCTGTACCATTGCCCGTGCAATGAGCACCTTCTGCTGTTCGCCGCCGGAAAGGGATGCAAAGGTTTGCATAGCTTGACCACCCAGACCAATCCTCTCAATCCACTCATCGACAAGCTTATAGTCGTCACGGCTCAGCCGCCGGAGCATCCCCCGGGTACTTACACGTCCCATCGCAACAACTTCGCGAACGGTAAACGGCAGCTCGGCGTTGTATTCCGCCTGCTGAGGTACGTACCCGATATCCCGACGAAGATGCGTCCTCTGCCAGGAGCTGATTTTATGCAGATGTGCATCTGCGAGCATAACAGTTCCTGTTGTCGGGCGAATCAGACCACAACAGACCTTCAGCAGCGTTGTCTTGCCGGCTCCGTTTGTCCCGACGATACCGACAAATGTCCCCGCCGGAATTTCAAGGTGGTCAATATCAAGGACAAACCGCCCGCCGCGCTTGACCTTGACGCCGCTCAAGTGCAGAATTGCTTCCGTCATCGCCGGCCCGCCTCCAGAAGGGCATTTAAGTTCTCCATAACGAGCGTATCAAAATTGTTGCGGCCCGGTTGAACATCGGGAAAATTACTGAACACGACAACGCGCGCATTCAGCCGTTCGGCCAGAGCTTCAGCCAGTGCACTGCCCTCCTGCCGGTTGGCGATGACAAATCCAACGTTCTTCTCGCGTGCCTTCTCCAGCACATCCTGCAGATTCGCAGCGGTCTCGACATCACTTCCAACAAACGCAGCAACCACATCGAGACCGAGCCAGCGTGCGAATTCGGCCTGATGCCCTGAACAGACTACCCTGGTACCGCGCAAACCTGCATCGTCCACCGAACTTTCTATATGCCCGGAGAGCTTGCCGAGCCGCTTTTGCAGCGACAAAAAACGCTCTTTATACACGTCATCGCTACTGCTGCTGTAACGCTCCTGAAGTGCCCTGTGAACTTCACGGCAGCTCTGTAAATAGTTTGCAGGAATGCACATTCCGTCCGCTATATGAATACTGACAACTTTTAGACCTTTTTCTTTCATCCGTATCAGCGAATCCTCGATGCGATGCTGAAAGTCAGCTCGCATCAGCAGTCGGCATTCGGTCAACTGTTGGACCTGCCCAGGCGACAGGTCAAAGTGCCCGGGGCACATTCCCGGCGGCGCAAGACAAAGCACATCACTTGCATCGCCCGTGACATCCGCGACGGCACATTGAAGGTAAGTGTTTGTAACGGCGACGCCCATTGCGGCTTGCGCAGAGGGGCGCTTCTTGCATCCTGGTGCAACAAGCGTCGCTATCAGCAGTAAAACTATGCGAATATGGCTATAAACCGGCCCTTGCATCGGCATCAATCATCGGCTCAGTGGGTCGAAAAGAGCCTATGTGCTCTCCTTTCTTCAGACGCATCCGAACGATTACTCCTTTACGTTCATCAGGGGCATACCATGTCTTCATAGGCACAGGATAGTGCATTTTTTTCATCTCGTATTCGGCGAACTCAGGCCCAATACTGTAAACAACCCACGTCACTGGTGACTTATGAATCCCCTGATGGTACTTGCCTTCTTCTATGCTGTCTCTCTGCGGAAATCCATCCGGAACCCATATTCGATTCTCGGTGGTCGAATACAGGTTGATGATCAGCGATCCGGCCGCAGTGTACTTGTACGAAAAATCCTTGTTGAACCTGTCTTCCATACCAGCCCCCCGCCACTCTTCATCCTCGGCAGGTTCAGGCAAGTACTTGCCCTTGGCAAGCTCTTCGGGAAGCTGATAGAAATTCTCTTTCATCATGCAGTTGACCCGTGTCGGAGGAACATTGCCGTCGTTGTCCATCATATACATCTCAAGCGCCAGGCCTATTTGATTCAGGTCCGAGTTGACCGCAACAACCTTCGCCTGGATGCGGGTCCGGCTCATCACAGGCAGCAAAATCCCCATCAGCAGCGCGATGATGGCGATGACCACCAATAACTCAATCAGAGTAAACGCCTGTTTCATCTCTTTCACAATCCCCGGCATCTTTGTCGTCGCCGCCAACTTTGTCCTTCCCGCAAAATTTATCCCCAAGGGAACACCGAATCCACCTCAACACAATCCCAAATCAACAATCCCATTGTCCTTCTCACTTCAGCCAGTCCTGCGCAAGCTCAGCAAAATCATATAAATCGACCTTCTCGTCGAGATTCGTATCGCCCGGCCTGCCCGCCCTGCGATGCTCGCGCGATGCCAACACCGAGCCGTTGCCGTCATAATCCATCACCCATATTCGATACCCGGCCGTGCAGTCGGGCGGCCAGCCGAGACCCTCCTGGTCAAAAATACCAATCATGTCAAAAGTGTCGTTCAGGTTGTTCGAGCCGGGATATATACCCCTGCCCAGCCCCAGCTTCACGGGAAATGTCTTTACCCCATCGGTAATTATCAGTTCTCCGTCTGGCCCCCAGTTGTTCACGTCTCCGTAAAAGCTCACGCCGTTGACACGAACCAGCCGGCCCTGGTAATACTCACAGCCGTATTCGCGATTCGGGTCAAAAATAAATTCATCATTTACGTCCTTCAGTTCATCGATGGCGACAACCTCCGGCTTCGGCAAACCGACACCGCGCTCGAGCAATTCAATCGTGAAATCGTACTCCGGCTGGAAGTGGTGCTGTTCGTTGACGTTCGTCTTACCCTTGTAGAAAAGATAATAACCGGTAACCCGCACTCGGTCCCCCGGGCCGAACTGAGCGGCATTGAGTCTTTCCATTTCAGCAATCCAATTGGCGTCCTCGTAGCTTCCGGGCGGGTCAATCCACCCCAGCAGCTCATAATTTTGCCCAATGTAAACGGCTGTTCCCGCATGGTCGTCGTCTTCGCCCTGTATGAAAACCTGCCACTGCCCGCCCATATCAACCGGCTCACTCTGGTAATCAGCCGTCGGGTCAACCATATCTCCCGGCTTATTCAAAACAATACCCTCAAGAATCACCTTACCCGCCACGTTGTAAGTCCCGACACCGTCTTCGTCCACGGCCTGGAACTGCTCGTGCGTCGCCGGCATACACGGGTCGGCGGCAAACAACGCTGAAACACACGCAAAAAACACCATCACTACTGCACTTACTCTTTCGCTTTTCACTTTTCTATCCTCCAAAAAAATTACCACTTGCCCGCATATAACGATAAATGCCGGGTTTTCCTGCGCATAAGAATATCAAATTCGTATTACCATGTCAACACGAAAAGACAAAAAATAAAGTTCGAAATAACAAAAAAAAGCCCGCTGAGACCCCGTCGGCGCCTGGCTTGGCAATTGTTAGGTTTCGATAAATGCCTCGTCCCAGTCCTTCCAGACCGGTTCGAGACCGCAGGTTTTTAACATCCCGGCGACCTCGGCGGGACTTCGCAAATCGTCAATTTCAAATTGTTCCACCGCGGCTGTTTTACCCGAGTAGCCGCCGGGATCGGTCTTGCTGCCGGCGCTCATTTTCGTTATGCCGAGTTTTACCAGGCGGTCGCGCAGCCAGGGCCCTTCGCGAGTCGAAAGAACCAGACCCACATCCGCAAAACACAATCGAAGCGCCAGTATCATCTGGACGAGATTTGTGTCACTGAGCAAATGCCCGAACTGCGAATGCTCAACGTCCCTTGCAGGGCGAAGCCGGGGAAAGGAAAAGGATACGTGGCTCTGCCAGTACCGCTTCATCAGATAATGGGCGTGCTCGGCCAGGGCCAGCGTTTCGAGCCGGAAGTCGGCCAGTCCCAGCAGAACACCCAGCCCAATTTCGCGCATCCCCGCCGCCGCGATGCCGTCCGGCCCGGCCAATCTGCGGTCGTAATCCGCTTTAGGCCCACTTAGATGGAAGCGACCGTAAGTTCGGCGATTGTACGTCTCCTGGTAGAGCGTCACGCCTTCGATACCGCAGGCGAACAGCTTTGCATAATCGGCGCGGCTCATCTGATAGATTTCCATACAGACGCAGCAGAACTTTTCCCGCAGCCGTCGTGCAAGCTCGGCAAGATAATCAATGCTGATAAATTCTCTGTCCTCACCGCTTACCAGGAGTATGTCCCTGAAGCCCTCGGCGGCAATAACATCCGCATCGGCAATCGCCTGCTCGACGGTCAATCTCGTCCTGGGCGAGCTGCTGTCTGCGTTGAAGCCGCAATAAAGACAGCGATTCACACAGTAATTGGAAAGGTACAGCGGGGCAAAAAGCCGAATCGTCCTGCCGAACCTCTGCAGCGTGAGCCGGTGTGCCGATTGCGCCATCTGCTCGAGATAATTCTCAGCCGCCGGCGATACCAGAGCGAGCAGCTTTTGAAGCCGATAGACACCGGGCGGTTCGGCCAGGGCGTGCTCGACATCCTTGCCGCCGACCGCCTCTATTCGCCGCCGCCAGAGCCGCTCACCACCGTCAAGGTGTTTTTCAGCCAATATCGTCCTGATGTCGTCGGCCTGAAGTTTATCAGTATCGGCCACTTTTATTCGTCCCTCAAAAATCCCGTTAGAGGACTGGATGCACTTGCCCGCCTGCTCTCGGCGGCGGCGCCGCAGACATAAGCCGTCCGCCCCGCCTGCACGGCTAACTTAAATGCCTCAGCCATCCCGGCCGGCTCGGCGGCCGTGGCAATTGCGGTATTAACCAGCACCGCATCGGCTCCCATCTCCATCGCATCGGCTGCGTGCGAAGGCAGACCCAGACCCGCATCGACCACGACGGGGACATTTGCCTGCTCGATTATTATCTCCAGTGTCGCTCTCGTTTTCAGCCCCCGGTTCGAGCCGATGGGACTGGCTAACGGCATAACCGTTGCCGTACCCACATCCTCGAGCTTTTTACTTAATACCGCATCGGCGTTGATATACGGCAGAACGACAAAGCCGTCCTTGACAAGCGCCTCAGCCGCCTTTAGCGTCTCGACTCCATCGGGAAGCAAATAATACGGGTCGGGCGTCACCTCGAGCTTGACCCAGTTAATCCCCGTCGCCGCCCGCGCCAGCTTTGCCAGCCGAACCGCCTCATCGGCGTTGCGCGCACCGGAGGTATTCGGCAAAAGCAGGTATCTGCCGCGGTCGAGCGCCGCCAACATATCATCGTTCTCGTTTTCGATATCGACCCTGCGAAGGGCGACGGTCACAATCTCGGTACCCGATGCCTCGACGGCCTCGGCCATAATCTCACTCGATGCGAATTTGCCCGTCCCCACGAGCAGCCGGGAGTGAAACCTTCTTCCTGCGATAACCAGCTCATCCATTACAATCAACCTCCCGGTACAAACCGCACCAATTCGACGCTCTGGCCATTGCACAGTTTCGTATG
>CAYMYK010000114.1:0-9720 GCA_964394625.1 uncultured Pirellulales bacterium
CTCACGACAAGCCCCGCCCCTATCGCGCCGACCACGAGCACTGCCAGAATCGGGAAAATCACGACTACCGAGTCTGTTATCTTCGCGTTCACAAATTTTATAAGTGCCCTCTCATTCGAAAACATCCCTATCTCACAGGACAATCCCTCCTTCATCAAATCAGCCGTCCAGTCCATCAAATTCGGCGCTACTATCGCCACCATCCCCACAAGCACAAAGAGCCCCACGACCAAAGTAAGCTCCTGGCCCTGAGGTGTCTGGCCCTGCTTCCTGGCCTTTTCCACCCGCTTTGGGGTCGGCTGTTCCGTCTTTTCTGCTGCCGGCTGCTCGGCCATCGGCTCTTCCTGAAAATACCTCTCCCAAATTTAGCTGTAAATCCCTGCTCTTTAAATTTATACAGGGATTAGTTTGCTCATCAGTTGTGCAAATTCGTTTACAAAATCCTTGATAAATGGCATAAGTATCGCCACCATCAACAGTCCGAGACCTACCCTCAGCGGAAAACTGATGAATAATATGTTCATCTCCGGCACTATCCTGGCCAAAATCGCAAGCGCCACTAACAGCAGTATGAACGCCGCTAAAATCGGCGCCGCCAACCGGAGAGAGGCCGTCAGCATTGCCGATGTCGCAGAAACCATCCCCCCGGCCAGGACCGGTATCGTCGGAATATGCCCCGCCGGAAACGCCTCATAACTCTTCTCTATCAGCAGCAAAAACAGATGGTGCCCGTTGGCCGACAGGAATATCAGTATGAATATCATCTCAAGAAGACTGCCCAACGGCTGGGAACGCTCACCTGTGAAAGGGTCGAGTATCTGTGCCATCGCAAGTCCCATCTGCCTTTCTATTATCCTGCCTCCTAATTTCACCACTGAAAACAAAACGCTCGCTGTCAACCCCAGTGCGAAGCCGTAACTTGCCTCGTCTGCCAGCAGAAGCACCGCCTCAATCGGCGTTACCTGTCCCCCTTCGAAGTGCGACAGGCCCGTCACCGAAAAGAAAATCCCTAAGAGCACCGTCACCGCAACCTTGATTCTCACCGGTATGCTGCGCCATCCGAAGACCGGCGCAATAAGAAGAAACGCCGAAATCCTCGTCACCACAAGCGCAAAACCCAGCAGCTTACTCGTAATCAGCTCCATAACTTAGTGCCCGATGTTCTGGATTTGCGCGAAGATTTCATTGGTAAACCGAACCGTCACCTGGAGCATCCACCCTCCGAACAGCAATACCACGACACCAACGGCCAAAAGCTTCGGAACAATCGTCAGTGTCATATCGCGTATGGATGTCACCGCCTGAAGCAATGTCACCGTTACGCCGACGACTATACAGGTAATAAGTATCGGAGCCGACAAAAGCAGAGACGTCTCCAGTGTATGCCTGCCCAAGTAAAGCACGTAGCTTCCGTCCATCCGCCAAATCTCCTTCGATTACCCTAACTAAAGCTCATACTCAAACTCTTCGCCAAAAGCCCCCACCCGTCCACGACAATAAACAATATCAGCTTGAATGGCAGCGATATCATCACCGGCGGAAGCATCATCATGCCCGCACTCAGCAGAACGCTCGCTATCACCATATCAATCAGCAAAAACGGAATAAACAGCAGGCATCCTATCTCGAATGCCGTGCGAAACTCGCTGATGATAAATGCCGGAACTACTATGTGCATCCCGATGTCCATCACGTTTTTCGGCCTTTTAATCCTCGCCATCTGTACGAACAGTCCCAAATCAGCCGGCCGGCTCTGCCTGAGCATAAACTCCTTCAGGCACATACCCGCCTTGCTCGTCGCCGGGGCAAGCTCAATTCTCTCGGCCAGATAGGGTTGTATCGCCGTCGCGTTTATCTTCGAGAATGTCGGCGCCATTGTGTAAAGAGTCAGAAAAAGCGCCAGACCGACTATCGCAATCGTCGGCGGAATCGTCTGCGTCGTCAGGGCTCGCCGGACGAATGCAAGCACGATGACTATCCGCGTGAACGATGTCATCATTACAAGAAGACTCGGCAAAATCGCAAGGCCCGTAAAAATTATCACAAGCTTCACCGGCGTTGACCAGTCCTGTGCCTTGCCCTCGTTTTCGGTCACCTTGTTCACCATCGTCATAAGGTCGCCGATGCTTGGCATGCTCTCGCCGGGCACTGCCCCCGCCGACGGACCGCTCACGCCCTGTACCGGCTGCAATGGAAAATTCACAACTCCGCCCGTACCGTTTGACTGACCCGCAGCAATACCGCCCGCCATCGACAGTGCGAATAACAAAATACAAAGTCCTGCTGACTTCTTAGGCATAGTTACTTCCGCATACTTTCCGCCAAATGTGTGGAGAAATCCGTTCCGCCCTCCGTCACGTCGGCTAACATCCGGATGTTCTCGTTCGTGCTGCCTATAACAAGACGCCGCCCGCCCACCTCTACTATGTGTATGCCCTTGTGCGGCCCTATATGAACCGTTTCCACGACCCGAATCTCCCTGCCCGATAGGTGCGTTAATCTCGGCAGAAGCTTTCTCGATGCATAGATGGCGACCGCTCCTAAGACAATCACTAAAAGAACCGACAGTATCATCTTCAAATATAGTTCTTTTCCCGTAACATCCACACCCGATTTGTCGCCGACAGCGAAATACCCTTCGGCCTGCGCGTTTGAATCGTGTGCCTTCGCGCCTGCCGGCTCAACTGCCCCCGTTTGATTCAAATCTCTCGTACCGGCGGCCTGCCCCTCAGCCAAAACAGCCCCGGACACTGCCCCAAAGGCCACCACCGCCGCCACCAAACAAACGAGTTTTCCTTTGTTCTCTGCCACGCTATCTATAACGGTTATATCAACCTTTATCATTTCCAGTGCAAATGCTGTGCCGCAACCGCCAAAACCCCCTTAACGGCCTTCTTCAGGCCCTCTGGCAGACCAGACTATCAAAAAAACTTACAACATGTAGAGAAATTTGACACCAAGAGCCTATCCTGACAACTTTATGGACAGGCCGCGTCTGTGAGTTTTCTCACTTCAGTTCTGTTCCGCACGACCGCAATTTACCTCCTCATCTTCCTGCGAAGGGGGTAAATTGCAACTCCTGCCGTTAGCAAGCAGCCGGCTCGAACAAACCTTTATCCACCCATAACTGACCGGGGAAAATTTTTTATAATATTTGGATTTTTTACTTGAATTATCTGCCGGAATGTGGTTATTATGGTTAGAAGTTATTTCATAACCTTATGCAGTAGCGTTATCAGTACCGAAAACGGTGTTTTTCGAGGTTATGAAACGGGCTGTATAGACAATTTGTTTTTGAAAGTCGCTGAACTTTTGTCGTCTCGTCCAAAATCGGCAAGATTTTTATGTAACCGGACGTCAGCAAGTCAGTGCCCCTCTCGGGGCGCGGCTGGCTGTGCTGGTTACAGGCTCTTGCCGATCCTTGGGCGAGTGCAGGATAGCGCGCCCTGCTTTCATGTCGCGTTACCCCGCCGAAGATTCAGCAGAAAAAAAAGATGAAAGGACTTGATGTTATTGGACGTATGTGGTATAATGTCTTATATATTGAGGTTATTATTGAAAGGATAGGGAAATGCGAGCTTTAATAATGGGGGTGGCGGGAATAGTAGTATTGGGCCTGCTTTCTGTGCCGGCGATCTGCCAGGCAACAAGCCTGACTTTCACAGAGGATGGTACGATTGTTAGTGGAGCCTATGACGACGTAACAATAATGAGTACCGCAACTGTAGGCATGACAGGTGGAATTGTTGGTGATATGTACATTCAAAATTTAGGTACGTTGAATTTCGAAGGTGGTACTATCGAAGGAGCAGAACTCTGGAGCTCGGCCAAATTCAATCTTGAAGGTGCCTCATTTGATAATACTTTGTCTTTAAATAATTCAAGTATCTTCAATCTGAATAGTGGAACATTTAGCGGATTGATTTACGGCTATGAGCATAGTCATTCAAGCATAAATGATGGACAAGCTCTTGGAATTGACTTTGAGATGTCCAGCTACGCAATCGCAGACATTTACGGTGGTGAAGTCACGATAGATTTTGTGCATCTTCACGGAGACTCTGTGTTGAATGTTTATGGTGGTGATGTAACGTTCACTAATGGGTTCTCACTTTATGAGGATGGTGAGATCAACGTGCATTATTCTGATATTATCGAATGGGACGAGATAATTACAGGTTATCATCTGCTAGATGGCAGTGAATTCATGCTTGACCAGTTTAGCCAATATGAAATTGATCAAATTAATTTTGTGCCTGAGCCAGCAACGTTTTTGTTGTTGGGTTTAGGGGGGCTTCTTCTACGAAAGAAGAAGTAAGAGAAAATCAATAACCGTTTTTTAAGGAGTGAAAAATGCAATTCAGAAGGGAACTCATTATAGCCCTATTGTGTCCGTTTATCATTGTTGGATTCATAGATACAGCCCACGCAAAAAAATCTGTGTTTATTATCAGCAGACATGACACCCCCAGTAAAGCTCAGGTTTACAGTATAAAAAGTGGAGGGGTAACATATCAGGATGAGGTAGACATTAGCACATATAATCCTGGCATTGGTGCAGTAGCCAATGCTGTTTGGCCTGAAAAGGAACTGATGTTCGTAACATATGAAGGCTCTGACATGATTGTATGGGCATCCACCAAAACGCTGAAAAAAAGTAGGCGAGTTTGATACGAACATCTCAAACCTTGCAGGCATCGCGGTAGATACATATAACGAATTAATTTATGTGGTTCAGCGTGGATATGACGAGTTATACATTTATTCATTCGATGACGTGAATAACACCTTGTTATTGGAGAATACCTATGAGCTTGAGCTTTCGGCCAGTTATATCGATCCATGGTGGGGACTGGCTTTGGATGAAGAAAATAGTCTTTTGTATCTCACCGATACATCAAACAGAGTTCACTACTACGACATCAGTGACTGGAGTCTTGAAGGTTATATTGATATAGCAGTTGACAGTAATGATAGAAGAGCCATTGGCATAGCGGTCGATCCAAGTAGTGGCTACATGTATACCGGGGCATTTCACGGTACTGGGGGCTATCATCAGTATCTGGTGAGAACAGAATTACCTTCTCCCTATAATAGCATAGAAGTTCTGGTGGAAGGTGATTATTTTGACCAAGAAGCCATCGGATTGGGCGTAGATGAAGATACTGGTAACGTGTTTGTCACAACCGATGATGATGATTTTCGTGTCTACGAACCGAATTTAACGTTGCTTGACACTGAGGAAAACGATGGTATTTATAGCCCGGCAGGTGTCGCTGTTGGCGGATGGTATAAGACCGCCTCTTTTTCCTTGGTCAAAGATAACAATGATCCCAATAACGAGTGTGTACGGCCTTTTATTGGAATGGGGATTGAAGATAATTATCTTGATTTTGACATTTGTTGGGATGCCAATGGATATGCTGATAGTAATGCTACTCTGGTAGATTACCTTCCAAAAGAGTGTGACTATTATTCCTCAACACCCACTGGCGATTACAATTCGGTTGATCATACTGTAGCGTGGGATTTAGGAGATATCACAGCCAATGATGCAAATTGCTTCTTTTTAAGAACCGAAGTCAATGACTGGGCAAGGCCCGGCGGTTCTTTCACTAACCTTGTTATTATGGAGGGCGACACCTATCTTAACGAAGCCACTTGTGATGTTAATGTGTGTGCATGGGGCGGGGAAATCATCTATGTTGACAAAGACGCCAATGGTTACGACAACGGAACGTCTTGGGATGACGCATACAATCTATTGCAAGATGGCTTTACAGGTGCTCGAAATTGTGGTGCTGCGGTAACAGCGATATGGGTTGCTGCCAGCACCTATAAGCCTGTTTGGGAAATAGATGCTGCATATCAGTACATGAACGAATCTTTTGATCTTATTGAAGATGTCGGGGTATTTGGTCATTTCGGTGGTGTAGGCACCTATGAAACAAACACTAACCAGCGCAACTTTTCCGACCCGAACAATGAGACTATTCTTGATGGTCAAATCGGTGACTATTATTATGAAGCTGTTTATGATGTTTTGTATGCAGATGATATCGAAGATGCCATTGTTGATGGCTTCACCATCAAAAACAGCTATAGTGGTGCAGGCATTTATCTTAATTCTTCTGATACATCTATTGTCAATTGCAAACTGCAGAATAATGATTCCTACGGCATCGAATGCTATAACTTCTCTTACCCTGACATACACAATTGCACATTTATTGACAACTCATACTACGGGCTGTACGCAAATTCATCGTGTTGGCCGGAGGTATCTAATTGTGTTTTCGATGGTAATGACACAACTTCTGGCGGTATTTACATGACAAGTTATACTGTTATTGCTGCTGATAATTGTGTATTCAAAGACTATACTGGCGACGGGATTTATGGTAGCAATGGAACATTGACCGTAACAAACTCGACCTTTGAGGGAAATAATGACAATGGTATTGAAGTTAGCGATATCACTACGACAGTAACTGATTGTTCGATAAAAAATTCAAATGACAACGGAATTCAAGCATCAAATTCCGATTTGACTGTCGACCATAGTGTTATTGCTCATTGTACAGATAATGGTTTGTATACAAGTTCCGGCTGTAACCTTACGCTCAAAAACAGTGTCGTTCGTTACAGTGGTGAAGATGGTATTGAGCTAAATAATAATTTGGTAACAACCATCAAGAACAACTGGATACATAACAATGGTACTGACGAATATGCCTATTATGGTGGTGCGGGAATCTCCTTTAAGAATCAAAGTTCTTTACCTCTTGTCAGAAACAATACCATTTACGACAACTGGACTTACGGCGTCGAATCAAGTGAAAATGGTGCTGATCCAAACGTGATTAACTGCATAATTTACGGCAACGACAGCAATGATTTTTATCGTGAGAACGGCACGTTTGATACGGTAAATTACTGCAACCTGCAGAATCCACATTCCGGCACGGGAAATATCACAGGCGACCCGGGGCTTGCAAACGTAACTACCGACCCCAATGACCTGCATCTCGCTGAAACCTCGCAGTGCAAAGATACCGGCGATATTAACGGCGACTACGATGAGACTGATATTGACGGTGAAAGCCGTATCTGCTACGGCAGGGTTGATATGGGCGGCGATGAATACTACTGGAGTGACGCTGACTTTGATGAAGACGGCCTTGTTAATTTTATAGATTACGCTGTTTTTGCGGCTGCATGGCAGAGCGATTCAGGTGATGTTAATTACAACGAGGCCTGTGACCTTGAGGATAACAACGCAATCGATTTCGACGACCTTGTTTTGTTCTGCAAAGACTGGCTGTGGGAAAAGGCCTGGGGCCAGAGCTGGATGATGTGCATGGGCGGCGGTGGTTTTGACAGCATAGAGAAAGGCCAACTGATGATGCCCGACGCCCGAACCAGTCTTGCGACAAGGCCCGAAAGGTTGACGCTTAAGAGCGAGAAATTCTATGCCGTCAATGCCTTCAATACGGTTTCAGCTTTGCAGAAAGCAGAACAGGCGAAGAGACAAGCCGTCAAGGAAATCGATATTAAAGCGTTGATCGCCTGGACGGAGGATTTACTTGCCGACCCGAACTTAACCCTGGATGAATCCAGAGTCCGGATTATCATAGACTCCCTCAAAGCCGAACTCGAAGAATGAGAACAGTTAAGGTTCTGCAGGACAGGATTGCAATTTAAGCCGACAGCCCCAGACGGTGACAAACAAAAGCAACTTTCCCCACTTCACGGAAAGGTGAGCGGTGAAATTGCGTCCTGCAGGTAACGATAGCAAATAGTTATCGGGATAGGCTCCGACCCCTCAAACGCCGCCCCGTATTACCGCAATCAGTACCTGCGAATCTCTGTAAACGGCGCCTTGCCCGCTGACCCACTGCCCGCCCGGGCCGGCACCCCACCAGTACACAGGCCACTCACGGATACTGGCGGAGAAGCTGTAATTCTCCACGCCCGTTTCCGCCTGCGGATTCAGCAGTTTTGTGATACACTGTGCCACCGCTTTCGCTCGCCTCGCGGAGACTAACCAACGCTGTTTCTGGTCTGATTTGTCGGTGCATAAACCCAGCACGTAAATCTTGCCCGATGCCGTCTGTTGAAGGTCCCGGCAGAAACCGGCTAAAAATTTTTGTCCGGCTGTGTCCAGAGTCCACCGGCCCGGCTGAAAGTGTATTTGAGTTATCGCAAAGTTTGCCCGCCTGCCGACTATTTGAGAAGGCACTACCGTCATATCCCTGCTCAGCTCACGCACAACTCGCCGAACCTGTTCCATCCTTGCATCTATGCTTCTGCCTTTGTATTCTTCATCCGAAGCGGCCGACTCGTGCTTCGTCTTGCGATAGCCGAAATAAGGTACTCCGCTCGAGCCAAACAGAACCCCGAGCCCCTGCTGCCTTATCGACTGCCAGAACGAATCCCTGCCCTTGTTAAAAAGCTCCGGGTCCTGTACGCTGGCCATGCTCAGCAGCAGCACGAAGAACGTCAGAAGCAGCGTCACCATATCCGAAAACGTCACGATATAAGCCGGCACCTTCGGCCCCTGTTCCTCTGTTCCTGCCCTGCCGCTCAATTGTAAACACTCCGTTGAAGTAGCGTGATTCCAAGAATTCGCCGCCCCTGGCGTCTTAACTTATCGATGTCCCGGCTGCCAGGAACGCCTACTCCGAATGCGCCCGATGCCGAAATACTGAACCTGTCCCTGTCAACGCCTTTGCTCACAAGATAATCCACAACCGCCCATGCCCGGCCAAGCCCCGCCTCGTCGTCGGCTGCACCGTCACTTTCGCTTATCACTATCCTGGTCTCCACCTCCCTGAGAAAAAACGCCATCTTCGATAATACCGCACGACCGCCTGATGATATACTTGTCCCCTTGCCCCAGAAAATCTCCTTTGACGGTATCAAAAATACCTTTCGCTGCGACAGATGCTCCAACTGTGTTTCCTTGAGCACGTCTGTCGAACTGCCTTGCTCCAAAGTCGCCTTCTCACTGCCCCGGCTCGGCTCCTCGGGATAGACAAACTGAAGCGACTCCTTGAACGAGTCCTTGTCCCTGCTCGAAAAGGGGCTTACGTAAGGAAATGCATCACCGAATGTCTTTTGGAGACGCCTGAATACCTTGTTGTCAAAAGATGAAAAACTCAAAAGAAGCACGAAAAATGTCAGAAGCAGCGTCATACAGTCGCTGAATGTCACCATCCATTCGGGCGCACCAGGCGAGTCGTCTTGTTTCGTCTGCTTTCCCGCTCGAGCCATCACACCGTCGCCTTTATTTCCTGACGCCTGCCCTGCGAGACGAACGTCTGCATCTTTTCCCGAACGACCGTCGGGTTGTCTCCCCCGGCGACCGCACAAACTCCCTCGAGAATCATTTCCATCGCCATCGTTTCCTCCTTCGAGTATATCCCTAACTTGCCCGCCAGAGGCAGAAACACAAGGTTCGCCGCCAACGCCCCGTAAAATGTCGTCAGCAGTGCCACCGCCATACCCTGGCCTATCGATTCCGGCGACGAAAGGTTCTTGAGCATCTGAACAAGGCCGATTAGCGTTCCTATCATCCCGAACGCCGGAGCCGCCGCTCCCATAAACTCCAGTATCTTCTTGCCCGTCGAATGCCTGTCCTGAAGATGCTCTATTTCTGGCGACAGAATGTCTCGTATCACGTCCGAATCCTGCCCGTCAACGAGCATCTGCATACCC
>CAYMYK010000115.1:0-9708 GCA_964394625.1 uncultured Pirellulales bacterium
TTCATCGCCACTTTTATATTAGCCAGTTGAGTCAGTTGTTTTGTGCTCGTGTTCATCACGACCTTAGAGAAAAGAAACCGGAGACTTTTTATCTGACAGTCGAGCAGGTTCGCGATGCAACTTGTGCCTGGCTCGGCGCTCAGGCTTTACCGTACTCAGCTCGAAAAATAATATATCAGGATGCCGCAGGTACGATTATGTATCGCCAAAAACGAAGTCGAGAAGCCCGGAAATTTCATTGGAAAACGAAGCTTCGGAAGCTTCGAAAACTGGGTATCAAAATCAGCCAATTGAAATCTTGTGTACCGCGTGAGGTATAATTATGCTGCGCTGTAGTATTAACAATGGCCGCCCAATCCCAAATCCTGCATAAACAGCCGAAATTCCTTGCTCTACTCTCTGCTACAGGCAGTTTGCATTTGTCGAGGGTCCTCGATAAATCGACCCTTTTACGCAAAACAAACCCAATTCAAGCGACCCGCTAAGGTCGCGCAGACCCCGAGCGCCGCTCCGCCGCCCAGTTTAACTCAGCCTCCGCCTCGTTTGGCCACTGGACCGTTTTCCCGACCGTTTTTTACCGAAAAACTGCGCCTGACCCGGCAGAGTAAATTCTGCTTTGAATTGTGCCGCCGGGCAGGTACACTTATCGCCATGCTAAAACAGATTCCGAACATCCTGACCTTCGGCCGGCTCGTCCTGACTCTGGTCTTCCTCCTGATGGTCCTATACTCTCCCAATGTGGACAACCGCCCCTTCTTCCTCGACGTCGCATTCGTCATCTTCGTCGTCGCAGGACTTACCGATATCGCCGACGGCCCCATCGCCAGAAAACTCCGCGTCGCAAGCAAGTTCGGCAGAATGCTCGACCCGCTCGCCGACAAGGTCCTTGTCTGCGGCGCATTTATCTGCTTCGCAATTATAGGCCAGCCCCTGCTCTTCGACCTGCCCGCCTCCACGCAGGTCGCCATCCGATGGGCCGTCGCCGCCGTCCTCATCCTCAGAGAGGGATACGTCACTATACTGCGCCATTACTACGAGGCAAAAGGCATCGATTTCCGCGCCGTCGCCTCCGGAAAAATAAAAATGTTCATCCAGTCATTCGCCATCGGCACCGTCATCATAAAGGCCGCCCACGTCCCCACCGCTGCCTGGGGAAGCTGCTTCACCTCCATCACCTTCGCGATTATGCTCGCCGCCACCCTCGTATCCGGTTTCTACGCCACCCGGAGAATCAAAAAATAACAGCCCGGTTCCCCCGCTAAAAAAACTGCTAATCCACTAACTTCCCCAGCCGCTGCCTGCTGTTCCTGACCAACCTGATTATGCTCTGTTCATACTCTCCGCCGGTACCCGCCCAAATCCAGTTTAGAATCTTCTCTATCCCCTCCTTATCCAGTCCGCGCCGGTCACCGAGACGCAGCTCAGCGTCCAGCTCATATTCATCCGCCTGTCTTAACAGCAGTTCAATGCCGGCCATCGCACCGACAGCCAGATTGACCGGTTCAATACCGTACATTATTGCCAGACGCATCGTGCCGAATATCCGGTCGTTTATCCCCAACTTGCGCACAACGTCACGTGTAGTCCGCTCCACCGTATCACCAAGATATGGATTCGTCATCCGTTCTAATAAATCCTCCGCGAACTCTCTGTACCCCGCCTCCGTGAATAGCTCGTCACCTAAGTCGGCATACTTTCTCACAAGCGCCGCCCCGCTCTCATTCAAAAACGCATCCCTGCCAATCTCCATTAACGCCTCGTCGCCGGCCGCCTGTGACATCTTTTCGTACCCCTTCACCGCACCGACAAAACCAAGCAGCGCGTGTATCGCATTATGGCCGAACAGCTTCGCCTCCTCGAACGGCAACAAGTCGTCCTTCTCGATAAAAACCTCAATCCCCGGCCGAAAGCCCTCCAGCCGAGTTCGCGTCACTAATATCTTATTAAACTCCTCGACCAGAAACGCCCGCCCAATCCCCGGCGCTATCGGCGCCAACTCCCGCTCCGCTATCTCGACAGGGTCAGTGACGACCTGGCTCATCTTCCCTATCACAGTATTCAAAAACTGAACCTTTTTACCTTTCAGCCCGTCTGCCTTCCGCCTCACCGCCTCGGCGAGTATCTCCGCCGCGCGGTTGTTGTTCTCCGCCGTATAGACTATCGTCGCCTCCACTTTGCTCCCTGCAAGACCATCCGCTATCACCGAAGCAACGCTATTGTCGCCGCCCATATCAAAAAACTTCACCGATGGCAGACTCGTCACTATCTCCGTGCTCTTTGCCAGTGCCTCAAGCAAAATCTCTTTGTCTTTCTCGACGTTCGGATTGACAAGCTCGACGCCGTCGACCTTCAGCTTCTCAATCCCGTCCGCCCCGGCCACGTTCACATAATAGCCGCCCCCGTTTGCCCGCACCGCCTCTACCAGCTCGCCATCGACATCTGCGACCACTAACCGGGAGAAATTACCGCTCTCGAACGCCTCCTTGACGAAAAGACCCGCACCAATAGGCCCAAAACCAAATCCGCAAAGTATATGTTTTGGCATAAAAAAACCTGGCCGAATCAACCAAGGGCCTGCTCCATTTGCTCAAAGCTCTCAAACTGCTCACCGCTGCGCACCGCTGCCAACATCTTTTCGTAACTTCTGCTCTTGTACCTGTCGGCTAAGGGCGCCTTGATATAAACGGATGCGAACAGATTTCCCATCTGCACCGCCTCGCCAAAATTCATACTTCCATCGGTAAAGGCGTCGAGGTTTCGCGCGATATAGCTCAGCAGCCCCGCCCTGAACGAATCGCCCGCGCCGACCAAATCCACGACCTGCCCTGCCATAAACCGCGACTCGACCTTAACCGGCTCTGAATCTTTTCCGTCCGGGGTGATATGCTTTTCATAAGCCCCGCTGCTGACCGTCACGCCGAACAACCGTGTTCGCCGCTCATCCGTCCGGTACCTCTTGCAGATGTAATTGAGAAAGTCAACTATCGCTTTTTGCTCATCGACACCGTCGAAGTCCTTCGGCGAGCGAAGGGTATTCTCTATCATTTTCGCCTCATCACTCGATGTGAAGAACAAATCAAGCTCGCCCAGCAACGGCTCCAAAAGTCGATACTCCTTCACCGCCTTGCCCGACTTAATCAACCCGACCGGATCACCCGTCAGCGTATGACTATCCACTATAGTGACAGCCCCCTTGTCCCTGCACCACCTGATAAACTCCGCCAGGTCCCTCCCGCCGTTCGCATCACCCCTCGCACTCAGGCCCGAATACATATAATACACAATCTTGGGCCCAAGCCGCTCCACCGTCGGCTTGTGTATCTCGAAATCGAAATCATCGTTTGCTCCCGGGAAATATGCGATTCCGCCCCGCTCGCCGCCGGTCGTCGCGTGGATATAGGTCGTTCCGGTCGGCAAATCGGGATGCACATAGACCGACGACATATCGACACCGTTTTCAGCCATCACATCGTAGAAGAAGCGTCCCTGGGCATCCAGCCCGTCGTAGTCGCCCTTTCCCAGGTTCACACCGAGCGCGACGTTTAGCCCGGCCTTTGCCATCAACGGGGCGGTATTGCCGGGCCCGCCCGCCGTTGCGAATCCCTGCTCTATCCAACTGCGCAACTGCTTCTGTGAATAGCCGGGCGCATCGGCCGAACGGCACTTCGCCAGCCCACCCTTGCCCACCAGCGAATCGGCAAACTCAAAATCCTCACGACGCAAATCCGCCACCGCAGTATTTAGAACCATTACATCTGTAACCATGTTCTTACCTCTGCGCAAAGAAGCTCGCGGTTCTCCGGTATTTTAGCTTTGGGCAATAGTTTTGTGATGCTCGATAAAAGCAGCCAGGCCGCTGCCGGTAAGCGGGTGTTCACACATTGCCTCAAAAACATTAAATGGCACCGCCACGGTATGAGCGCCGGCGATGATGGATGCGATTACCTGTTCCACATCCTTTATGCTGCAGGCGGCTATAGCCGTGTTTTTGCACTCAAAAGCATCGAAAAGCTGTCTTACTTTCCGGATGGTCTCGACACCATCGTATCCGCACATCCTTGCTCGGCCGACAAATACGCTTACGGAAGTTGACTGTAGCCGGGCTGCCAGAAGTGCCTGCGCGGGATTAAAAACAAGAGTGGCATTGGTCCTGACCCCTTCAGCAACGAGGATTTTTACCGCCGTCAGGCCTGCTTTATTGGCGGCTATCTTAATCATCAACGAAGGGTCAATCTGGTTTAACTTCCGGGCGCTGTCGCAAATCTCTTCGGTCGTTTCGCCAACGGCCTGGAGCATTATCAGCCCTTCAAAGAACCTGCGTATCTGCTCTACCACCTGACGGTAGCTATTGCCGCTCTGGGCCACCTTCTCAGGATTGGTAGCGACTGCATCAATTAACCCGGTAGTTACAGCGTCCCTTATCCGGGACACGTCGGCGGTATCCAAAACAATTCGAAGCTTACCCATAAAACTTCTCCTTTCCCACAATTCTATAAAACTCCATACACTCTTTGTAACACTTTCCGTCTCTTCTGAAGCCGCACACATCCTCCAGAATTGCACCTGCACCTTTTTGAGCGATTATTTTTCCAAGCTCAGCACTCTGCGGGTCTGCCGGGTCGCGGTAATGCATCGCCGCGGCGATAACGCGCGAAACCGGTGTGGTCGCAAGAGCGCAGCGCTGCAATAAGTGCGCCAGCCCGGCCAACCGCTCTTCAACTGCCAGCTTTCGCAGGGGATTGCGAGCAACTCTCTCAACTGTGTCCGCCAGGTCGCGATTGGGCAAACGCCGGGTAATAAGGTCGTCAATATGCTGTTGCAGCTCGGCCGTGTCCATAGCGAAAGATTTGGTCAGCGCCTGTTGGGCGACGTTCAGCAGGGCCAGTAAATTTTCCCTTATGTCCGGTATTTCCAGGGCCTCGTATATGAACTGACAGCCGGAAAGTTTGCCCAAATATGCCAGCGCGGCGCCGCCGGCATTACTGGTATAAAGTTTGCGAGCGTAGATGGCCTCAATGTTGTCGCTAAACATCAGCCCTGGAATATCGGCTTGCTCTCCTTTCCAGCCCCGGCTGTCCACATAGAGCGTCGGACCGCCTTCAGCTATCAGGTCAAGACCGGTCTGGGTCCTGTGCACCATTCGTTCCACAGAACAGCGGACACAGGCAAAACTTTCTTTGTCACATCCGGCGTCCAGCAAAGCCTCCTCCAGTACCTTTTCAGCGTGGGGCCAGTTCTCGCAGGCCAGAACATTAAGCGGTTTTTTTCGCTTCTTCAAGCCCGGTGCCGCCGTCGCAGCGACTGTTTTTAGATTTTGGCCTCCGACCGCAGTTGCCGTGAAAAGACAGTTGGTAAGCTCTTTTGAGATTTGTTCCTTTTCGTTTGGTGTCAGAACGACGTAATTGCTTACCGCCCGGTCCTGCTCCGATGTTGCCGTCAGATGTACGACGTAACCACCTGCCTGTTCAAGGTGCCGGGCTAATTTGATATCCGCTTCAACAAAAACCGGCATCAGCCCCGTTGTTGCGACAAGTCTTGCAATCAAACCCCGTCCGACCGCACCGGCGCCGAATATAACTACACTATTGTCCATAATTTGAGTTTTTTTACCGAACCAGCGTGCTATCTTCCCATCAGATGGTCGATTATCAGCATATCCAGCTCTTCGTAGTCGCGCTGCGAGACCAGCTCATCAACCTTCTTTTCATCCAAACTGCGCACCAGCTCAAGCAGCCGTAAGAACAGCTCTTTGCTATTCGACAAATGCTTCGTCGCAACATCGGCCTTCTGCGTTCGCATCGCCTTGACGTCCAGGCCGACAAACTGTCCCTTTGTTCCGTAATCGTATTTATCCAGTATTCTCACCTGGTTGAAGGCCCTGCGTAAATCAACGGTACCGAAGGCCTTATCCTCGTCGAACTTCAGGCCGTTCTGGTCGTTAAGGTGCACGGTGAACAGTTTGTCGTAAGCTAAGGCAAAACCCATCTCGTCCGACGGGTCAAGGCCCGCCAGGATTGTATGTGCCGTTTCGATATTTACACCCATTCGTTGGGGGTAATCCGTTAGATAGCCCAGCGCTATGGCGTGACCGGTCGTGGGAATGTAGGCCTGGTCCATCGGCTCGTTCGGCTTCGGCTCAATCGCTATTCGTATATCCTTGTCATAATTGAGCATATCGTTGAGTGCCGCCGCCAGCCGCTCCACCGCAATTTTGCTGTCTTTGGCCTCGCGAATATATGTCCCTTCACGCGCATACCACAGAACAATCAGCTTTGTCTCCAGGGCCCGTGCAACGTCAATTGTCTTTTTTGTCCGCTCTTTCGCATACTGCCTGCAGGCCGGGCCGTTCGAGGTATAAGCACCGTCTATGGTTCGCGAATCCTCCCACAGCCGCGGCGCAACAAACTCCGCTGCGAGCCCCTCCGCATCCAGCATCCTGCGGACCTGCTCAGCCGCGGTGATTAGCTCTTTGCCCGACAGATTATTTATATCCGGCACCGCATCGTCGTCGTGAAACTGAACGCCGTCGAAGCCAAGTTTCTTGTATTCCTTCAGCTTTCTCGAAAACTCGATTGGTTTCCTGACCGGCGGCCCGAACGGGTCCGCCCCTTCGTGGATATTCCACGGGCCGAACGTAAATCTGTATTTGCCTGCCATTTCATTCTCCTTGTTAAAAAAACTGGATATTACATTATCTGCTACCACCTGACAAAAACAGGGACCGGCAGATATTGCCGCTTTACCTGCAACAGCAAGATACTATCACCAACAGAGCCGTACTGCAACCGGTCATAACCGGAGAAGGGATTTTTTACCACAGAGCGTGAACCCGAAGACCCGGCGTTACCTGTTTTTTAGCAGAACGGATAACAGCTTAACCAGCCGAACCGCCGTGGTACGGACCCGTATGCCCGGTGGTGTGACAGGGAAAGCCCGCGAGGGCCTACCTATGTCGGTTTCTCCAAAAACCCGGTGAGCTGTGAGATATGGGTTGACGGGCGGGGATAGGGAAAATACACTGCTATTTTTCCTCGGATGTTTTCGGGAGTTATTGTAGTGCAAGAGGCAATATCAAAGGCCCGCGGTCTTATCGAGGCGATGGAGTATATCCGGAAGTTTCGCGGCAGAATAGTGGTCGTAAAATTGGGCGGCAGTGTGCTCGAAGACGAAGGTCTTCGCAAAAAGCTATTGACCGATATTGCATTTATGGCGACGGTGGGGATGCGTCCTGTTATCGTTCACGGAGGCGGCAAGGCGATAACGCGTGCGATGAATGAGGCGGGCCTTGAGCCGGTTTGGATTCAGGGCAGACGTTACACCGACGAACGGACGCTGCGGATAGCCGAGCATACGCTTGTGCATACGCTGAATGAGCCGATTTGCAGGATGCTGGGCGAGCTGGACTGCCGGGCGATGGGGCTGCATTCGCTGAGCAGCTGCGTGCTCTTTGCCGAGCCGTTGAGATTGGCGGGCGAGAACGGGCGAAAAATCGATTTGGGCCTTGTCGGCAGGGTTGTCGATGTGAACGGCCGGCTCTTGAGCACACTGTGCTCGGACTGGACTATACCGGTTATAGCGTCGATTGCGAAGGACAGAAGCGGCGGCAATCTGAATGTGAACGCCGACAGTGCGGCCGGCGAGGTGGCGGCGGCGGTCGAGGCGGAAAAATTTGTTGTCGTAAGCGACACGCACGGGATACGCACCGACATTAACGACCCCGACAGTTGGGTGTCGAGCTTAAATGAGGCACAGATAAAAGAGATGATAGAGACGAAGATAATTACGGAACCGATGTATCCGAAGGTCGAGGCGTGTTTGACGGCGCTGGCCGGCGGGGTGAAAAAGACACACATTATCGACGGGCGGATTGAGCATTCGCTGCTGCTGGAGATTTATACGGATAAGGGTATAGGGACGGAAATAGTGAAGTAAGAAGGACCTGGTGTCTTGGTGGTAATATACGCAATACGAGATACGAATTATGACAACGCAAGAGACAATTGAGATGTTCGATAAGTATGTGATTTCAAACTATGGGCGATTGGGGCGGGTGATTGTGAAAGGCCAGGGCTGCTACTTGTGGGACGCGGACGGCAATAAGATACTCGATATGTTCCCCGGCTGGGCTGTGAGCGGGATAGGTCACTGCCATCCGAAGGTTGTCGAGGCGGTTCGCCGGCAGGCGGGGGAGCTGCTGCATATCGACAATACGTTTTATTCGGAGCCGCAGGGCGAGCTGGCGAAGCTTTTGGGTGAGCGTGCGTTCGGGGGCAAGAGCTTTTTTTGCAACAGCGGGGCCGAGGCGAATGAGGCGGCGCTGAAATTGGCCCGGCTGGCGACGGACGAGGGCAAGTACAAATTCATTACGGCTGAGGGAAGCTTCCACGGACGGACGTTTGCTACGGTGACGGCGACGGCGCAGCCGAAGTACCACGAGGGATTTTTGCCGCTGCTGCCCGGTTTTGTGTATGTGCCGTTTGACGATATCGATGCGCTCGAGGCGGCGTTCAGTGACGAGGTCTGTGCGGTGATGGTCGAGCCGATACAGGGCGAGGGTGGGATAAACGTTGCGAGCAACGAATACTTAGAGGCGATTCGGCGGTTGTGCGATGAGAACGGTGCGCTGATGATTCTGGATGAGGTGCAGACGGGAATCGGGCGGACCGGCAAGTGGTTTGCATATCAGCATTTTGATGTCGAGCCGGACATTATTACGATGGCCAAGGCGCTCGGCGGCGGTGTTGCGATTGGGGCGATGATGGCGACCGACGAGGTGGCGGCGAAACTGGTGCCGGGCAAGCACGCCTCGACGTTCGGCGGTAATTGCTTAGCGTGTGCGGCAGGTGTTGCGACAATCGAGGCGATAGAAGAAGGTGGTCTTTTGGAGAACGCGGTGCGGATGGGAGAGTACACGCAGGAGAAGCTGCGGCAGTTGAAGGACAAACACTCGATTATCGACCATGTGCGCGGAATCGGGCTGATGATAGGTATTCAACTGACTCGGCAGGGAGCGGAGATTGTCGATAAGTGCTTAGAGCGAGGGCTAAGGATAAACTGCACGGCAGGTACGGTGCTTCGTTTTATGCCGGCGATGATAGTAACAGCCGAGCAGATTGACGAGGCGATTGGGATTCTGGACAGTGTTTTGAGCGAAACGGTTTAAGCCACAGAGAAAACAAGAATTATTTAGCCACAGAGGACACAGAGCACACAGAGAATTAAGTATTTTTAGCCACAGATAGCACAGAGATAAAAATAAAATGGCAGATGAACTTACGGAGAAAATAATCGGTGCGGCAATTGAAGTTCATCGAGAACTTGGCCCCGGGCTTCTTGAATCGATATACGAAGAAGCGCTGTGCTATGAATTTGAACTTCAGGGGATAAAGTATAAAAGACAAGTGCCTGCTGATATTATTTACAAAGGCAAAGTTATCAAAGGCCAGAGAATCGACCTGCTTGTCGAGGATGAGGTAGTTGTAGAAATAAAATCGCTTTCCAAGATGCCGGAGGTTGCGTTGGCCCAGACCCTCTCGTATCTCAAGGCGACAAATCTCAGGCGAGGCCTGATAGTAAACTTCGGTGAAAAACGACTTATTGACGGCGTTAAACGAGTGGCCTTGTGAAGCCACAGAGAAGACAAGAATTGTTTAGCCACAGAGCACACAGAGCGGCTGTGTTTGGGGTCAATTGTTTTTTGGGATTTTT
>CAYMYK010000116.1:0-9551 GCA_964394625.1 uncultured Pirellulales bacterium
GATTATTGCAGAGTGATGAGGTATCGCTGAACCAGTGAGCGCGGATATTGTAGTCGGCGTTTCGCTCGGCGGTGTCGGCGGCGATTTTAGCCAGCGGGCCGACGGCGAGCAGGATGTCGATTTTTTTGTCTGCGATGTCGGCGCCGAGCCGGGCGTGGAGCCGGCGGGCCTGTTTGCCGAGCTCGGCCATATCGGCGCAGATAAAGACGGTTCGGCGGTTTTGCGTTCGGCCGAGCCGGGCGAGGATGTCGAGGGCGTTTTTCATAGAGGATGGGTTGGCGTTGTAGCAGTCGTTGAGGACGGTGACAGTCGCGAGTTCGAGCAGCTCGGTCCGCTGATGCAGCGGGGGCAGTGACTTCAGGGCGGCCTTGAAATCATCGAGCGTTACGCCGAGCCGGTCGCAGACGGCCCAGGCGGCAAGGGCATTTTTGGCGTAGGCGAGTCCGGGCAGCGGGACGTGGATTTCGGTGCCGTCAATGGTAAGGGAGGCGGTGAGGCCGTCGGATTGGAGGTTTTTGGCGCGGCAGTCGGCGGTATCGGATTGGCCGAAGGTAAGGAATGGACGGTGGAGTTTTTTGGCGGCGTCGAGGAGTTGTGTGCAATCGGCGTTGATAAAGAGTGAGCCGTCTTTGCGAAGGCCCCTGGCTATGGCGAGTTTTTCGGCGGCGATGGTTTCGATTGAGCCGAAGCCGTCGAGGTGGGCGTTCGTGACGTTGGTGACAAGCGCTATATCCGGTTCGGCTATGCCGGCAAGGTATGCGATTTCGCCGGGGTGGTTTGCGCCAAGCTCGACGATGACGATTTGGTCGTCGGGCCGGGCGGCTAACAGGGACAGGGGCAGGCCGATTTGGTTGTTGTAATTTTTCGGCGATTGCGAGCATTTGAAGCATCGGCTGAGGACGTGGTAAATGAAATGTCTTGTTGTTGTTTTGCCTACTGAGCCGGTGACGGCGATGACCTTGAAATTACAGGTCCGGCGGTAGTGAGCGGCGAGGGCGCCGAGGGCCCTGGTGGTATCGGGGACTTTGAGCAGGATTTTGCCGGGGAATTTGCCGGGTTCGCAGACCGCGCCGACGACGGCGCAGGCGGCGCCATTCTCGAAGGCGTCCTGGAGGTAGTCGTGGCCGTCGAAGTTTTCGCCGGGTATTGCGAAGAAGCAGTCGCCGGGTTTCGTGCTGCGCGAGTCGGTGGAGACGCTGCGTATTGCGTATCGCGTATCGCGTATTGCGTCAGTAAGGCCGATGACCTCAGCGTTGAGTATCTTCGCCAACTCTGTTATTCGCAATTCGTCCATTTCAGCGTTTGATAGCATCGACAAAGATTAGTTAATAGCCGATTTAGCAAAATTATCGGTTTTCAATGGCAGGATACAGTGACAAAGAGCTAAAATCAAGAATCGAGGTGATTTCAGGGCGTTTTTGGGCTTGCGGACGATATGTCAGATGTCGGGCAAACGGGCCGGGCAATACAGCGTTCGGATTAACAATCAGTGGCGAATATGTTTTAAATGGCAGGCCAATAACGCTTTGAACGTGGAAATTGTAGATTATCATTAAGGCAGAAAAATGAGAAAGAACCGAATTCCACCTTTGCATCCCGGCGAGGTGCTGCTCGAGGAGTTTCTAAAACCAATGGGGATAAGCCAGAACCGTCTCGGCAGGGACCTGGGCGTATCGCCGAGGAGAATAAACGAGATAGTTCACGGCAAGAGGAGCATAACGGCAGACACCGCCCTTCGCCTGGCGAGATACTTCAGCAACTCGGCCAGGTTCTGGCTTGGCCTGCAGATGGATTACGACCTCGATGTGGAAGCGGATGCACATTTACCGGAGATAGAGAGCAAGGTCAAGAAGTTAGCTTACGCATAGGGACTGTGACAGTGACTATCAGCCGTCAGGGATTCATTTTAGTTTGCTTAGCCGGTCGAGGGCGGTTTCTCTGTCGCTGAAGTGGATTTTCGTTTTGCCGATGATTTGATAGTCTTCGTGGCCTTTTCCGGCAATGAGGATGGTGTCGTCTTTTTGGGCCAGCCGAATCGCCAATGCAATCGCCTTTTTCCTGTCCGGCTCGATTATTTTCGTCGCTCGGAGCTCGTCGCTCGGAGCTCGTAATTCTGCATGTGGTATTGCAGGCCCATTTTCAAAGCCGGCGAGTATTTCGCTGATTATATCGTCGGGGTCTTCGGTTCTTGGGTTGTCGCTTGTGACGATGACAACATCTGCGAATTTTTCGGCGGCGCGTGCCATTCTGGGTCTTTTGGTTCTGTCGCGGTCGCCGCCACAGCCGAAGACGACAATAAGTTTGTTGGGTGACAACGGCCTTAGCGTTGACAGGACGTTGGCAAGGGCGTCGTCGGTGTGGGCGTAGTCGATGATAACGGTAAAGGGAGCCGGCGATTCGATTTTTTCGAGCCGGCCGGGGATTGATTTGAGTTCGGCCAGGCCGGCGGCGACGGTTTGAAGGTCGATGCCCGCGGCAAGTGCAAGCCCGGCGGCGGCGAGGTGGTTTGCAACGTTGTAGCTGCCTAACAGGGGGGTCTTGATTCTTTGCCTTTGATTCTTGTAGCGGATGGTAAATACGGTCGAGGCAAGAGTCATCGACTCAATGTGTGCGGCAAGCTCGGCCGGGGCATCGACGGCGTAGAAGAGGATTTTTGCCCCGGTGCGTTCGGCGATTTGCTTTGCTTCGGGCGATTGGGCGTTGAGGACGGCGGTTGCGCCGGGGGAAAGGCCCTCGAAGAGTTTTGCCTTTGCGTCGAGGTAATTCTGTTTTGTTTTGTGGTAGTCGAGATGGTCGCCGGAGAGGTTGGTAAAGGCGGCGGCCTTGAATGGGATTTGGGCGAGGCGGTTCTGGGCAAGGGCGTGCGAGCTTGCCTCGATAATCATAGATTTTACACCAGCCTCTACCATCCGGCTCTGGAGCCGGGCGATGGTGAAGCAGTCCGGCGTTGTCAGCTTGGCCCGGCGGATACCCGAGCCGGTGTCGTAGATGACGGTACCGATGAGGCCGCACTTACGGCCAGCGGTGTCGAATATGGAGCGGACGAGGAAGGCGACGGTTGTCTTTCCGTTTGTTCCTGTGACGGCGAGGTTGGTGAGCTTCGAGGCGGCTCTGCCGTTGACGGCCTGAGCGAGCGCTGCTGCGGCAATACTTGAGTCCTCGACGAGAACAAGATTAGCATCAGCCGGCCGGGGCGATTGCGGTGTGCTCTGCCTTCGTTCACAGACTATGCAGCCGGCGCCATTGGCGAGGGCCTGGTCTATGAAGTCGTGGCCGTCGCAGCTTGTGCCTTTTAGTGCGATGAAGATGTCGCCTTTTTTCACAAGGCGTGAGTCCGTGCGGATGGCCGGGGAACAGCCGGAAGAGACTATCGCTAACAGTTCGTCGAATGTCATTGTTTCGTATTGCGCGATGCGTATTGCGTATTGCGTTTTCGTGGTATTTTAGGGGATGGGGCGGGGCAATGCAACAGAGTATGATTGATAATTGATTAGTGGTGGGGGAAAAGTTTATAATATGTACAAACGTGGAGATTTGTCGGAGAGAAGCGGCGGACTTTAGGAAAGGGGCGTTATTATGAAGCCGAAGTATATTGTTTGTTTGTTGTTGGTGCCGGCGTTGGCCGGTGTTTTGAGGGCTGAGCCGCAGCAGCAGTACTTTGCGGTGTTTTTAGAGGGGGCGAAGGTCGGTTATGCGATTCACAACAGGGCCGTCGAAGGCGGCAGGGTGACGACGTCGCAGACGGTGAATGTTTCGATGAGCCGGATGGGCGTCGAGATAAGCGTAACGACGACGGAGACGAGCATCGAGACGACCGGGGGTAAGCCCCTGGGCTTTGTCGTCGAGCAGAATCTCGGCGCGATGTCGATGAAGAGCGCAGGGACGGTCAGCCGGGACGGTACGGTAACGGTGACGGCGCATTCAATGGGGACGGTTCAGACGAGCAGTTTCACCTGGCCTGAGCCGGCGGTAATGATGGAGGGTCTTCGTCTGCTGATGCTGCGTAAAGGCCTGAAGGCCGGGACAAGCTATTCGGTAAAGGTTTTCAGCCCGAGTATGGGCCGGGCGGTGGACGCACAGATACGAATTGGGCCTAAGGAGAATATAGACATTTTGGGCCGGGTTGTGAATTTGACCAAGGTCGAGACCGTGATGAGCATGCCCGGGATGGGCGAGATTGTTACCACAAACTACGTGGACGACGAGTTAAACGAGCTAAAGAGCACCACGCCCGCGCTGGGGATGATGCTCGAGCTAATTGCGTGCCCGAAGGCGGTTGCGCTGGGGGCGAACGACGTTTTTGACGCGTTTGCGAAGACCTTTGTTGCCAGTCCTGAGCCGTTGGGCGACGTGAGTAAGGCAAAAACGATAGCGTACTATTTGAAGCCGGCGGTGGGTGTCAAGAACTTAGTGCTCCCGGAGAGCGACAATCAGAGAGTGAAGCAATTAGAGGACGGTTCGGTAATTGTGGCGGTGGAGCCGGCGATTTCAAAACGCAGCGGCAGGTATCCGTACAGAGGCGCCGACAAGGAGCTGTTAGAGGCGCTCAGGCCGACGCCGTATCTGCAGAGCGACAATAAGAAGATAATCGAGCTTGCAAAGCGTGCGGTTCGCGGCGCGAAGGACGCCCGGCAGGCGGCCCGGCAGATTGAGGCGTTCGTTGCGGACTACATCGAGAACAAGGACCTTTCGGTTGGTTTCGCATCGGCGGCGGAGGTTGTCGAGAGCAGGCAGGGCGACTGCAGCGAGCACGCGGTGCTGACGGCGGCGATGTGCCGGGCGGCGGGGATACCGGCTCGGGTGGTGGTGGGTATCGCTTATGTTGAGGATTTCGCCGGCCTGCAGGGGTTCGGGCCTCACGCCTGGGACGAGGCATACGTCGGGGACATCTGGATTGGGCTGGATGCTACGTTCAGGGGGACGGGGCGAGGCGGATTTGACGCGGGCCATATCGCCCTTGCGACGGGCAGCGGCGAGCCGGAAAGCTTTTTTAACTTAGTGACAAACTTAGGCCAATTCAAGATAACGAAGGTTATGGTGAATCGCGGGCAGTAGTTTGGCTAATAAGGCAATGATTTGTCGAGCAGGCAGGGCCGTACAGCAGAGGAAAAGACGAGAAGATGGATTTACTGAAAGTTCGCTGGATTAACAGGGTGTTTCATTCGCGGTGGTTTCCTTTGGTGCCGCAGCTGGTGATGCTGGCGGCCTTTGGGCTGCTGGTTGCCGGCGGTATCGGCGTAAGCACGGATGATATGGCCTTTGCCAAGGTGCTGCGGAACACGAACTTAGCGAATCTGGTGGTGTGGTCGTACTGGTGGCCGTTGGTGATAGTGGGTGCGGTTCTGTTAGGACGTGTGTGGTGTATGGTCTGCCCGATAGAGTTAGTGAGCTATCTTGCGGGACGGATTGGCCTTCGCCGGAAGGTCCCGGACTGGTTCGGCAACGGCTGGATAATCACGGTCTTCTACGCATTGGTTTTGATTGTGGGCATTCACGGCCTGGCGATACACCGTGTGCCCCGGCGGATGGCGTTTTACCTGCTGATGCTTCTGGGACTGGCGGTGGTGGTCGGGCTGATTTATGAGAAGCGTGCATTTTGCAGTTATATCTGCCCGGTGGGCTATCTGCTCGGGCTGTACGCCCTTGTTTCACCGTTAGAGTGGCGGGTGCGTGACAGCTCTGTCTGCAGGGATTGCAAGACGAAAGATTGTGTGGCGAAGAAGAACCGATATCGGCTTACCGGCCGGTCGTGCACGAGCGGGCTGTATCCGGCGGCAATACAGTAACAATGGCTTGTGCGCATTTAGTCAAGGCGATGCTGAAGATGACTTCGCGTATTCCGTACTGGCCCTACGCCCTGAGCAGGCCGGCGGGTATTGAAACAGCCAGGCAAATCATCAGTAAGGAGTTGGCGCCCAATAATTCTGTATTGAATGCCCTCTATTTGCCGGTGAGCATCGCCGCAGCGGCGATACTTTTGGCAGGGCTGGCGGCGCTGCTGTTGATATGGCGCCGCTCGTCGGTTATGAAAGGGCTTGACCCGGCCGGAAAAATTGTGATTCTTATCGGCTCGCTGGGCTACTGGGGCATCTTCGGCGTGACGATATTTGTGTGGAGATTTTTTTAAGCAGGTGCCCCGGCGATTCGACTTTTTCCGCACAATGGCCGGACAAAGAAATGCCGAGGGCGTAAATCAATTCTGCAGGCAGGGCTGGTCGGTTAATATGCCGTCGAGGCGCAGGTTGGCGATTTGCGGGCCTTCGTCGGTGATGGTGACCCAGACGACGTGGTCGAGGCGGCATTTTTCATCATCTTTCATTGCGCCGCCGGTGGTTGCGAGTATGTAGTAGTTGCGGCCTTTTACAACGTACTTCTGGTAATGATGCTCGTGACCTGCGAAAACGGTGTATGGGCGGCCGGCGAGCAATGTTTCGATTCGCTGCCAGTATCGAATGCTTTTCCCTTTCCAGAGCGGCTGGTGCATAAAGACAAGCGTCCAGCGGACGCTGCGGTTGGCTTCGAGGACTTTTCGGAAGTATTCAATTTGCGTATCGCTGAGCCGGCGTGAGGGCGGGTCTTCGGTATTGAGGCAGAGAAACAGGACATTGTGGTATTTGAAGTAATAGTACGACCGGCCGAGGCGTTTTTGCCAGATTTGGCCGGCTAAGGCATTGCTGATGTCGTGGTTGCCGGGGAAGTAGAAGAAGGGCATATCGAGCCGGTTGACCATTGCGTCGATTTCGTCCCACTGGCTGTTCAGCTCGTTCACGTCCTCGGTATAGCCCTCGATGAGGTCGCCGATGCAGATAACGAATTCAGGCTTGAGCAGGTTGACCTTATCGATGGCGGAGGCGAAGACGCCGGGCCGATGCCCGCCGGTACGGTCGGAGACTATGGCGAACTGAAAGTTTGCAGGGTCATTATAGAAATTCAGATGCGTCCAGGGATTTGCCGTGAGTGATTTATCGATTGCCAGGTCAGGCCCCGCCGAGCAGCCGGCGATAAAGACGGCAAAGCAGACGAGGGCGACTTTTTTGAGCGGTTTCATAATATTTTACCTTCGAGCTAACGGTTAATCGAATTTGATGTCCCTGACGACGAGCTGGACGTTTTTGTTGCCGTTGTAGGTATCGAGCTGTGCGGAGTACGCGACGCTGAAGAATTCGTTTTCGAGCAGTTTTTTTTCGAGCCGTCCGAACCTGAATGCGATGCAGCGGATTGAATTGGTGTTGTCGGTTATCGCAAGCTGGAGGTGGTCGCCGGTGGCGCCGACCCTTCTGGGCGGCGCGCAGAGGCGGACGGCTTTTGTGGCGAACATCGGCTGCGGATTTGCCTGTCCGAACGGGCCGAGCAGATGCAGCTCGTTGACGGTGTGGTAGCTGAATTCGCTCAACTCTGCGAGCGCATCTATGTTCAGGCGGGCTGTGCCGGCTTCGCCGGAGAGATTTTTCTTAGCGTATGCCTCGATGTCGTCCGCAAAACCGGCGACGTTTTCCGGTCGGAGGGTAACGCCGGCCGCCATTTCATGCCCGCCGAAGCTTTCGAGGTGTTCCGAACAGGCACAGATGGCCTTTAAGATGTCAAAGCCGGGTACCGAGCGGGCGGAGCCCTGGGCGAGTTCGGCGGAGGTGTTAATCATAATTGCCGGCCGGGAGAACTTATCGACAATTCTGGAGGCGACAATACCAATAACACCGGTGTGCCAGTTTTCGTCGGCCAGGACGATGCTTTTCCGGTCGGGGTGGTTGAGTGACTTTTCGACGATTATTTCGCAGGCCTGCTTGAAGATTTTTCTTTCGAGGCGCTGCCTTTTGGCGTTTTGGTCTTTGAGGTAATCGGCGATTTGGGCGGCGCGGGTCGGGTTATCCGAGGTGAGCAGCTCGACGGCCAAGCGGGCGTGGCCGAGCCGGCCGGCGGCGTTCAGCATAGGCGCCAGACGAAATCCGATATCGAAGCTGTCAAGCCCTTTGCCGGTAAGCCCTCCCGATTCGATAAGGGCCTGGACGCCGGGCAGCCGGCAGTCGGGCAGAGACTTTAGGCCGAAGCTTGCCAGGATTCTGTTTTCGCCGCGCAGGTCCATAACGTCTGCAATGGTGCCCATAGCGGCGAGCGAGGTTGCGTTGAGCATAAAATCTCTGATTTTACCGTCGAGTCGTGAACCGGTTTTGAATTCGTTTGCGACGGCCCAGCCGAGCTTGAAGGCGACCATAGAACCGGAAGAGTCCTGATTCGGATAATCGGGGTCGATGCCGGGGTGGACGATGGCGAGTGCGTGGGGGAGTTTGTCATCGGGCCGGTGGTGGTCGGTGATTATAAGGTCGAGGCCGAGCTCGCTGGCCAGTTTTGCCGAGGCGTGCGCGGTTATGCCGCAATCGACGGTGACGAGCAGTGACGAGCCGGCTTTTGCAATCGCGCGGACGGCGCCGGTGTTCAGGCCGTAGCCCTCTTCGATGCGGTGGGGGATGTAGTAATCGACATTTGCGCCGAGGAGCGTGAGGATTTGCCAGAGTATTGCGACGGCGGTGATGCCGTCAACATCGTAGTCGCCGTAAATGGTGATTTTTTCTTTGGCGGCGACCGCCTTTCTGATTCGCGCAAGGGCGTCGGCCATTCCGGGCAATTGTTCGGGGCTGATTAGCCCGGACAGCCGGGGCCTGAGAAAGGCGGCGGCGGCGGGCGCGTCGGTAAGCCCGCGGTTGATTAGAAGCTGGGCCAGCAGCGGCGAGACCTTGAGCGCTGCGGCAAGCTTTTCACGGCGGTCGTCGGGCGGCTGGACGTGCCATTGTCTGGCCTGTGCGGCGTTCGCGGCCCCCGCCCTGCTGCGGTAGCTGCCTGCGGTATGTTGCTCAGAGCGGTGCGAGCTGCGCTTTTGCGTCCCTGCAAATGTCCGCATTATTTTCGGGTCCTGTCTTTTTTTTACCTGCGTGTGCGAGTTATACCCTTGAAGGGTAATAAATTCCCGCGAGTAAGATTTTAAGTTGTTGTTCTAAAGTTACTTACCCGCGGAAGAACGGGAAAATTCAATCGATAGCATTATAAGGCGGCATTGTTTATACCAGGAATGGTTATGGTAATGCAAGTGTTGTTTTTCAGGCGCGCATATACAGCCCGCCGTTGACGGCGATGTATTCGCCGGTGATAAAGCCCGCCGCCTCGCTGCTTGCGAGAAAGAGTATTGCCTTTGCGATGTCTTCCGGCCTGCCGTTTCTGCCGAGCGGGGTTTCTTTTGCGACTTTGGCCTTTCGTTCGGGGGTGCTGTAGCGTTCGTGGAATCGGGTCTCGATAAGCCCGGGGATGACGGAGTTGACGCGGATGTGGTATCCGGCGAATTCTTTTGCCATAGCGATGGTTTCGGTTGCGACGGCGGCCTTGGCGGCTGCGTAGATACCCGAGCCGTGCCCGCCGCCGTGATGGCCTGCGACCGAGCCGACATTGACGATACAGCCGGTGCTTTCCTTTAGATGAGCCAGCGCCGCCTGGGTGACGAGCAGGACGCTTCGGACGTTTGTTGCGAAGATGTCCTCGTGGTAATCGAGCGAGGCGGTCTCGAA
>CAYMYK010000117.1:0-9505 GCA_964394625.1 uncultured Pirellulales bacterium
TCGAGTATTTTTCGTATTCCACAAGGTCCGAGCCGCACCTCGGACAGACCGGCCCGGTTGAATCCTCATCCCGCTGCTCAGCTTCGCCTTGTACTTCTGTTTGCTCCTGCACTACCTCTTCTTTCGTTGCCAGTATCTCCCGTGCCATCTCCGCATCACATTCTCCGACCTTAAGTTTGACCCCGCCCACCACGCCGGACAAAAGCCAATATGTCCCGACAAAGTATTCGCCGGAAAGAAAACACGTAACCCCCTGGGCCTCGAGCTTTGCCCTGGCGATGTGTGCCTCCATCGGCTCGTCGAAATTGCCGACTGTAACGAGCTTTTCAGCCATTATGCTCAGTCCTGCAGAAAACCCAGTGAGCACAGGAACTTATCCGTTTCTTTGAAGGGCTTGTTGTCTTTTTCCCTGCCGAAGTTGAAAAAGCCGTGGTCTTTGCCCTCAAAGGCGACGAGCTTACATTTTTTGCTGGCCTGCTGCAACGACAAAGCCGGACACGCCCGAAACTTTGAAGAAACGTTCACGCGCAGGCCGATATATTCTATCGAGGCATTTTTGAGCTAAGGAATTTGAATATGAGAGCCAAGATTTTACTTTCAGCGGCCCTTGCCGTCACAATCGTTGTTTTGACCGGCTGTCAGAGGCCGCAGGCGCGCATCGTGCCGCAGTACGACAGGGCGCTGCCGCCGGGCGAGCTTGCCCTTCGCAAAATCACAAATCCTCAGGAGATTCCCGACTTCACCGGCGCCTGTTACAACGTAGCCGGGCTGGAAAACGCCATCGACAATTCCCTGGACTATATGAGCAAGCCATCCAGCAAAGAGTATTTTCCATACGGCGACATAACCCACGCCCGCGCCGTTGACAGTCTCAAGGCGTTCAAACGGCTCATCGCCTCGGGCCTTCGAGGCCGAGAGCTAAATGACGCAATCCGCCGGCAGTTCGACGTCTATATCTCTGTCGGCTGCGATTACGCCGGCACGGTGCTTTTTACCGGTTACTTTACGCCCATCTTCGATGGCTCCGACAAACGGACCGCCCGCTTTGCATACCCGCTCTACCGTAAGCCCGAAGACTTAGTCAAGAACAGCGATGGAGACATACTCGGCCGTCGCGGCGGCGGCGGTCAAATCACGCCGTATCCCGCACGAGCCGAGATTGAAAGCTCGAATATGCTCGCCGGAAAGGAAATCGTCTGGCTCGGCGACCCATTCGAGACCTATGTCACTCAGGTCCAGGGCTCGGCAAAAATCAAGATGCCCGACGGTCGGCTCGACACATTCGGTTATGCCGCCAGCAACGGCCATGAATACAAAAGCGTCGGCAAAGAGCTTGTTCGCCGGGGCAAAATTCCCTCCGACCGGCTGAGCTTGTCTTCGATGATTGATTACTTCAAGGCCAACTCGATGCTCGTCGGCACATACACGAAGCTGAACCCGCGCTTCGTATTTTTCCGGCGGCAGCAGGGCCCTCCACGCGGCAGCATCAACGAGCCGGTAACGGCCTACAGAAGCATCGCCACCGACAAATCGATTTACCCGCGGGCGTGCCCGGCCTTTTTAAGCACCAATCTTCCGCGTGAAATAGCGGGGCAAACGTACATCGACCCGTACCGCGGCTTCGCACTCGACCAGGACACCGGCGGCGCCATCCGCGCACCGGGCCGATGCGATGTCTATATGGGACAGGGCGATACCGCAGGCAAACTCGCCGGACATACCTATCAGGAGGGGCGTCTGTACTATCTGTTCGTCAAGGGCCGGTTTGCGGCCCCTGCGGTGTCCCTGGCTTCGACAAAACGACGCCCGTAAGCGCCCTCGCCGTGCTGAAACCGTACCCGCGGTCGGCCCACAATAACACAATAACAATTCATGTAACCGGTTACCAATTCATTGGCTTTTCCCTTTACAACCACTGCGGGCTTCGCTAAAATGCCTGGTTTGAAAGCCCTCGAAGGATATACAGATGGCCGGGAAGATAAAAATTGACGCCGAGCGATGCAAGGGCTGCGGGCTGTGTGTTCCTGTATGCCCTCAAAACGTCATCGCCATCTGCGAAAAGTCCAACAGCAGGGGCTATTTCCCCGCTGAAGCCGTCAACACCGGCTGTACCGGCTGCTGTTTGTGCGCGACCGTCTGTCCGGAGGTGGCGATTGAAGTGTACCGCGACGACAACGTTGTAGCCGTCGAGCCGCCCGCCAAAGATAAGGGACATCTAATCAGGGACAGCAAGTCGTGAGTGAAAGAGCGCTAATGTGCGGCAATGAGGCGATGGCGGAGTCGGCCATACGTGCCGGCCTCGACGCCTACTTCGGCTATCCCATCACGCCGCAAAACGAAGTCACCGCTTATATGTCTAAACGAATGGCTGAGCTGGGAAGGGTTTTTGTGCAGAGCGAGAGCGAGCTGGCCGCCATCAGTATGGTCTTCGGCGCCTCGGCCACCGGCAAGAGGGCAATGACCAGCTCGTCCAGCCCCGGCATCAGCTTGATGCAGGAAGGGATAAGCTACTTGGCCGGCGCGGAGCTTCCGTCCGTGATTGTCAACGTGATGCGCGGCGGGCCTGGGCTTGGCAATATCGCCCCGTCTCAGGGCGACTACTTTCAGGCCACCCGCGGGGGCGGCCACGGCGATTACAGAACCATCGTCTTCGGGCCCTGGAGCGTCCAGGAGTGGGTCGATACGATGCCGCTCGCATTCGACTTGGCGGACAAGTACCGCATCGGCGTTATGATTCTGGCGGACGGTATCCTTGGCCAGATGATGGAGCCGGTGGTTTTTGAAAAGAAACCGCGACCCAAGCTGCCGTCAAAGGACTGGGCGCTGACCGGAGCCGAAGGCAGGGAGCAAAACATCGTCCGTTCGCTGTGGTTGGCCGAGGGCGCCCTCGAACAGCACAATTACGACCTGCAGGAGAAATACCGTCAAATTGAAAAAACGCAGGTCCGCTGCGAGCAATACGAAATCGATGATGCCGATATAATCGTGGTCGCTTACGGCATCGCCGCCAGAATCGTCCGAAGCGCCGTTGACAGGGCGAGAGAAAAGGGCATCAGGGTCGGCTGGCTCAGACCGGTTACGCTCTGGCCTTTCCCCTATGAGCAGCTCAGCAGGGCCGCCGAGAAGTGGCCCATTTTCCTGACGGTGGAGATGAGTCTCGGGCAGATGGTCGAGGACGTCCGGCTGGCCGTTGCGGGCAAGGCGCCGGTTATGTTCTATGGCAGAGCTGGCGGCGGCGTCCCGACCGTCGAGCAGGTCCTCGACAAAATCGAGCAGTTGACAATACCGGCAAAGGCATAAAGAGCAATTATGAAAACTGTATTCCAACGAACGCCGACACTCAAAGACGTCCCGACACATTATTGCCCCGGCTGTGGGCACAGCATCGCTCACCGGCTTGTCGCCGAGACAATCGACGAGCTCGGCATTGCCGGTAAGACCATCGGGATTGCGCCGGTCGGCTGCGCGGTGCTGGCATACGACTATCTCGACGTCGATATGGTCGAGGTCGCACACGGTCGGGCGCCCGCGGTCGCCACCGGTATGAAAAGGACCAACCCCGATAGTATCGTCTTCTCGTACCAGGGCGACGGCGACCTTGCCGCAATAGGGACGGCGGAAATAATCCACGCCGCTCAAAGGGCAGAGCAAATCACCGTTATTTTCATAAACAACGCCGTTTTCGGGATGACCGGCGGCCAGATGGCGCCAACCACCATACTCGGCCAGGTCACGGCCACCACGCAGCAGGGCCGGCGTGCGGATGGCCAGGGCTACCCGCTGAAGGTCTGTGAGCTGCTGTCGATACTGCCCGGCGCAATTTACGTCGAACGCTGTGCGCTCAGCAGCCCTGCACGAATCCGAAAGGCCAAAAAGGCCGTCAAGCACGCCTTCGAGCTGCAGGTCCGGGGCGAAAAGGGCCTTGCCCTGGTCGAGCTGCTCTCGCCGTGTCCGACCTACTGGCGTTTGAGACCTGTCGATGCGATGCTGCATATCGAAAACGAAATGACAAAGGTTTTTCCTCTCGGTAAATTCAAGGGCTAAAGGAATGATTTCAAACGGCTCATACGAGGAAGTTACGATAGCCGGTTTCGGCGGGCAGGGGATAATAGTCGCCTGCAAGCTGCTGGCACAGACGGCGATGAAGGCCGGCAAGGAAGTAACCTATATGCCCTCTTACGGCGCCGAGGTTCGCGGCGGCACTGCAAACGGTATGGTGATAATCTCCGACAGGCCCATCGCTTCGCCGGTTGTCAGCAGGCCTGACTCGCTGGTCGCGATGAACAAGGCGTCGCTCAACAAGTTCGGCCCGCGAATCAAACGCGGCGGGCTGTTGATTATGAACAGCTCTTTAATCGACGCCGAACCCGAGATGGATGAGTCGCTGGAGATACTGAGGATTGCCGCCGACGATATCGCGGTCGAATTAGGAAGCGCCAGAAGCGCCAATATGGTTGCGCTCGGCGCCTATCTGCAAAGAAAAGGGCTGTTCGGCCCCGACGATGCAGCCGAGTGCCTTGGCGATGTGCTGGCCGAGCGATACCACGTTACCATAGGCGTCAACACGAAAGCCCTGCACAGAGGCGCCGAGTTCGCAAAAAACAGCACCGGCTGATTGGCGGCTCTCTGTGGCCTGGATGAAGGCGAGGCGGATGGAATTGTTGAACAGACAAAACCAAAGGGCTAATATCTTTAATTTTCCATTTTTTCGCCGGCGGCAAAACTTCGCGCTGCGAATGGCACCGATGATTGATATGACCTTTCTGATGCTGATATTCTTCTTAGTCGCGGCCAAATGGCGGCCCAAGGAGGATTTTCTGCCCTTTCAACTGCCCGGCTCACAGGCACAGGCCGGCACAATCGGCAGGCCGGAGCCGTTGTTCATACGAATTGACGCAACCGCAGCCGGCTGTAAGGTTCAAATCGGCCTCTCGCAGGTCGTCGCGGTCGAAAACCAGACCACAGAAGAAAATCTGCTCTCGCTGGCCCGGCGGCTCGGCGAGGTGCTCATCGAACAGAAACGGTACGCAGCCGACCCCGTCGAAATCATCTGCGGGCCCGATGTAAAATGGGACCATCTCGCAAAAATCTACAACGTTCTTTACGGGATGGGCCTTAGCGACATCACATTCCAAATGACCCGACAGCAGCCAAATGATAATGTCGAGCAAAAATAGAGGCAAGTCATTGTTTGTTTTGCCCATCCTGCCGTTCTTTATCTGTCTGTCCGCCTGTGCAGCAGAAGCCGTCCCCACCGCCGAAGATATTAACCGGTTAGCGGAAACGGCAAAGACCGCCTCCGGCGTATTTGTCAGGCGGAGCCAGCCGATTCGAATGCAATTTGAATGCAGCGGCGATTTTCTCACTTGGCAGGAAAGACAAAAACTAAAGGGCTTAGCTGAAAGCGCCGACCGACGGCTCGCACAAATCGAAGAAGAACAGCGCACCTTCAAGAAGCAAATTGAGGATTATCAAGGCGAGGACTGGGAGCAGCGGTTCGGCTCGACGGGTCTGTGGCGAAAACTCGCCGCCGATGTGCTCAGAACCACACTGAGCCGGCTCGATGTCGATTACTACCTGGCCCTTGCCGATGAGGAACCGAAAAGAAGTCAGCTCCTTCACGGGATAGTGACTCAGATTGATTCGCTCAGCACAAACGAGCCGCCTGCCTATGCCCAGTTTATAAAGGCAAAGTCCCTGGCCCTGCTGTCGCAGAGTGACGCCGCCCTTGTTCCCGCCGCCGCAAATGAATTCGACCGGCTGATGCTCCACTCGTATATGAGCCAGGCAACCGCTTTCAAGGTATCTATAGAGAAAATAAAATTCCTCGGCCCGGAAACCAACGCCCGGCTCGACACCCTCGCTGACGACCTGGCCCGCAGCCAATCCCGCGACGACATCGAGCTCGTTCTGTCTCTCGCCTCTCTGCAACGAGGATACGCTCCCCAGGCCCTCGAAAAAACGCTATCTCTCTGGCCGGACATAGAGACCCTCCTGGCTCAGCTCATACTCGCCGATTTGTCAAACGCTGCCGAGCAGGCCGACACCAACGAACCCGACCTCACGAAAATCACCGCCATTGAAGCCGAGCTCGCCGCTAAAGCCGCATCCTCGGCTCGCCCGGAAAAGTGCCGCGCTGTCCTGGAAGGTATCGTCGCAACAGAAAAATTCCAGACACCCGCCGTTCTCTATGCCGCCGGCTCGGCGTTCTCCCACTTTGAACCCGAAAGGGCGGTCGAGCTGCTGATTAAGGCAAGCGGGCTGCAGGAGAGGCACAAATCCAGCCGGCTCGATATCGAGCCGGGCCAAATCGCCGAAGAGGCCGCCCGGCTCGCCTACCGGTTATATGAGAAGGGCTCGGACAACTGCCGGCTTGCCGTCGAAGCCTTTGACAACTACGCCGAAATCGCCGCCGGCCAAATCGACCCCCGGCTCGAATACCTTTACGCGGTCGTGCTGAAGGACTGCGGCCAAAAGCAAAAATCGGAAAAGCTGCTCGAAAAAATCGCACAAAGGCCCACGGGACCGGAACGTAACAGGGCGAGATTAGTCCTGATAAAACAGAAATTGAATCGACCGGGTACCATCGCTAAGCAAAATGCCATTCTCGAAGAATTGCGAAATCTCATCCTCGACTGCAACTGCCCGCCCGGCGATACCGGGTGCATTCTCGTGCGGGACGAGGCCGCATACCTGTATTGCCGCACCCTGCTCGATTTTGGCGACAAACAATCCGCACGGAAGGTTCTGGATTTGCTGGACAATCCCATTCTCAGCGGCTTTGCGATGTCCAAGCTCTTCAAATCGCAGGCCCTTCAGCAAGCCGGCCGGCTGGAGCAGGCCGTTCAGCTTATGGCCGACGTCGTCTCGTCCGAGGCCAGCGGCTCGGCCGCTCCGCAAATCGTCGAGCTGCTCTCGAATGTCCTCGATAACTGCGAACCTGGCGAGACCTGTGCCGGCAAGGGCGATACGATGCTCCGCAATTGTGTCGGTCTTGCAGAGTACGCCGACAGGTTCGTCCGCAGCCGCCGCAGTTCTTTGATTCTGGCCGAATTCAATCTCCTGGCGGCAAAGCCCCAAAAGAGCAATCTTGATGAAATTCAAAGAACGCTAAGCACCTGCGAAAAGCGGGACGATATAAACTGGCTGCGCTGCCGGGCCCGGCTGCTCGGCGCCGAGGACAAATTCGAGCGGTCGGCGGAACTGTGGGCACAGATTGCCCGAATCCGCCGAGACGACGAACCCTCACCGGATGAGCGAAGCTGGCAGTGGTGGCGGGCGAAATACTACGAACTGTACTGCCTGGCACAACCGCCCAACGCGGAAAAAGGAAACATCATACACACAATCGAGGTCCTCGAAAACACATTCACACGTATCCCGCCGCCCTGGGCGGAAAAACTCGGCTTGCTAAAACGACAGCAGTCCAACCGACCCGGATTCATACACCGGCGTCCGGTCCAAAATGTGCCCCCAAATACCCCGCGATACGAACATCCGTAATTAAGTTGCATAAATCAAATGACCGAATTACAATATAGCGGATACTGAAACAGTCACGACCATAATAGCGGAACGAAATAATGGCTAAACGAACAGGCAATAACAGAAACAGGGCAATCTGCAGCTTCTGCGGCCGCTCGGGTGGCAAAAGCGATGCCTTCATCGAGGGTCCGAACAAGGTCTTCATCTGTCCCGAATGCGTTGACCTCTGCCACAATATCATCCAGCAGAACAAAAAGCAGCTTGCCCGCCCGGCCCTGAACATCAGGCAGCTGCCCAAGCCCCGAGAAATCAAGGAGAATCTCGACCAGTACGTCATAGGCCAGGAACACGCGAAAAAGTATCTCTCGGTCGCCGTGCACAATCACTACAAGCGGCTGCTGCACGCCGACAGCGCCGACAGCGACATCGAAATCGACAAATCCAACGTGCTGCTCATAGGCCCCACCGGCTGCGGCAAGACGCTGCTCGCCCGCACCCTCGCTCATTTCCTTGACGTGCCGTTTGCAATCTGCGACGCCACGACCGTTACCGAAGCCGGCTACGTCGGCGAAGACGTCGAAAACTTTCTGCTTCGGCTGCTCCAGTCCGCCGACTACGACATCGAGGCCGCCCAGCGCGGAATCGTCTATATCGACGAAATAGATAAAATCGGCAAAACGTATCAGAATGTATCCATAACCCGCGACGTCTCCGGCGAGGGCGTCCAGCAGGCGCTGCTGAAAATGCTCGAGGGGACCATCGCAAACATCCCTCCCCAGGGCGGCAGAAAACACCCCGAACAGTCCTACATCCAGATGGACACCGCACACATACTGTTTATCTGCGGCGGGACCTTCATCGGGCTGGAAAATATCGTCAAGAAACGGCTCGGCAGGAAGATGATTGGTTTTGACTCGGAGCTTTCCGGCAAGAGCGACAAAGGAAGCGAGTACAGTGACATCATCAGCCAGGTCATACCCGAAGACATCATCGAATACGGGATGATTCCCGAAATGGTCGGCCGGCTGCCCGTTATCACCACGCTGGCCGCACTCGACGAAAAGGCCCTTATCGACATTCTCACAAAGCCGAAAAACGCCCTTATCAAACAATACAAGCGGTTCTTTGAGATGGAGGACGCCCGGCTCGAATTCACCAAAGACGCCCTGCACGCGCTGGCGAAAAAGGCCCTCAAGCGTGATACCGGCGCAAGGGCCCTGCGCGCAATCGCCGAAGAGCTTATGGTCGATTTGATGTACCGGCTGCCCGAAGAGCAAAAGGGCGCCAGGTATGTCATCACCAAAGACATCGTCGGTGGAAAGACCCCGCTCACCGCGGCAAGGCAAAAAAAGGCAAAAAAAGAATCCGCATAAAGCCAACCGGAATTCCAACTTGACTTGAACTGACGGAACTAAAATGTTTGCCAAAATACTTAGGGAGTATAATTACAAAGCATACCAAGAAAAAAAGATTTACTATTTGACGTTGCTGGTTCCATAATAGTCAATAGTAAATTGAAGACAGCAAATGGCGTCAGCCATGCCTCGCGGCATCGAAAGTGGGCAGAATTGCGGGGTGATCAAATTGAGGTTAGATATGCCGACCAGTTCTAAAGCGATTGAATCACTTGTACAAAAAATTGTTGAAGCGGTACACCCGCTAAGGATAATTCTCTTTGGCTCATACGCCCGAGACAAAGCGAATCCAGAGAGCGACATTGATGTCCTGGTAGTGATGCCCGAAGGTGTTCACTGCCGGCGGACTGCACAACTGTTATATCGACAGATTAGAGGGGTAGGGATTGCCTTTGATATTTTGGTGGCAACACCAGGTGTTTTGGAAAAGCATAAAGATAATATCGGCTTAATTTATCGAACTGTACTACAAGAAGGAAGAGAAATATATGCCGCATGAAGGTCATTCTCCAGGGAGCCCGGATGACTGGCTGCGTTACGCCTACAGCGATTTAGAGCTTGCTCGCGCGAGGCGACCATCTAAGGTTTTGTTTGAAGGACTCTGC
>CAYMYK010000118.1:0-9485 GCA_964394625.1 uncultured Pirellulales bacterium
ACTGAAGGAATACCCATTATGCCAGAACAGCGTTTCAGAATTTCAAATTCGCCGGCAAGACTTTGGTGGCGAAGCTTCCCAGAAGTCTCGTGTAGGAAAGCGACGAGTTTATAGACCTTTTCATTCACAACGTAGACTCGGCGAAAGGAGTCGTGAATGCTCTGCGACAATAAAGTTGCTGATTCAATTTCCAGGGTTTCTCTACATCTAGTCCATAATTGCTCTGTTTCATTCACAGTGATTCACCTTAATAAGCACATCTATACTATCGCTTATCCTCTCCTAAAGATTGCACCATGCTTCAAGAAGCAAGCTGTATCGAAGATCTGTATCAACTTATGAAGAGGCTAGAAAAATCTTAAAGTATTTTGCGAATCATGTCAAATATTTGCTTTATGCGGGCTGAGAATGTGTGCTGTTTTCGACCTCGCCTGTATCCTGCTAGTGCGATTGTTTTTCGTTCCAGTTCGTGAGAGACATACCAAGCCAACTTATCTCTAAATTCTTCTATGTTACCGAATTCAAAAGTAACGATTTCTCTACCCACGTCAAACAAATCTTCGAGCTCAGGACAATATTCATTCAGTGCCATAGCTCCGGCTCCCACTGCGTGGAACAGGCGTCCCTTGAGCTGATAAAATAGCCCGTGCTTATCCAACGGGTATTCAGGCAAGAGGGCCTTCAGGTCGTCCTCCCAATCCCCCCGCACCCGGTTGAGCCCAGAGTGAATTTTGCTGCGACTTACGATTCCGGCCTTTTCCTGCTCGTTCTTAGGGTTTTCCCACCGGCAGCGCCAAATCGCAAGACTTTGCAAAAAGCGGCGCCTTTTTTTCGATCTTATGAAGTGTTCCAATGGTCTCGGCAATAGAGGCACACCCATAGGTCTATCAATGGCCAACATTGCTTTCTTCCCGTACACAGAAATTTCCTTCATATACGGCCAGTACATTTTAGTAACCATCTTGGGGCCCAACTGGCCGATGTAAGAAACATCGAAACAGCGTTCAAGACCGGCGTTGTAGTAAACGCGGTCGTCGAATCCGGGCGGCATAAAAGCCGCCTTAGTACGCCAGAAGGGAACCATTTTGCTGTCATTACAGAACCACATATCAAAACTGGCTGAAGCCTCTATGGTGCTGTATGCATCTTTGGGCCCGACAACGCTATTAGGGTCCTCCAAGCTCCAGTTTGTGGCTGGAACAGGATGATAATAATTCAGAAAATCGGCTATCTTAACTACCTGCTGTCGGTTCTGAATAAAACCGAACAGCAAATCCGGCTTGAATTTCCCGATGTCCTTGCGAAAAGATTCAAGTGTTGCAGTTGCGGCGTTCAGGTGGAACACGGACATACCCATTCGCTCCAAAGTGGCAGGCACGCAACCAAACGAATAAGGGTAGGGACGGTTACCAAAGTTTGGGTCAGCGATACAAACCACTTGAGGATTAAGAGGTAGCTTCATAAAACACACCAATCACTGCATCCTCTTTCGAAAACGCAGATAAATTTTACGCAGCTTTCTCCTTAATACGTTACGGTCTCCAATTCGTTTTAACGCCCATTTCGGCAATTGCTGAACTCTCGATTCCTTCATTAATATTCCCTGCCACGGCAGTTTACATAAACCTCTGAGAAAAACCGTTCCGTCGTAACCACAGAATACATAAGTAAGCGCCGAGGGATCCGCCCAGATTTCGCTTACCGAATTATTCTCGATTTCGAACAGGTCGAAATATTTAGCATCGACATAAATAGCGTTTGATGTTGAGGCCACAAGTTCGTACCCTTTTGATTTTGCCAGTTTAGTGATGGATAAGATGCTGCTGCCCTGAGTTACACTCATATCCCGCGGCTGGACAAACTCCACCTGCGGCGGGATAGTAGCATTAAATTCTATCACGACAACTTTGGGTTTGTATTTTTTGACAGCATCCCAGATGTGGTAATCATTGCCATCGACATCTATTGAAAGCACGTCAAAGTTTCTGGGTATTGCTGTGTTCTTAAGAATCGTATCGAGGTTATTGTCAGCATCAAACCCAACAAAGGTATTAATAGGTGTGATTTGGGCATTGCCCCCGAAGGTCTTTAGCAGACTCTTAAATCTTTTTCTGTTGCCTTCGATCAGGACGGCGGAATAACCCTTATTGACAATAAGATTGTATGTGTTGCTGAGCTTCTTCCCGTCCCAGCTTCCGAATTCAACACACCACTTGTCATTGTCTTCTATTACCTCGAGAATTTCCTCGATGATCCCATCTTCTCCACCCTGCGATGTAACCGTTCTGGCATATTGATTTAACCAGGCATTTGGTTTGAGCTTCTTACCGTTTATGTCCGATAACATACTTTCGTTCATACGCAACTCCTTTGCATTTTGATTCGCTTATCCCTTTGTAAACCAGAACATCCCACAGGCATATCTCGTGTTTTCCAAAACATCGATGTCTATATTTTCAATGAATATTCCCTTATCATCCGTACCTGATAGTTCAACTAACTTAAGGTTGTTAAAGTAGTCAATAATCTGTCCCGGGGAATGAATTCTGTGAGCATTGAAACAGACTCGAGGTTTACCCACCGGCAACGAAAAGAAAAGATTACCGCCTTCCGCCAGACATCTCGTAAGTTCAACTGTGGCTTTTTTTGTACCCAGCGGGTCTAAATCATCCCCGTATCTGCCGAGCCCAATGTGTTCTGCAACGTGTAAACAGGAGACGGATTTTAGCGAATTATCCTCATAAGGAAGAGCTAAGACGCTGGCCTTTACAATCTCAAGATTTTTAATATTAGAAACTTGCAGAGGTCTGATATCTACAAAATGGACATTGGTAATAGCAGTTAAAAAACCAACGAAATTGACATTTGAACCAACATCAACATGAAGCTCAGGCTTAAGAGAGCATATTTTCTTGAAAGCCCATAAGTCCTGGTAAAAATAATGACTATCCACCCTTGTCTTAGATGTCCTGTCAAACAAGCATGGGTACGTATCAACAACTTTTATTGGTTCGGCGTCATGCATTCTGCTGTACTTCCACCAATCAAAAAAGTACTTTGGGTATTTGGACAATCCCGAAAGGATCTTAGTTCTGACCAGAGGTCTTTTCCACCTGCTGTAAAACTTTGACATAACCAACACCTACTTTATTGCATCGATACCTGTCTGTTACTGGTTAATTTAAAATATTGCTTACCGGAATGTATCCCCATCGGCTTATTTTGGGCGACAAAATCGATGTTGAGACGGTAGCCCAGTCTGTATTTTTCGGCCAGGGCCTCGACGGTAGTTTCGTCAGAGCCGTCGGTTGTATTAGCCGTGGAGGTATTAACTATATTCACTTGTATTGCGCTGGCACAGAGCTTTTGAAAATAGAGCGAGGGCGGCAATAGCGAAGGATTTTTCCGACACCAACGACAGTACCACGATTCCAAAGTGTTGGGGTCGTAGAAATATCCCAGAGGCCTAAGCACCGACCTTTTAGAGATTATCTTACCCAAGGCATTCATCAAGACAGAACCCGGCGAGAAAAGTTTCTCGACTACCACATTGTTGTTAGAGACGCTATGCATTATTCTTTTTACGAGAGCCGTCGTATATATTGTCGCACAGAGTTCGAATGGGTACCTTGTATCCGGCGTTCGGCCCTGTGTCCAATCTATGCTGAAGACCTGTTGTCCGGCACTGACCGCATCGCACACGGTATCACCACCATCCTTTATGTTTTCCTCGCCAAATCTAAGTGAGAATCCGAAAATCTCTTTGGAGAACTTGTCGAAGGTCTCATCAACCACATCAAAATCAACCGAATCAAAATAGACCACGTCATCTACGCCGAACAAAACGTATTTTGTGGAGATTTCACTTAAGAGATTCGAGAGGTTCCTGTAAAATTGGCTTTCCTTTATTACGATACAGTTCGCATACTTATGGAAAAGCTGTTTGTACTCGTCCTCAAACAGCTCGGCTTTATACAGGATATACGTCTGAATAAGTTCGGATGGGAAATACCTATACAAACTTTCCAGATAGGCGTCCAGTTGCAAAGGGCGATTTTTGGTAAAGACAATGTTGCTTATAACTTTTTTCATATCTTGCGGGTCTGCCGAGCCGGCGACGAGGGCTTATGCGGCAAAATAGATTTTATCGGCACCGGCGCAAGGCGTTTTTCCCTGATTAGAAGCCGGTCGAAGTATTCGATTGTTTTCTTCAGGCCGTCCCGCAGGGGAACCACCGGCTGCCAGTTGAGTTTTTCCTTTGCCAGCGTAATATCGGGACACCGCTGTTTTGGGTCGTCCCGGGGCAAAGGTTGACGCACAATTTCGGAGCGTGAGCCGACGAGGTCGATGACGGTTTCGGCCAATTCGAGGATGGAGATTTCGGTTGGATTGCCCAGGTTGACCGGGCCGGTGAAGTCATCGGTGGTGTTCATAAGGCGAATGAACGCCTCGACCTGGTCGTCGATGTAGCAGAATGAGCGGGTCTGGGAGCCGTCCCCATAGACAGTTACGGGTTTATTATTGAGCGCCTGAATTATGAAGTTGGACACCACCCGCCCGTCACCGGGGCGCATTCGCGGGCCATAGGTGTTGAAGATACGGGCAACTTTTATACGAACTTTGTGCTGTCGAAGATAGTCAAAAAACAGCGTCTCTGCGCAGCGTTTTCCTTCGTCGTAACAGGAGCGGATGCCTATAGGATTAGTGTGGCCCCAGTAGGTTTCGGTCTGCGGGTGGACGACCGGGTCGCCATAGACCTCGCTTGTGGATGCCTGGAATATTTTTGCTTTGACCCGTTTGGCAAGTCCCAGCATATTGATTGCGCCGTGGACGCTGGTCTTCGTAGTTTGCACCGGGTCAAACTGATAGTGAACCGGAGAAGCAGGGCAGGCCAGGTTGTATATCTCGTCCACCTCGACATAGAGCGGAAACGTGACGTCGTGGCGCATCGCCTCAAAGCGGGGATTGCCTGTAAGATGGATTATGTTGTTTTTTCTTCCGGTAAAATAATTGTCAACACAGAGCACATCGTGTCCGTCTTTAATAAGCCGGTCGCAAAGATGTGAGCCGAGAAACCCTGCTCCACCTGTTACAAGAATTCGTTTTGTCATCGTTGTCCTCGACAATCAGTTTTTTATTACGAACCAACAAAGCAGCAACCGCCGCCTATTCTATCATGCACACGAAGAAAAATACAACAGAAAATTGACTGGTTTACGGCTGCAACCTATAATGGCCGGACTTAAAAATTGCGTAACCAGAGGGTTATCAAATGGCTCAAGAAGCAAAACCTCTTGTGAGTATCTGTATTCCACACTGGCAGGTACGGGAACTGGTGACACTTTGCCTTCGGGCGATTCGCAAATTCACTAAAAACACTCCAATCGAAGTCATCGTGGTCGATAACGGTTCGCAGGATGAATCGCTGGATTATCTTCGGAGTTTGCGATGGATACGGCTGATAGAGCGCGGCAGGCAGACGCCGGAATTCTGGGTGCACGCGTTTGTTACCGCGCTGGATTTGGGATTTGCAAACAGCCGGGGGAAATATTACGTCATAATGCACACCGACACCATTATCAAACATCCGGGCTGGCTGGAACGTATGCTTTCGCCTCTGGAGAATGACCCGAAGTGTGCAGCGGTTGGGGCCTGGAAGCTGGAGTTAAGGAGCCGACTGAACAATTTTTTAAGGAAGACCACCGACACAAAGAAGGCACTGTTGTGGTTTCGCCGGACCTTTCTGGGGGACGCCAGGGCACGACAACTGCCGCGAGAGTTGTGTCCCCGTGATTACTGTACGATTTATCGCTCTGAGCCAATCAGACGGCTGAACCTGCATTTCGACAGTGGGGGTCGATATGCCGGTTACACCGCAGGAGAACAGATGTACTACCAGCTCAAAGAAAACGGCTACCGTGCCGAAGTGATTGATACGGCGGAGATGATGAGGTATATGGTTCATCTTGCACACGCGACTGCAGGGCTGCGCCCGAAAGAACGCCGCCTTGGCCAGTGGCGATCGCAGATAAAGGTCGAATATAAGCTGCGCCGTCTTTTCGATTCGGACCTGGCAAGGGAGTTGATTGAAGCCAAGAGTTTGGACCAGTGATTTTGCGACGATGAGTTCCTGCCGACGGCGTTATCTGTTCTTGTACATAGATTCGTAGTACTTCTGGTAATCGCCTGATGCGACGTTGGTCAGCCACCGCTGGTTGTCCCTGTACCAGTCGATGGTCCTTTCCAGGCCCTGCTCGAAGGTGATTGACGGCTGCCAGCCGAACTCGCTCATTATCTTTGATGCGTCAATTGCATAGCGTCTGTCGTGGCCGGGCCTGTCGGTTACGTGCCGAATTAGCGAGGCGGGCTTGCCAAGCCGGTTAAGAATAAGCTCGATAACCTCAAGGTTGGTTTTTTCGCTGCATCCGCCGATGTTATAAACCTGTCCCGGCGGCGCTTCGGTGAGCACCTTCCAGAGTGCAGCGCAGTGGTCATAGACATACAGCCAGTCGCGTACGTAAAGGCCGTCTCCATAGACCGGCAACTCTTTATCATTGAGGGCGTTGTTAATCATCAGTGGAATCAATTTTTCGGGGAACTGGTACGGCCCGTAGTTATTCGAGCATCTGGTGATGTTAAATCTCACTCCGTAAGTGCGCCCGAAGGCCGTTACCAGATGGTCGGCGGCGGCCTTGCTCGCAGAGTACGGCGAATTGGGACTCAACGGTGTCTGCTCGGTGAAGCTGCCTTCCCTACCGAGTGCGCCATATACCTCGTCGGTGGAAACCTGGACAAAGCGTTCGAGCTTGTTGTCCCGTGCGGCCTCAAGTAGAGTCAGCGTGCCGATAACATTGGTTTCAATAAAGACCTTTGGTGCGCTAATCGAACGGTCAACGTGGCTTTCGGCGGCAAAATTGACAATGGCGTCAATGTTGTGCTCGGTGATTAGCCGCTCAACCAGCTTGCCGTCGCATATATCGCCTTTGACAAAGGTGTGGTTTGGGTTTTGAAGAATATCGGCGAGACTTTCGAGATTGCCGGCATACGTGAGCTTGTCGAGATTGACCACGAAGCAGTCGGGCTGTTCGCTCAGCAGCATCCGTACGAAGTTGCTTCCAATAAAGCCGGCGCCACCTGTAACAAGCAGTCTCATAATCGCCTCAGGAAATCCTCCAAAGGTCCCTGCCAGGGTTTGATTGGCCTGCCGAGCAGGGCCTTTATCTTGCTGCAGTCAAACCGGCTGTTCAACGGCCTGGCCGCTGCGGTGGGAAAATCGCTGCTCTTACATCTGTCCAAGTGTACCGGAATCCAAAGCTTGTCGAAAACGAACCTGGCTATGTCGAACCGGCTCGCATAACCTTCGCCGGCAAAATGAAAAATGCCCTGCGGCTTATCGAGCAGGATATCACATATTACACCGGCCACCTCCGAGGTGGCGGTCGGCGAGCCAATCTGGTCGTCAACAACTTTCAATTGTCCCTGGTTTATGCCTCTGTCGAGAATCTTTCTGACAAAATTATTTCCGCCGATGCCGTATGTCCATTCGAGGCGTATTATACAGTACCGGCAGCGGTTTTCAATCAGAAGCTTTTCGCCGGCCAGTTTTGTCCTGCCATAGGCGTTGATGGGGTTTGGAGCATCGGTTTCGGTATAGGGTCTGTCGCTTGTGCCGTCGAATACGAAATCGGTGCTGAAGTGCAGAACCCAAAGACCTTTTTTCACGGCAATGTCACCGAGCCGGCCCACCGCCTCAGCATTCACCCTGTAAGCCAGCTCGGTTTCGGTCTCGGCCTTTTCCACGTTGGTATAGCCGGCGCAATTGACGACTGCACCGGCACGTTCGAGAGCACGGTTGAGATGACGGTCGCTGGTTATGTCAAAATCCGGCAGGTCAAATACTTCGTAATCAACGCCGCGGGCTGTACACTCATCAGCCAGGTCGGTGCCAAGCATTCCCCTGCCGCCTAAAATGACAATCTTTTCACCCTGGTCACTCATCTGGCTTGCTCGTACTTTGGCAGCTTTTGCCTTGGAATATCCCTGAGCAACGGGTAGCCGGCGTCCTTTTTCGACAACACCGGCTCGGTTATGGGCCAGTCAATGCCAAGGTCGGGGTCATTCCAGGCAACTCCAAACTCGCCGGAAGGGCTGTAGTAATCCGTGCATTTGTATGAGAATATGGCGGTTTCGCTGAGCACACAAAAGCCGTGAGCAAAGCCGGGCGGTACATACATCTGCTTATGATTGGATTGTGAAAGAGTCGCAGAGACCCATCCGCCGAACGCAGGCGAGCCGACACGAATGTCAACCGCCACATCAAAGACCTCTCCGGACAGGACCTGAATCAGCTTGCCCTGAGATTGCGGATACTGAAAGTGCAGCCCCCGCAGAACCGCCTTTGAGGAGAACGAGACATTATCCTGAACGAATCTTTCCCTGATGCCGGCGTCTTCGTAGCGCTTTCGGCTCCAGGTCTCGAGGAACCAGCCCCTGGGGTCGGGATACACATCCGGCTCAATCACGATAACGTCCGGCAGCTTCGTCTCGATGACCTTCATTTATATATTCTCATCAATCAGTTTCATCAGATACTGTCCGTACCAGTTCTTCGCCAGCGGTTCGGCGAGCTTAGCGACCTGGGCGGCATCAATCAGCCCCAGGTGAAAGGCGATTTCCTCGGGACAGGCAATCATCAGCCCCTGCCTCTGCTGGATGGTCTGGACGAAGGTGGCCGCCTGAAGCATTGAGTCGGCAGTGCCCGTGTCGAGCCAGGCAATTCCCCGGCCGAGCAATTCAGCCCTCAGTTGATTCTTCCGAAGATAGACATTGTTGACCTCGGTAATCTCCAGCTCGCCTCTTGCCGAGGGCTTGATACTCGCCGCAATTTCGGCGACGTCTGAATCGTAGAAATACAGTCCGACGGCTGCATAATTCGACCTTGGTTTCTGCGGTTTTTCCTCGATGGAAAGCACCCTGCCGGATTTGTCAAACTCGATAACTCCATAGCGCTGGGGGTCTTTTACCCAGTATCCAAAGATTGTAGCGCCTCGCGGGCCGGCGGTTGCCTTTTTCAACGACTCGACCAGGCCGTGGCCGTAAAATATGTTGTCGCCTAAAATCAGGCACGCACAACTGCCGTCGAGGAACTCCCTGCCGATGATAAATGCCTGGGCAAGACCCTCGGGCCTCGGCTGGGCTGCGTAAGCTAAGCTGATACCCCACTGGCTGCCGTCACCGAGCAGGCGTCTGTACAGGGGCAAGTCCTGTGGCGTACTGATGAGCAGGATTTCCTTAATCCCGGCCAGCATAAGGGTAGTGAGCGGATAATAGACCATCGGCTTGTCATAAATGGCGATGAGCTGTTTGCTGACGGCCTTTGTTATGGGATACAGCCGGGTGCCGCTGCCGCCTGCGAGAATAATACCCTTATAACCCATATTGTGCCTCCACAAAAAGCCGATGGGTGGTTAAGCAAGTACAATCCT
>CAYMYK010000119.1:0-9453 GCA_964394625.1 uncultured Pirellulales bacterium
TACCCGCGAACGAACGGGAAATTTCAAGCACTTCTGATAAGCCCACGATTGCTGCTCACCGCTTCACCTGCTCCACTGCTCACGGACTCCGCCCGCCCCTCGCAGCGCAGCACACTGCAAGGATTCGAGTCCATCCAAAAAAAGCGTGGCGGCTATAAAAGCCGCCACGCTTGATATGCGTCAGTGTTACCATGCAATACAGTCAGCCGGTTTATTTGGCTGAGACATCTATCTCATCGATGTAAACATCGTCGTAGTTGCCGCTGGCGTCGCACTGGAACTTGATCTTCATGTTGGTCGGGAAGGTGTAGCTCGGCTCATTCACATATACCACTTCATGATAGAACTGGTCGTTGTTGAAATCAGTGCCGCTAACATAAGTTGCTACCGTATGCCACCGGCTGGCGTCGTAAAGCTGTAGATAAATGTTTCGAAAAGCAGCTTAAATTTCACCCATCTTGACGCACTCAAAATGCTGAGTCACCGCAGCTCTTATACAAAGTGCTGCATATTTTTCTCAGGCCCGCGGGGTTTTATTCCCGCGGGCCTGAGAAGTTTAAGCTTCTAAGTGGGTATCAAGTTGTCAGCGGCTGAGGCTAGTCGGAGTTAACAACCACATTCACGTAGTCGATATTCAGGCTTTGTGAGGATGTGCTTTCGTAAACACCCCAGATTAGCGTTTCGCCTGATACATAGTTTGCAATCTCTGAAGTTATGCTTCGAGTAATTGTTCCATCCGAACCCGTAGAGATGCTCTGAGTGGTTCCTATCTGATCCCATTCACCGTTAACCACGTCTCGAGCCCATATACTGAAGGTTGCGGAAGAGCCGTTGAGGTATCCTTCAAAGTGAAGATCGATACTGGCGATGCTCCCGGTGATGGAGTTTTCCAACCAGAGGAAAACCTCGTCACGATTACCCGGGTCTGGTGTCGTCCATCGACTGTCGTCAGAGCTTGCTATCGCGTCGTACTGAGGGCTTGTCGCCTCAGTCTTCGAGTTCAGGTTGCCACCAACGGTCATCGGAAGCGAAGATGACATGCGGTCAACGTCGCAATAATAAGCCGTTAAAGTTGGTGGTGGCGGTGCTGATTCGGTCGTGAAGCTCCAGACGACGCCGGTGGTCGTGCCGCTGGCACTGACCTCGTCGATTCGCCAGTAGTGGGTGGTGACCTCGGACAGGGTGCCGGGATCGTAGGTGGTGCCGGTCTGATTCTGTACAAACGGAGGCGAAGTGACTGTGCCGAAGTAAACATCGTGGCTGGTAGCGCCTGAACCGGCCGTCCAGCTAATATCGGCATCTATATCAATGCCGGTTGCACTATCGGCAGGACTGGGATTGGTTGCCTGACCAGGCGGAGGAGGAGGTCCACCACCGGTCACGGTGACATTGTCAATCTCAGCCGTGCAGAGTACACCGCCTGAGTGGCTGGTCACGGCCAGGCCGATATAGACATCGGTCGCCATCGAGACGGTTGCAGAGCCGACCTCGTTCCAACTCGAACCGTTTGACGATTCGTAGCCGGTAAAGGTATTACCGCTTCTGACCAGGCGGACCCAGTATGGAGCGGTGACACTGCTGCCTGCGGTGTGAGAGCTGGAGCCGTCGGTAGTCGTTCTTCTCTGGAAGGCCGTACCGTTACCGGGTGTGACGACCGTCATGGCGTGTGTCGAGCCGCCGGTGAGGGACTCACGAATCATCACACCTGCCTTTGCCCAGGAGTTGGTGTTTTCAAGTGATGCGACGCGAGCTTCTATCTCGCCGTCACCTGAGAGCGACTGATATACGTAATGGAACTGGTCGGAAGTGCCCCAGATGTCACTACCGTCGCCTTCGATGGTCCATACGCCCGCGGACTCGGAGGCGCTTCCGGAAGCACTTGGGCTTCCGACATCCTGGTTGGACCAGGTGCTCGGTGCAACTGTTGTGAAGCTCCAGACGACGCCGGTCGTCGTGCCGATGGCATTCTTCTCGTCGATACGCCAGTAGTAGGTCGTATCATTGGCTAACGTGCCGGGGTCAAATGTCGTACCCGGCTGGTTGCCCTGGAAGTCACCCGGGCTGGTTGTTCCGAAATATACATCGTGTGAATCGGCACCAGAACCAGCGGTCCAGCTCAAGTCGGCATTTATACTAACATCTGTCGCCGCATCGGCAGGACTCGGATTACTCGCCTGACCCGGCGGAGGCGTTGCAGCTTCGGTCGTAAAGCTCCACACAACACCTGTGGTTGTGCCGGCAGCATTGACTTCATCGATACGCCAGTAATAGGTGGTGTCGTTGGCCAAAGTGCCGGGGTCAAATGTCGCAGCCGGCTGATTGCCCTGGAACGTACCCGGACTGGTCGTGCCGAAATAGACATCGTGTGAAGTTGCACCGGAACCCGCCGTCCAGCTCAGGTCGGCATCGACGCTAACAGAAGTTGCACCATCGCCGGGATTCGGATTTGTCGCCTGACCGGGCGGCTGCGGTGCCGTGCCTGTTGTAAAGCTCCAGACGACACCGGTTGTCGTTCCGCCGGCGCCGACCTCGTCAATCCGCCAGAAGTAGGTGGTAACCTCAACCATAGTGCCGGGATCGTAGGTGGTGCCGGCCTGGTTCTGCACAAACGGAGGAGAAGTCACCGTCCCGAAATAGACATCGTGTGAGGTTGCACCTGAACCGGCTGACCAGCTCAAATCAGCATTTATGTCCACATCCGTTGCTTCATCGGCAGGGCTGGGATTGCTCGCCTGGCCCGGCGGCGCCGCAACGGTGGTGAAGCTCCAGACAACACCCGTCGTAGTCCCGTATGCATTGACCTCGTCAATTCGCCAGTAGTAGGTTGTACTGTTGGCTAAAGTGCCCGGGTCAAAGGTCGCAGCCGTCTGGTTGCCCTGGAATGTACCAGGACTGCTCGTGCCGAAATAGACGTCGTGGCTTGTCGCATCAGTACCCGCCGTCCAGCTCAGCGTAACGGTTGTGTTTATATCTGTTGCACCGTCGGCAGGATTCGGATTACTTGCCTGACCCGGCGGCGGTGTTGCCGCCTCGGTAGTGAAGCTCCAGACGCTACCTGTAGTCGTACCCTGAGCGTTGACCTCGTCGATGCGCCAGTAGTAGGTAGTGCTGTTGGCCATTGTGCCCGGGTCGAAAGTCGTGCCGGTCTGGTTCTGGACGAACGGCGGTGAGCTCGGCGTTCCGAAATAGACGTCGTGGCTGGTAGCACCGCTGCCTGCCGACCAGGTCAGGTCAACATCAATGCTTTGATTGGTTGCGCCGTCGGCAGGATTCGGATTGGTTGCCGGGTCGGGCGGAACCGGACCGCCGCCGGCGACAAGCTCTGCGGTCGCAAAGGTGTTCGGGTCGGTCCAGGAGTCATCGACAATTGCGAACCAGGCCTTCTTGCCGTCGCGGCTGCCGCCGTCGTCGTCGTCGTCGACATGCACATCTGTGCCGATGAGACTGCCCTGGGCGGCCGTTACGCCAAGCGTTGACCACGGGATAGAGACCTCGAAGTTGTAGCCGTTGGCCGTGGCGACGATTGTGAAGTCAATGCCTTCGGTGTTGGTCGCCGAGCTGCTGCCGAGGTGAATTGTCCCGTCATTGTAGCGGAAGACGTACTGGTAATCGTTGACGCCGTCGTATGATGTACCTTTGCTGTTGTCGGCGTCGATGTAGAGCTCGACCGAATCGTCATCCCAGGCGTTGTTCGAGTCGTTGTTGAGGGTATCGTCGGTAACTTCCACCAGATAGTACAGGTTGGTGCTGTCCCAGAGCGCCCGCCAGGTGCCCGACAGGTCGCTATCGTCGGTGACCGTCCCGATGATAATATTGGCAATTGAATACGAATTTGTACTCGCCCATACGCCATCGACCGAGCCGTCAATAGTCGGCGCAGTTGTTGTCTCGACGATATTCGCATCCGCAGTCGGCAGGCTGCCTGTGGTAAAGCTCCAGACAACACCTGTCGTTGTGCCGGCAATGTTCTTCTCATCGATGCGCCAGTAGTAAGTAACATCATTTGCCAGTGTCCCGGGGTCAAACGTCGTACCCGGCTGGTTGCCCTGGAACGTACCAGGACTGGTCGTCCCGAAATAGACATCGTGCGAATCGGCACCGGCTCCCGCCGTCCAGCTCAGGTCTGTGTCTATCCCTACATCAGTAGCCGCATCAGCAGGACTTGGATTACTCGCCTGGCCCGGCGGAGGGGTTGCAGCTTCGGTCATAAAGCTCCACACAACACCTGTTGTTGTTCCGCCGGCATTCTTCTCGTCAATCCGCCAGAAGTAGGTCGTATCGTTGGCCAAAGTGCCTGGGTCAAACGTCGTACCCGGCTGATTGCCCTGGAACGTACCCGGACTGGTTTGGCCGAAATACACATCATGGCTTGTCGCATCAGCACCGGCTGTCCAGCTCAAATCGACATCAATACTTTGATTCGTCGCCCCGTCGGCAGGATTCGGATTGCTTGCCTGGCCGGGTGGTGCAACGATAGTCGTAAAGCTCCAGACGGTGCCGGTGGTCGTGCCGACGGCGTTCTTCTCGTCGATGCGCCAGTAGTAGGTGGTATCGTTGCTTAGGGTGCCCGGGTCAAAGGTCGTGCCCGTCTGGTTGACCTGGAACGCGCCCGGACTGGCCGTGCCGAAATAGACATCGTGTGAATCGGCACCGGCTCCTGCCGTCCAACTCAGGTCGGCATTGATGCCGACACCGGTTGCACTATCGGCGGGACTCGGATTACTCGCCTGACCGGGCGGTTGAGGAGCCGCTGCGGTCGTAAAGCTCCATACAACACCTGTTGTTGTTCCGCCTGCGCCGACCTCGTCGATTCGCCAGAAGTAGGTGGTAACCTCAGCCATAGTGCCGGGGTCATAAGTAGTTTCCGCCTGATTCTGTACAAACGGAGGTGATGTCACCGTTCCGAAATAGACGTCGTGGCTGGTTGTGCCGGAGCCGGCTGTCCAGCTAAGGTCCGCGGTTGTGCTTACACCCGTTGCAGCGTCAGCCGGACTCGGATTGCTCGCCTGGCCCGGTGGCTGAGGTGCGCCTCCTGCCCACGGCGACAGATACGCACCATCGATAACCGCCTGCGAAATGCCCGGACCCTGCCATGCAACGGCTAAGTTGTCACCGCCGCCGCCTTCCTTCTGGAGGGCTTCGATGTAATAGGCATTTCCGCCGGTAAGCGAGATGGCCGAGGACTGCTGCTCGGCGTATTTGTCCCACTGACGTGAGCTGCTCCAGTCGGGGACATTGGCAATCAGTACCGCATTGGCAGGGTTGTCATCCGTGCTCAGCCAGAGTTCGCCGTTGTCGTCGGATGCAATCCAGAATGTGTAGTCGCCGCTGTCGGTCGGGTACAAATAGCCCCGCATACGTGTCCCGTAGTTGTCTGCCCAGTCGGTTGGCGCCTCGAATGATGTCGGCTCATCGCTGCCGGACGGGTTGTCCGGATAATCGGGACTTGACGTCAAATCTGAGACAAGCGTACCGCCTATGCCTGTCCACCACTCGCGCAGAATCGTACCTGTGGCGCCTCCGATGCCCGTTGTGAAGCTCCATACGACACCGGTTGTGGTGCCATAGTCATTCTTCTCATCGATGCGCCAGTAGTAGGTGGTTTCATCGGCCAGTGTCCCGGGGTCAAACGTCGTACCCGGCTGATTACCCTGGAAGTCACCGGGGCTGGTCAGGCCGAAATAAACGTCGTGACTCGATGCACCAGAGTCCGCCGACCAGCTAAGGTCTGCGGCCGTGCTAGCACCTGTAGCTCCGTCGGCAGGGTTTGGATTGCTCGCCTGGCCGGGCGGAGAAACTGCTCCCGAAGAAAATACATACAGATACACTGCTCCAGGGTGAATACCCCCGGAACCAGCTCCTGTGTTCTCATTTACCACAAAATCCTGGGAGAAGTATTGGGTATCTATATTCTCCGATACAATCGTCACATTAAGAGCTTCGCGGTTGTTTGTCCTCGGGTCATGAGGTGTCCCGTTCGGCTTGGCAAGCTTGTATAACGTAATACTATTCGGGTCCGTAAAGGGCAGATGCAGGGTTACCGGCGTATATCCATCGCCAAAATCTACCCCGTCATGGGTCCCATCAAGCTTTCGGGAAAGTACAAACACGTAGAAGTTGCCGGAGTCATCTTTTAATGCATAAACGCCTATCAACGGCATGTCCTGTCCGCCCTCGTCGTCGTCACGGAAATAGGTCGGCATGTTATTCTCAACAACACTGAGCATATTGTCGCCCAGGGCATACTTGTTCCGCAGCTTTAAAGCGAGCCAGCCTATATGGGGTCTTAATCCTCCAAGTTCCGGCGGAGTATGGCTTGACCACCACTTTCCACAACTATAGCCTAAATAACACTGATGTTTATATCCCTTCAAACTTGAGTAAAGCCAGGCATCTAAAGCAGCAAGCCCCGTAGCCCCGGATTTGCCATATAGCTCATCGACCTCCGGGTCGTCTGCCATCCAATACCCGCTGGGACCTCCCTCATAGGCATGTACCTGATAGTGAGTTCCCTCGGTGCTGTTGAGGGTATCCCTCGTGGCAGTTGCAGTATCTATCAAATCCTTCATCCCTGTAAGCATTGCAACAAGGTTCTCCTGAACGCCTTCGTCATTAAAAGTCTGAAAACCCGTGTCGCCTGTCTCCCATTTAGCTCCTACATAGTTTGCATGGCCTAAATAACTGATGTTTCCGCCCTGCCGAACCGCCAGTTCCGCATAGGCGCCTGGATTTCCGTCGTAATTGGCTCCCAATGCAAACTTTATTTTGTTGTTTAAGCCTAAAGAAGTCCATTCAGGCATCTGCATGATGGTCCCGTCAAAAATATACTTTGCAAAGAGCCCATACTCCTTTCCTCCCTGATGTACCCCGCCAGGAGGACCGAAGCCATCCCACTGAGGGAACCTGGCACCGTTATGCCAGGTCTCATTTCCAAGCTCTACAAGTATTTCACGAAACTCATCTGTCCATGGAGTCCCGTTGTCTCCTCGCTGAACATAGCGCTTGTATGCGTATGGTTTGCTCTCAGGCGTGTCAATCTCGGGGTCATAGGGAACTCCTAAATATTCAATCAAACCCTCCCACTCTTCCTCAAAAAGGTCAACAATGAGTGTCAAATATGGAACAACACGTGTTTCCGGGCTGTTTCCTGTTTTGTAAGCGTATTCCATGGACTGTTTGATGGTTATAACTGGTGCATTTCCAACACGTCCATCATGTCCTGGAGCATACCCTGAGTTACCGTAATCTGTGATCGCCCGGTGCATCTCAGTGTCACCAAATACTTCAGCATAAAACCTTATAGCAGGTTTTTTGCCGGTGGAAGCCACAGAATCCATAAACTCATCAAAACTTACTTCATGTGGTGTAAAGGGTTTATACTCATGTTTTTCGTCATTTCGATACAAAACAAAATTATCCACATGCAATTTTCCCGGAGCTGTAAACTCAAGGCCCTGAAATATATGGCTGCCTTCTGTTGGATAATCCGGTCCTGTAAAATCATAAGTGTACTTTTGCCATGTGCCCCCGACACTCCAGGCAGTGCTCTGTGAGAAAGAAGAATAGGCCCCGGTAAAAATAAATCTTACATTTCCACCGTCTCCAAGCCCTTCTTGCTTTAACCAGACCTCAACTCTATACGGCGCTCCCGGCCTTAGCAGGGAGTACCACTGCCCCTCACCACTATCATACGGATGATAGTGAACCTGTTTTATTTCGCACACTCCTGATGCTGCTCCTGCATCTACCTCAAGGCAGGTTTCTCCCGGCTCATTAAAATCTGAAGGAAGGCCTCCTGTGTGGTCCACTACTTTACATCGAAGACCACTGCTTGTATCAAGTCCCCAGCTGTCAACATGCCAGTATTGTCTTACCCTGATGCTATGGGTTTCCTGCCCGATAAAGTTGGTCTTTTGCTTAATAAAGGCATAGTCGCCAATTTCGAAGCTTATCCCCCCGGTTTCCAGATAAACTCTTGCCATTTGTTCAGAACCAGTCGTGTCAGACCTGTAAACCCTATAAAATGCAACATCACTTGAAACGCTGGCTGTCCAGGAAACAGTTACAGACTCATTATTTGCTGTTGCCGTTACACCTGTAGGCGGCTCAGGCGCTGTTTGATCGTTAGGGTCTGCAACATCATCCGGAGGATTTATCTTAAAGTACCTTGAGTCAGCTCTACTCTGGTTGTCCTCTACCTGAATTCTCAAAGTTACATCATCAGGCGTGCTTGTTGGAGTGCCTTCAATTCTTCCGGTTCCAGAGTCAAGTGTAAGCCCATCCGGTAGAGTGCCTTCTATTATAGTCCATGTGTACGGCGATGTTCCTGCTGTAACCTCGAGAGTTACTCCGTAACTCACTCCGGCTCCGGCATCAGGCAGTCTCCAGGAACGATGCCAGATTCTTGGGCCGTTATCTATCCCGGATTGGGGAGTAGCTGAATCCTCATTGGAACTCGTAGATTCATTTCCTGAAGCATCCACCGCTCTTACTACATAATACGCTGTCTCTACTCCGTCTCCGAGATAAAATCGTGCATCTGTAGCATTTGTTTGAAGTCTTACGTCCTCCAACCCGGTGTCGGCAGGAGTTGTCCATTCATTGGATATCCATCCGCCGCCCGGAAAGTCCACAGACGGCATGGGGACTGTATCTTCGCCAAGAAATACAACATGGTGCGCATTAGTTACATCGAGGTTTCCACCCTCTGCGGGAAGCGGACTGCCGCTTTCATCCACAAGCCTGTAGAACCTGAGTTTTGCTCCATTTCCAAAACCTGTCCAGTAACACTGCCAAAGGTCTATTCCGCCATGGCCTGTCCATTCAAACCAGTTGGAACCGTAATCAGAAATTCTTTCCAATTTCCGCCATACTATCGGTTCAAAACCAGAGCTCCACATCTCATTGTTGTTTGCAAAATTTGTTCCTCCCGCCAATTTTGTTAAATTTGCGCCGATCGGCTCTACATCGCCGGTTTCAACTGTATTCCCGACTGTAACCTCAGCCGGTGCAAAGGGATCAGCCGCATAGACACAAGGAATAACCAGCAGCAGAACAAGCGGGATTAAACCCATCATTTTTTTACACATGTTCTTGCACATGATTTTTCTCCCACAAAATTGTTATTAAAAAAAACTTTGTACAAAACAGATTTTCAACAATACTTCTAAAAATATTTAATTTGTTTATTCATTACATATCTATCATCTCCTTTCTACATATAATCTGAGCACGACTGCCGCTCACAATATTTCAACAATATTGAGCTTATAAGCTGTCACAAGTTTCAACGTTGTCGGCCTCGTTGTAGGTCAGGGTGTCGGTGACACTATCAACGCAGAATGTCAGGTTTTTCAGTGGCCTTGCAGTGCCGACTGTGTCAATAACAGCAAGTCCGTTGCCGTCGGTTGTGTCTGAGCCACTCTCATTAATATCGCCGGTGAACGTGCCGCT
>CAYMYK010000120.1:0-9354 GCA_964394625.1 uncultured Pirellulales bacterium
ATAATTATGTGGCGTACTTGACAAACGACACGCTTTCAGAGATGACGTACAATGGCACAATTATCCTGTGAACGGTTACGAACTATTTAGCAGATTATTGAAGAAATGCAAGCACAATCGGCGAATTCCCGCCCCGCCGGGCCGCTTCGCTACTCTTCGTTCATATATTCGTAGAGCTTCGTGAGCGCCTCGTGCTGAATCTGCCTGATTCTCTCGCGTGTCAGGCCGAGCCGGGCGGCGATTTCCTTGAGAGGCAGCGGCTTGCCGCCGGTCAGCCCGTAGTGCAGCATCAATATGCGGGCTTCACGAGGGTCAATCTCGTTCAAAAGAGCCAGAACCTTGGCCTGCTCTTCCTGAGCAACGAGCTCGTCCTCGGGCTTGCCGTCGTCGTGGCAGCGAAGGCCGGACTCGAAGGTCTGGTTCTCTTCGGTGTCGTCAATGTCGCTGCTGTCGGTGACGGAGCTGAGAATTTTAAGCGTCGTATGTATTATTCTCGCCTTTCGAAGGGGCAGTCGCATCACGTCGGCCATTTCCTCGACATCGGGTTTTCTGCCCAGCTTGTTCTGCAGCTCGACCGCTGTTTGTCGCCATCGATTCATCAGGGCAATCATATAGCTTGGGACATGCACGGGCCGGACGTCGGCGAGCAGAGCGCTTTTAATGCTTTGCTTAATCCACCAGGCGGCGTAGGTGCTGAATCTGGTGCCGCGTTCGGGGTCAAAGTAATCGACGGCCCTGATGAGTCCAAGGTTGCCCTCCTCGATGAGGTCTGCCAGCGTCATACTCCTGTTGGCGTATTTCTTGGCTATGCTGACAACTAAGCGAAGATTGCTGCGTACGAGCTGCTCTCTTGCGAGGGGGTCGTTCTCCTCGACAATGAGTCTTGCGAGGTACCGCTCTTCCTCTGCCGTCAGCAGCGGCGCCTCGTCAATTTCCCTGAGGTAATCTTTTATAGTGGCGTCAAAAGCTATGGCTCACTCCCGCCCGTCCAGATGTTCTCTCGACCCGGGCCATAAAGATACTAATTACGTTGAAACACTTCAGGCAATATCTCCACGCGGGATAAAGCTGCAAATGGTATCGGTCGAAAGGGGACGCCGGTTTAGGCGGACACAGGCAGGCGGCGACAATAAAAAAAAGGGCCTTTCCTTCGAGTGGTCAGGCCCCTATTGTTTCCCGGCCTTACGGCCGGCTATTTATTATCGGTATCAATCTGCTGCTTATCGGGTGAATCCGTATCGGCCTCGGCCTGTGTTTTTGGCTCGGCGTCTGGGGTTTGCCCTGCGGTCTGGTCGGCAGCATCCGCAACCGGCTCGTCGGCCGGGGCTTCTTCGGCCTGCTGCGGCTGGTCGGCCTCGGCGTGCCCTTGCTCGGCCGGTTGCTCTTTTGGCTCGGCGTCTGGGGTTTGCCCTGCGGTCTGGTCGGCAGTATCCTCAGCCGGCTCGTCGGCCGGGGCTTCTTCGGCCTGCTGCGGCTGGTCGGCTTCGGCGTGCTCTGGCCCGGCCGGCTGCTCTTTCGGCTCAGTCGCCGAGGTCTGTTCAGCCGGCTCGCCGGCGGCGACCATTTTCTCGGCCTGCGAGTCCGAAATCACGGTCTGTACAGCGACAGGCGTTGTTATCTTTTGTGTCTGGCCTTCAGCGGCCTGGTCCTCGGCGGCCCACTTCGCTCGGCGCAGGGACAGACCTATCTTTCGGGACTCGGTGTCAACCTTGAGCAGCTTGACTTCAAGCTCGTCGCCGACCTTTACAACGTCCTGTGGCTTCTTAATTTTATGGTCGGCCAGCTCGGAGATATGGAGCAGACCCTCGAGGTCTGGCTCAAGCTCGACAAAGGCGCCGAAATTGGTCAGCTTTGTTACCTTGCCCTTTATGATGTGTCCGGGGATATACTTTTCGGGAATCGCGCGTGCCCACGGGTCTTCCGTCAACTGTTTGACACCCAGTGAGACCCGCTGTTTTTCCGGGTCGATATCGAGGACGACGCACTTTATCTGCTCGCCTTTCCGCACCGCCTCATTCGGATGGCTGTACTTGCGGGTCCAGCTCAAATCGGAGATGTGTATCATTCCGTCGATACCCTCTTCGATTTCAACAAAGGCGCCGTAGTTCGTAACGCCCCGGACGGTGGCGGTTACTATTGTGCCGGGCGGATACTTCTGAGATGCGATTGACCAGGGATTGGTCTGGGTTTGTTTGAGGCCGAGCGAAATCTCCTGCTTTTCCCTGTTGACATTGAGCACGACGACCTCGACCTCGTCGCCAAGGCCGACCATTTCGCTGGGGTGATTAAGCCGTTTTGTCCAGCTCATCTCGCTGATATGAACAAGCCCTTCGATACCGTCTTCGAGCCGGACGAATACGCCGTAGTTCATAATGTTCACGATTTTGCCCTTTACCTTAACTCCGACGGGATAGCGCTGCTCGACATCGGCCCAGGGGCTTGGTGTTTTTTGTTTTAATCCGAGTGAGATTTTCTCGTTTTCCTTGTCCACGCCGATGACGACACATTCGATTTCCTCATCGAGCTTTACCACCTCCATCGGATGGCTGATTCTTCCCCAGCTCAGGTCTGAGATATGCAGGAGCCCGTCGAGCCCGCCCAGGTCCACAAAGACGCCGAAGTCGGCGATGTTCTTGACGATGCCTTTTCGCAACTGGCCGACCTCAATTTCGGAGAGTATCTTTTCCTTGCTGACTCGCCGTTCGTCCTCAATCAGCTTGCGTCTGGAGATGACGATGTTCCGGCCTTCGACGTCAATCTTGAGAATGACGCACTCGACCTGTTTACCGATGAACCTGCTGATGTCGCCGGGCCTTCTGATATCGACCTGCGAGGCGGGCAGGAAGACGGGCACGCCGATATCCACAAGCAGACCTCCCTTGATTCGGCGAATAACTTTTCCGGTGACGACGTCGCCTTCGGTTTTGGTATTGATGATGTTTTCCCAGCCGCGGATGCGGTCGGCCTTGTGCTTGCTGAGCAGAATCAGGCCGCTCTCGGAGTCCGTCTCCTCGAGCAGCACCTCTATTTCTTTTCCGGGAACGATTTCCTCCGGGTCCTCAAACTCGCTCGCTTCGACGACGCCTTCGCTTTTAAGGCCGACCTCGACAATAACGTCGTTGCCGATTTGCGATACTATTTTGCCCTTGAGAATAGTCCCGGGCAGGTGCGAGTCCACCTTGGCCCGCAGAACCTCTTCGAGCAGCTCATTTTCCTTCTCGCCGAACATTTCGCCGACCTGCCGGTCGATTTCCTGCTCGGACACCCCCAGTTTGTTCACTATATTTCTGTCAACCATAAACCATTTTCCCTTTGCGGAGTCTCAATTTGCAGCCCCTCAGCGCCCCACATTTACGCCGACAGGCCGTTGTGCAACACAGCACCAATTCGATTTTGAGTTAATCATACATTCAAATGCATCTGCCCACGCAGCAAATGCAATACATCCGGGCACCCTTGCCGGCCTAGCGGCATCAGTACCGCCGGTCAAGGGCCCTTAATTTCTCGACAAACTCGTCGATTATCCACTCAGGGGTCGAGGCCCCTGCCGTCACACCGGCCACATTTTTGCCGGAAACCTTGCTTTTATCAAATTCCTTCCAGTTTTGCAAATGAAAGGTCCGGTCGTTATATTTTTTGCACAGTTCGGCCAATTTTCTGGTATTGGCGCTTTCCAAGCCGCCCAGAACGAACATTACATCGACCTGTTTGCATAATCGGACGGCTGACTGCTGCCTCTTTGTCGCCTCTTTGCAGAGCGTGTTGACTATTTTCAGCTCGCTGAAGCCGGTCATTGCGATTGTGCAGAGCATCGAGCTGAAAAACTCAGGGCTCTGAGTTGTCTGGCAGATGATGCCCAGTTTGGCGTTTTCGCCGAGCTTGTGCAAGTCGGACTCATCGGCGACCACGACCGCCTGTGCGGCGCAGCCGAGGACGGCGCGAACTTCCGGGTGGTTCTTGTCGCCGATGATAACAACCTTGTAGCCGTCCTTCTGCATCTCGGCGGCAATATACTGCACCCGCTTTACCAATATACAGGTAGCATCGACGATGTTGGCGTTCTTGCGACCGAGCATTTCCATCTCTTCCGGGGCCGCTCCGTGCGAACGAATCAATACCGTGGCGCCGGGCTTTATTCCATCCACATCCCGAACGGTTCTCAGCCCTTTTTTTGCCAGACGGTCAACGACATCCTTGTTGTGAATAATCGGCCCGAGACAATAGACTTCTTTGTGCTCGGCGAGTATCTCCTCGGCGATGCTGACGGCGTTTGTAACGCCCGGGCAAAATCCACATTTGTCCGCAACAAGGACTTTCATAGAAAACAGCTCCTGCAGAATTTTCGATTCAGCCGCTTTCACAGCCGAACAGGCAAACGATACGCACAGGGAATTGTAGGAGAAAAACCTGCCGCAATCCATCAAAACTTTTCACCGGGACCTCGCCGGTACAATCAGCTCTGACACAAACCCTGTTGGGACAGCCGGCGACAAAAACCTCGGAATTTGCCTCGCGGGGACTTGTCATTGTCCGGGAATAAGTTATGATAAATTGTCGAAGCGCCGGACTATGGCGGATTTCAGCAAATGCTCAGGTCAGGGATGTAAGCATGGACGAGATGATGCGAGCTGAGACAGCTTCATCACAACAGGCGAAGAGGCGTCATTTGGTACCTCTGCGAGCCGGCGGCGGCCTCTATATCGGCATTGACATCGGCTCGACCAGCAGCGACGTCGCTGTACTCGACAGAGACAAACAAATCGTCTTTTGCGATTACCGGCGCACTAAGGGCAAACCCATAGAGACGGTTCGGCTGCAACTGCGGCAGGTGCTCGAGCAGCTAAACGCAGAGCAGGTCAGAGTTATCACGGCGACCGGCTCGGCGGGGAGGTTTCTCGCCCGGCTGGTGGATATTCCGTTCGTCAACGAGGTGCCCGCCCAGGGCGCCGCCATATCACAGCTCTATCCGGAGCTGGGCCGGACGACGGTCATCGATATGGGAGGCCAGGACAGCAAACTGATTTTTCTGTCGAGGGACAACGGCCGCAGCAGGGTGCGCGATTTCGCATTGAACAGCGTATGTGCGGCGGGGACGGGGGCGTTTCTCGACCAGCAGGCGGACCGGTTAGGCATCAGCATCGAGGGCGAATTCGGCCGGCTTGCACTGCAGAGCAAAAGCGTGCCGCGGATGGCGGGACGCTGCTCTGTCTTTGCCAAAAGCGATATGATTCACCTCCAGCAGCAGGCGACTCCGGTGTGCGATATTCTTGCGGGATTGTGCCTGGCGCTGGCGAGGAATCTAAAGAGCAATCTGGGCTGCGGACGCGAATTTGTCAAACCCATCGTTTTTACCGGCGGCGTTGCTGCCAACGCCGGGGTGGTGCGGGCAATGGAGGATGTTTTTGAACTGCCCAAAGGAGCTCTGGTTGTACCCGAAGAACACCTTTTCACCGGCGCTATCGGGGCGGTCGCGGTCACTAAGAACAAGGGCATAAAGACGGAAACCGACATCAGGCGGCTCGTTCAATCTCTCGACCGCTACCTTCAGAAGCACGGTTCTACCCTTACCGATGCGCCGCGTCGAGAGCCGCTTGCCAGGCCGGCGCTGCCGCCGCCAGAGAGTCCGGTTCACGAGAATCTGCTTTCCGAAGCCGCCGAACCGATTGAGGCCTACCTCGGCGTCGATGTCGGCTCTCTGAGCACAAACGTGGTGGTAATGGATAAACAAAAACGAATCCTGGCCAAGGAATACCTGATGACGGCGGGAAGGCCGTTAGAGGCGATTCGGCAGGGTCTCGATGCCGTCGGCAGAAAGGTGGCCGGCAAGGTGAAAATACTCGGCACGGCGACAACCGGCTCGGGAAGGTATCTCACCGGCGACTTCATCGGCGCAGATATTGTCATCAATGAAATCACCGCCCAGGCGACCGGTGCAGCGATAGTGAACCCGAAGGTCGATACGATATTCGAGATAGGCGGCCAGGACAGCAAATACATATCGCTCAAGAACGGTGTGGTCGTCGATTTCGAGATGAACCACGCCTGCGCCGCGGGGACGGGTTCTTTCCTGGAAGAACAGGCGCAGCGGTTAGGCATAAGCATCAAGGACGAATTTGCCAATCTCGCGTTTGCGAGCAAGGGGCCTATCAAGCTCGGCGAGCGATGTACGGTGTTTATGGAATCGGACCTGCTCAGCTATCAGCAGCGGGGAGCCGGGACAAGCGACTTAGTGGCGGGGCTGAGCTATTCTATTGTGGCCAACTATCTCAACCGCGTGGTCGGGCGGCGAAAAATCGGCGACAATATCTGCTTCCAGGGCGGCACGGCATTCAACAAGGCGGTCTGGGCGGCCTTTGAGAAGGTCCTCGGCAAGCCGATAATGGTCCCCGACCACCACGAGGTTACGGGCGCGCTCGGGGCGGCGGCGATTGCAGCCGAATATATGCAGCGACAGGCAGCAAAATCGGGACAGCCGCCCGCAGGCAAATTCAGGGGATTCGAGAATCTTGTTTCCACCGGCTATTCGGTCGAGTCCTTCACCTGCGAGCACTGCCCGAATCACTGCGAGATAAAAAAGGTGCAGCTTCCCGGCTCCGAGCCGCTGTACTACGGCTCGCGATGCGACAGGTACAATCTGAAAAAAACGTCACACCGCAGGACGCGGTTCGACGCCTTCGGCTTTTACAGGCGAAAGCTGCTCGATTTTGCAGGCCTTGCCGGCGACGGCCAGTCCGCCGGCTCGACGCAGCAGAGCAGAGGCAACAAAACAATTGGTATTCCTATGGCGCTGGCGTCGTGGCAGCTTCTGCCGATGTTCCGCCGGTTCTTCACGGAGCTTGGCTTCGAGGTAGTGCTCTCCGGCAAAACGACCAAGCAGACAATCCGAATGGGAGTGGAGAGTGTTACCGCCCAGAGCTGTTTTCCTGTAAAGGTCGCTCACGGCCACATTGCCGAGCTTATCAACAGGAAGGTTAAGTATATTTTCCTGCCGAGTATCATCTCGATGCCGGCCGGATTTGCAGAGAATAAAAACAGTGAATTGTGTCCATACACCCAGTCGCTCGTCTATCAGGCCGCGACGGCCTTTGCCGGCAAGCTCGCCGGCAGCGAGATATTAAGCGCCGAGATTCGGCTCGGAGAGGGCGACAGATTAATCACGAAAAGTTTTATAGAGTTAGCCGGGCGATTGAAGGCCCCTGCCGCAGCGGCTCGCAGGGCGATGAAAAAAGCGCTCTCGGCGCAGGCGAAATTCGAGTCGGCGATGCGACGGAAAGGCCGGGAAATTATCGAGACTATCAGGCCCGGCGATAAACTGTTTGTGCTTGTCTCGCGTCCCTACAACGGCTTTGACGAGGGCGTTAATCTGCAGCTTCCCAAAAAACTCGCCGAGCACGCCGTCGAGGTAATTCCGATGGAAATGCTCGACCTCGCCCAGGCAAAGTTGAGTGACGAGGATTTGCACAGGTCGGTTTACTGGTCCTACGGGCAGAAGATTCTCCGCGCAGCGGAGCTAATCAAAAGAGACGACCGGCTGTTTGGCATTTACCTGTCGAACTTCAGCTGCGGGCCTGACTCGTTTTTGATGACGTTCTTCAAAGAGATAATGGCCGACAAACCGTCTCTGCTGCTTGAGATTGACGAGCACTCCGCCGATGCGGGGATTATTACCCGTCTCGAGGCGTTTTTCGAGAGCTTGAAGAATTATAAGCCCAAAAGCAGACCCGAAGCCGTCACAATCACAAAACCGCCGACGGTCAGCAGGGAGCGAACCCTGTACATTCCTTATATGGGCGATGCGTCTTACGGCCTGGCGGCGTGCTTCAGGGCGTACGGCCAGCCCGCAGAGGTAACGGCTATGGCGGACGAAAAGGCCCTGCTCGCCGGCAGGGCATATACGACCGGAAAGGAATGCCTGCCCTGCGCAATTACCACCGGTGAGATGCTCAAAATCGTAACCGCACCCGGCTTCGACGCACGCAGAGCCGCATTCTTTATGCCGGCAACGTCCGGGCCCTGCAGGTTCGGGATGTATAACAGCCTGCACAAACTCATTCTCAAATACGCCGGCGCAGCCGATGTGGCAGTCGTTTCGCCGAACCAGGACAGCAATTTCTATGCAGACTTCGCACGAAGTTTCGACGGCTCAACAGCCGGAACATTTATGAGGGACCTATGGGTCGCCACGGTGGGTGTGGATTTGCTGCACAAGATTTTCCTGCGCATCAGGCCATTTGCGCTTGACCGACAGGTCGTCCGCAACGCTTACGATGAGTCGCTCAGCCGATGGGTACATTCGGTAGAGGCAAAAACGAGCTTGTCGCAGAAAAAGCAGCTTATGCGTGATATTGCAGGCAAACTCGCCGCGGTCGAGCTGGACAAAAGCGTCCGAAAACCGCATATCGGCGTAGTCGGCGAAATCTACGTTCGCAACCATCCTTTCGCCAACAGAAACATTATCGCCCGGCTGGAACAGCTCGGCGCCGCCTGCGACCTGGCATCCATAGCCGAGTGGATTTACTACACGAACTCCACCCGGACAAGCTCGGCCCGAAGGACAAGACAGGTTCGCAATCTCCTGACCAACGTACTGGAGAACCACTTTCAGCACAAACTCGAAAAGTCACTGGCCCAGCCGCTCGAAGAAAGGTTCGGCCCCGTCGCCGAGCAGCCCGTCGAGCACACAATCGAGCTGGCCCGGCCGTACCTGCTGCCCTCGTTCGAGGGCGAGGCAATCCTGAGCATCGGCAAGACCGTCGAATACTATAAGCAGGGTTTCGGCGGTGTCGTCAATGTTATGCCGTTCACCTGTATGCCTTCGACAATCGTCAACAGCCAGACCAGACGGCTCAGCGCCGACTGTGGGGATATGCCGATTCTGAACGTCACCTTCGACGGGCAGGAGGATGCCACATTCACCACCCGCCTGGAGGCATTCGTCGAGCAGGTCGCCTCGAGGCAGGAGGCAAACGTGACGGCTGCCGAGCTTATATCCGTATAACAAGCTTCGGTTAAAGACAATCGGCCGGTATCGCCGGCTAATCCAGCGGGCAAATCCACACGTTTCGATACGCAACGGGGCCGTGGTCGCCCTGCAGCCGCAACGGCCCGGCGGGTACATCTTCAGGAAACATCGGGCCGCGAGTCGGGCCGCTAAGCTCGACGTTTTCGTGTATCATGACGCCGTTGTGAATGATTTTTTCAATCCGGGCGTTGGCGATTTTTTTGCCGTTTGCATCGAAACGCGCAGCCCTGAAAAAGATGTCGAAACTCTGCCACTTGCCCGGCGCCATCGCCGAATTGACGCGCGGAGAGTAGCCCTCATAGCCCTTTGGGGTTCTCTTTTCGTCCCAGCGT
>CAYMYK010000121.1:0-9058 GCA_964394625.1 uncultured Pirellulales bacterium
ACTTCTGCAACGACCGTCGCGGCATCAACTCGGAGTTTTCCAAGCAGGTCAATCACTGTCAGCGGAAACTTCTCGGCCGCAAATTCCCTGTCTTGTCCGTTCACTCTCAAAATACCCATCTTGTATCACACCTTAATCTCGTCAACTATCAGCTCGATAATCGCATTTGCCTGGTGCATAGCCGCAACGCCGACCCTGGCGGCGGTGAGCAGCTTTACTGTGTCGATGCCGCTTTCGCCGTCGCCGACGAGTACAAGCCGGGGCGAAATGCGCCGGGTGCGTATTGCGTTGCTATTGCCGTATCCCGCCAGGCCGCTGGCCGAGACAATCGGCGCACTCATCCTGCTCAGTACCGTCTCGACGAGCATTTGCTTGAGCCGGGCCGAATCGAAACACTCGGCAATCACATCGGCCTGCGCAAAAACCTGCGGTATGTTTTCGGCGTCCAGCTTCACACGATGTCCCTCAACATACACGCCGGGATTTATCCTCGCAAGGTTCTCTGTCATACAATCAACCTTGGCCCTGCCGACCTGGTCGATGAAGTATTGCTGTCTGTTCAGATTGCCCTGTTCAACGTCGTCGAAGTCGGCGATTATCAGTTTACCGATGTCAGCCCTGGCCAGGGCAATGGCCACGTTGGAACCCAGTCCGCCGAGCCCTGCAATACCCACCGTCGCCTGTCTTAGTTTTTCAGTTATCGAGGCCATCACTCATAAATAAAAAAGCACTCCCGCAAAAGGAGTGCCTCAAACCCACCTGTGCTTGCCTCCCTTCGCAGGTCTTAACCCGATCAGGTTCGTAGGGTCATCCCGCACCTATTTTGACACTTAGGTAGCGTAAGCAGGTCTTTGTGCTTATCGGCGAATGTCGCTTAAATGTCAAAATAGGTGCGGGGTTTCTCAGCCGCCAGGCGGCTAACTACCCGGCCGGCTCCCCTGGCTCATATCAGTTTTTCCAAAACGGCAAAAAGAGCATCGTTCAGCGATGGGGCCAAAACCCCATCTTCTTAATCAACGTCTTTAACATACCACAGTCAACAATGAAAGTCAAAGCCCACTTAAGGAAAATGCGCCCGCCCCGCCGCTGTCGGCCCGCCGCCCCGGCCGGACACCCGACTTTGCCCGGCTGCTTTCTATTTTGCCGCATTTTGCCCGTGCAAGCACCCCCTTTTTGGCCCAAAACTGCAATTCCAGCCCTTTTCTCGTAAAGTCGGTCGTTTTGATGCACGAAATTCTATTTGTATATTTTACTAAAGGGCTAACAGGCATGATTGCAAGCTGTCCACACTGCCATAACGGTTTCTACATTTCCTCCGACTTAGTCGGCAAGGTTGTTACCTGTTCGCGGTGTAACAAGCAGGTCAGGGCGCCGGACCGGCGCAGCGGCTTAACGGGCGACGAACCGCCGGAGGACGGAATCCCCTTCGCAATCGTTGCGGAAACAAAGGCCGAAATCGAGGAGCGGCTAAAAACCGAGAACGAAGCGAGACTCGAAGCGGAACAAAAACTCCAGGCCGAAATTGAGGCAAGGGCCGATCTCGAGGAAAAACTAAAAACTGAAACGGAAGCAAGGACAAAAGCCCAGGCCGAGCTCGAGACGAGAACCGAGGCCGAAGAGAAGGTTGACACCTACGCAAAAACGCTGGCAGAAGTAGAGGCCCGGCTCAAGGCGGTGAACGAAACAAAACTTCAGCTCGAAGAAAAACTCCAGGCAGAGACAGAGGCAAGGTCAAAGGCCGAACAGCTTGCACAGACACAAAGCCAGGCAAAAGACGAATTTGAACAACGGCTCAAGTCGGAAAGCGAAGCGAAAACCGCCGCCGAAGAACGCCTCAAGACCGAAATCGAGGCGAGGTCGAGAGCCGAAGAACAGGCCAAATCCGAAACCAACACGAGACGAGAAACAGAAGAGCGTCTGCGGGCGATTTCGCAGGCCCGAGCCGAGCTTGAAGACAAGCTCAAGGCCGAAATCGCTACACGCTCGAGAGCCGAAACTCAGGCACAGCACGAAGCTCAGGCAAGAATCGGCGCCGAGGAAAAACTCAAGGCGGAAATCGAAGCCAGAGCCGAGGTGGAAGAAAAACTCCGAGAAGAAATCAAGACAAGGGCAAGGGCGGAAGCCAGAGCCGAAAGACAGTCCCATGCCCTGATTGAGGCCGAAGAGGAGCTCAAGACGCAAAGCGAGGTGCGGGCCGCCATAGAAAAAAAACTGAAAGCTGAAATTGAGACAAGAGCAAGGGCCGAGGCGGAAAGCCAGGCGGAACGCAAAGCCAAAAACGAACTCGAAAGGCATTTAAAAACCGAAACACAGACAAGAGAGGAAACCGAGGAGAAGCTAAAGACCGAGATACAGGCACGCACGAAGGCCCAGACCCAGGCAAAAGCCGAGACCGAAGCGCGACTCAGAGCACAGGCCCAGGTCGAGGCCGAAACCGAAGCCAGGGCAGAAGCCGAGCAGCAGGCGGCTACCGCTCAGCTCAAGCTCAGCAACATCTCGTCCGGTGCAAACGGGCACATACTGATTAAGGAGCCCGTCGATATCAACAGGGGTCTGAGACGTCTGACCTGGATACTGTCCGGAGTCGGCGCCGCCATAGCGGGAATAATCGCAGCGCGACAGGGTTACATACTCAGCGGCTATTTTGACAGACCCGTTATGCTGCCGTTAATGAGCAGGCCTGTTTATCTGCCCATCACCCTGCTGCTGCTCTGCGTAGTGGGTTTCGGTTCCGTCTGGGCTGCATACTGGATAGCAAGGTTCGTTATGAAAGGATTTCGCGAAATAAAACCCAAACAGCAAAAAAGGGTATCTACTAAAGCCCCTGAAGTCACTGAAGTCCCTGAGATTCTTTCTCGCGAGACGTGGAGGACATCATAAGCCGGTTGCAGCCGGTGAGGGACCGGCATTAAGCGAATCCACAGCCGCCGCTCGTCCGCCTGATTTGACTTTGTCCGGCGCAGGCGGATACGGATTAATGCACCATAGTCCGAAAAATATGAGCGTAACAACACGATAAGCGAACCGGTGTCAGGGGCTGATATTTTATAACAGCAGCCGGTAATGAAACGACTGAAAAAAACCGAAATATATAGAGGACTAAACTCGCCCGCAAAAGCATAACCTTACGGCCGGCGGGCTGAAACAGGAACATTGGACAATCAGGAGAAAACGATGGTTGCTGTAATGGTAAAACCTATGAAAATGATGGATATCAAGCAAAAAGCCAGGGAGCTCGGTCTCACTCCCGGCAAAATGAAAAAGGTCGAGCTTGTCCGCGCGATTCAATTGGCCGAGGGAAACACCCCTTGCTACGGCACCTCGGACGGAAACTGCCCCTTCACCGATTGCTGCTTTATAGCCGACTGCCACAAAGTGAAATAACTACTCTGTCACCCTCGCTGCGGCGAGCTTGCAAAAGATACAATTGCAGGATTACCGCATAACTCAAGAGCCGGTTCCGGATTCAACTAAGGGGGCGGCTTTTGTTTTGCTCTATTATACCCCTCACATCCGAAACAGCGGGCTTCTCGGGGACAATACTCTTATCAGTTATGCCCCTGACCACTAAAAAGGCCGAGTCCTGTGTGTGCTTTCCCGTGAAGATGCCCCTGCCGGCAAGCTGCTCCGGCTTAACGCTTGCCTTGAGATTGAACCCATCATCGCCAACCATAATCAAATCGGCCGCGCCGTCAACGTATGGTCCCGAATAGATTTGCTCTTTTCGGTAGATACTGCGTATCACTTTTCGACCGTCAACTTCGAGCGATGAGAAAATCTCCTCAAGCTCTGAAATCACCTCTTCGGCTTCGGAGCGCTCTACGCTTCCGCAGGGATATTTATCCCTGTAATTGACAAACACCCGGCCAGGGTCAAGAACAAAGGCCTTTGTGCCTTCGGCTATAGAGTTCAGCGAAACGTCTTCGCCCTGCCTGAACTTCAGCAGGCCGCGCTCGATAAGAAGATAGTTGAGGAAAACATCATAATCAAGCCGTTCAAATCCGTGGTCCGAAAGCATTACCAGCAAATCGCCGTCGTCCATTTTGTGTACCATTTCGCCGATTGCCACGTCGATTTTCTTAAAATGGTCGCAGAACAGATAGTGGTATTTGTGCTTCGGCTCTTCATAGGCATCCCACAGGAAGTGCATAAGCCGGTCTGTCCCCGTGAAGACGAACATAAACGTCCGCCAGTCGGTGTAGTCCCACAGATAGCGACCGGCCTCGACCCTCGCCGCCAAAGTATTGTCAACATCCTGCAGGAACAGGTCCATATTCTTATGGGCCAGGTCCGAATTGACGTCCAGCCGATAGTCAACTTTGCCCAGCTCGGCAATCAGCGAGCTTGGATAGACGCTTCTTTCAAAATCTATCGAGACAAAACCCGATATGTGCACGCCGTTCATCGGGCGAACCGGATACGTCGATGGGACATTCACAATAATCGATTTGCCCTGCCACTGGTCCCAGAACGGCTGTGCCTTGAGGTCCGTGAAGTTCGGAAATTTCATCCTGTAGCTGCCCGGGAGCAAATCCACAAACCCATAGGTGCCGTGCTCTCCGGGGTTTTTGCCGGTAATCACACAGGACCACGCAACCGATGAGATTTCGGGCACGGAAGAGCTCATCTGCCTGAAAATGCCCTGTGAAATAATCTCAGCGGTGTTGGGCATAACACCGGTGTCGGCGAAATGTTTTAGCATCCCGTAAGGGACACCATCCAGACCTATTATCACTGTTCTGCCGTTCTCGGCCATAGCTTTCGCGTCACTGGGTGATGATTCCGCCGGCGCAGATGTTCTCGTCGCGAACAAGAACAAAACGCCCCAATTCCTGAACGTCGTTGAAGGTCTTCACAGCCACCGGGTTCTTTGTCCTGATAATCACCTCGGCCACCTCGAGGTTCTTCAGTGTATGCGCATTTTCCTCGATAACCTCGAGTGTAGAAGAATCAATTCGCCTGTTTATCTTCTCTATTTTGCAGCTTGTCTGCTGGGTCGCGCACCTCATCGAGAGCTTCATATCCGTCGAAAGGTCATCCCTGATCATCCAGAAAATGCTCGCGATTATCCTGTCGGTCAGCTCCGGCTCACAGCCCGGCACGCAAACCACGTTTCCCCGGTCAAGAAACACCGCATCCGAGGTCGTCATCCCAATGCACTCGCTCGCGACCGCCCTTTTCGGCTTTGCGAGAAACTTCTCGATGGACTTGACCCTCGTCAACTGCCCAGTCGGCAGGACCTTAACCTCCATACCGCTTTCAATAACACCGGCCTCGACCCTGCCTGCGTTAATCCTCTTATCGTCCACCTTGTACACATCCTGCACGGGCATCAGCAGCGGTTTGTCCTCGACGGGCAGCTTATTCTGTAGTGTATCGAGCGTCTCAAGAAACGTAGGGCCGGTGTACCAACTCATATTCTCCGAGCGCTTCATAACATTGTCGCCGCGAATAGCCGAGATTGGAATATAGAAACCCGGCTTTATGTCTATCGATTTCAGCCATCGGTCAGCATCCGCTTTCACCGCCTCGAACCGCTCCTGCGAAAAGCCGACCAGGTCCATCTTGTTCAGCACAACAACGACCTGGCCAAGGCCTAACAGCGACAGCATATACGAATGTCGCTTCGTCTGCTCCATAACCCCTTCCGCGACGTCGATAATCAGCACAGCCGCCTCCGCCTGAGAGGCGCCGGTAATCATATTCTTGACAAACTCCACGTGTCCCGGCGCATCAATTATTACATATCGCCTCTTATCGCTCTTGAAAAACACCTGTGTCGTGTCGATTGTAATGCCCTGTTTGCGTTCTTCCTCGAGGTGGTCCAGCAAAAAAGCAAACTCCGTCTCCCTGCCCCTGCCGGCCGAGGCCTTCTTCATCTCCTCGATTTTGTCCGGCTGCAGCGAGTCCGTATCGTAAAGCAGCCGGCCGATAAGTGTCGATTTTCCGTGGTCGATATGGCCCACAATAACAAAGCTAACTACGTCCATTGCCAAATCCCGTCAACCAAAAGCCGATAGCAAAACCAATTTTAACAAGCGTGCCCACTCGGCAGCGGCTACATATACCCTAATGCCCGCAGCTTCTGCATCATATAATCGTCCTCTTTGTCCTGCGCCCGCCCGCTTCGTTCCGAAACCTTTGAGGTCTTCAGCTCCTCGACCACCTTCTCTATCGTGTCGGCATCCGAATCGACGGGCATACAGCAGGTCTCACAGCCGATACTGCGGTAGCGCTTGCCGTTTTTGGCAAAGTACAAATCCACCACCGGAATGTTCTCGCGTTTTACATACTCCCAGACGTCCAGCTCCCGCCAGCCTAACAGCGGGTGCACACGCAGATGTTCCTCCTCGGCGGCCCTGGTCTTGTACTGGTCCCAAAGCTCGGGCGGCTGGTTCTTGTAATCCCACTCAAAATCCTCGTCCCGAGGGCTGAACACCCTCTCCTTGGCACGAATTCCGTGCTCGTCTCTTCTTATACCAAGATACAGCGCCTTAAACCCATATTTTGCAATCGCCTGCTTCAGCGCCACCGTCTTCAGCTCATTGCAGCACTTAAATTTACCCTTGTCAGGGCCCATTCCAGCCGACAGGGCCTGCTCGTTCTTCGCCACTATAAGCTCCAGAGACCACTCCTTTACATACCTGTCCCTGAACTCATATATCTGCTTGAACTTGTACGACGTGTCGATATGCATCACAGGAAAGGGAATTTTCCCGAAAAATGCCTTACGGATAAGCCAGAGCAGCGTCGTTGAATCCTTTCCTATCGACCACAGGGCCGCGACGTTTCTAAACTGGCTGTACGCTTCCCTGATGATAAAAATGCTCTGGTTTTCCAACCTGTCAAGCTGGGATAGATTCGAGCCCATATTGCAAAATCTCCGTAAAAAAAGCACCCGGTTAGTTCAAAGCACCGAACCGGATTATTTTTCGTCTGCTCAGAGCACCAAGAATAGCAAAATCACCAAAGATTGCAACAGAAAAACGCCCCCCACCCCACAAGGTGGGTTGTTGGGCCGTCCTAAGCGGCTTGCCAGTGTAAAACATCGGTGAACAGCCGGAAATTCACTTATCAACGGCGAGAAGTGCTGCAAATAATCTTTACCGCAGTGCTGTCCCGCCCGCCAATAAACAGAGCAGCGTCCTATAATACCGGTACTTGCCAGCCGGAAAAAACATACCAATACGACAAAACCCGGCGGCTCCGAGGCACACCTGCCTGCCAGGCGATTTTTCTTGATTCAAAATAAGAAATCTGTTACCATACAGAAAAGTTAAATTAGGGAAAATGTGTGTGGGGTTTTGCTTGGGCCAGCCGATAATCTGCTGTTGTTTGGTGCTGACTCAATGATGCCTTCGGTTTTTCCGGCCTTCGCTGGTTGGGTACAAAAGCCCATTGTTGTTCGAGAACCGTCGAAAGATTATTTTGAGCCGCAGGAAAGCTATTATGGATAAGCCGGTGCTGAAACATCTCCCACATTGCACTTTCGCATTCCTGACGTTTGTCCTTGCCGTATGCCAACTTGTCTTGAGTGCCGAGCAGGTGTCCGCACAAACGGCTCAGGACCGGCTCAAAACGAAGATAACATATAGCTGTGTCGATACGCCTATCGAGAATGTCCTGATGGACCTTGCCGACCAGGCCGGTATTGACATCGTCAAAAGCCCCAAGGTAACCGGAGTTGTTACGGTTAAGGTAACAGACGTGCCTCTCGAAGAGGCCCTGACCAACATCCTCGCCGCACACGATTATACCTTCGTCGCCACTGAAAATATGATAAGAGTCATACCTGTTCCCGAAGCCGCCCTTCTGACCGAGCCGTTCATTACCAGAATCTACCAGATTACCTATGCCGACGCCAACCAGGTCGCCGCAGCGCTGGCCGGCTTTGTCTCCGAAAGGGGTAAAGTTGCTCTCAACAAAGGAACAAGCCACATTATCGTCACCGACACCGAGAGCAAAATAAAGGCGGTCGATAAGTTCGTCGAGCAGATTGACACCGTAACGCCTCAGGTACTCGTCGAGGTCAGAATCTACGATGTTCTTACAAATGAGGGTTTTGAGCTGGACCAGATATGGAAGGCCGGCCGAAACACACCGCTAAAGACAACCGAACAGCTCAGAAGGGACATCGATACCGACTTTCCAACTTCACTGACCACAACGACGACTACCACCGGCAACTACAGAGATGCCGATGACGACTTCGGGTCTTTTACGGAAATCGAGACTCAGGATATAATCCCTCTGGGAACCTATTTTGACGAAGACAGTCAAACCTGGACAACAAGGCGAAGAAAACCCTTCGTAGGCGGCTCGTTCGACCGCGAGAGAGGCGGGGCACTGCACTTCAGTATCCTGAACGACGCTATTGACCTCGACTTTGTCCTCAGCGTCCTCAGCAAACAGACCGAGGCCAAGCTGCTCGCTAATCCTCGCGTACTCGTGCTCGACAACGAAACCGCCGACTTCGAGATTGTCCGAGAGATTCCATACAGAGAGCTCCAGCAGGTGGGAAGGATGGACCCCATTACTTACACAGCATTCAAGAATGTCGGCGTAAGCCTCAAAGTCACGCCGCACATTGCCAGGGACGAAATGATAAGACTGCGTATTATACCTGAGTTTAGCGTTTTAGTAGGCCAGAATATCGATGGTGTACCAACCATCGATGCCCGCCGAACCGACACTATCACCATGGTCAAGGACGGCCAGACAGTCGCCATCGGCGGACTCAGAAAAACAGAGACAAGCAGGGACATCTCCAAGGTCCCGCTCTTCGGCGACCTGCCCCTTCTCGGAGGACTGTTCAGAAGCGAAATCGAATCAGAGCAGGTCAATGAGCTGGTCGTATTTATCACGAGCAGGATTATCAGAAAACCCGAACTCTCGGAAATCGAAAAAAAACAGCTCGAGCTTACAGAAGCCCTCGGTCCGGAAATGTCGCGAATAGAAACTGAACGCCAGATGACCGAGATGATGCTTCAACTGCTGAGGCCGGAGAACAAATAAAAAATCCCTCTTTGATTATAGACGCTTGGGGCAATCTTAATAT
>CAYMYK010000122.1:0-1461 GCA_964394625.1 uncultured Pirellulales bacterium
GGCCTGGTTTGCACGGCAGCGACGGCTTGCGCCGCAGGATTTTCCCATCGGCATCGGTGATGACATGGCCGAGATTTCCCTTGGCGGGGACAGGTCCGTCCTTATTACCACCGATATGCTTTTGGACGGTGTTCATTTTGACCTGTCGAAGGCGAGCTTGCAGCAGGTGGGATACAAGGCGATGGCGGTGAGCTTGAGTGACTGTGCGGCGATGGCGACGGTGCCGGTGGGTGCGGTTGTTAGCGTGGCGATGCCTGAGGGGTTCGGCGAGGGGGAGTTGAAACAGCTTCACGCCGGAATTGTTCAGGCAGGTGATAAATACGGCTGTGCCTTGATAGGAGGGGACATAACGAGCTGGAAAGGTGCGGGGCGGTTTGCGGTCAGTGTTGCGATGCTTAGCAGAGAAGGGCCCACCGAGCCGGTAAGGCGGTCGGGTGCGAGGGCCGGGGATGCGATTTGCGTGACGGGAGCGCTGGGCGGTGCGCCGGTTTCAAGGCATCTGGAGTTTGAGCCGAGGGTTGCCGAGGCGCTGAAGATTACATCGATGGTGAAGGTCAATGCGATGATTGATATAAGCGACGGTCTGAGCAGCGATTTGAACCGGATATGCAGGGCGAGTGCGGTTGGGACGGTTATTGATGCGGAACTTATTCCTGTGTCGGAAGAGGCGAAGTTGACGAAGGACCCGCTCGGTTCGGCTCTGAACGACGGCGAGGATTTCGAATTGCTCTTTACCATCAGTGAGCAGCAGTGTGAAAAGTTGCTGAAGACGTGGGACAGCGATGTACCCATAACGCGGATTGGACGGTGCACGGATTCGGGGGGGATGAAGATAAGGCAGGCGGGCGGCGAGATACGGGATTTGGATGTGAAGGGATATGACCACCTGAGGTAAGCTGATATGGGTCTGCAAATAAGGACGAATAGTGCGGAGGAGACGACTGAGCTGGGCAGGCGGGTAGGCGAACAGCTCAGGGGCGGCGAGGTGATAGGGTTGGCCGGGCAGCTTGGCAGCGGCAAGACGTGCCTGGTCAAGGGGATAGCGGCAGGTGTGGGGGCTGAGGGAGGCGGAAAAGGCGTGAACAGTCCGACATTCGTGATAGTGAACGAGTATTCGGGGCGTTTGGAGGTTTATCATATTGATGCGTACCGGCTGGATTCTGTGGAGCAATTTGAGCAGATTGGCTTTGACGACTACTGCCATCCGGGTTCGGTGGTTGTGATAGAGTGGGCGGATAAGGTTGCGGCGGCGCTCGAGGGGATTGAGGTTATCAGTGTCGAACTTCGGCACCGAGGGCCGACAGTAAGGTCGATAGACATCAAGGACCTGCCTGAGTACATTCATATCTGAGGATTTTTTCAGCTCCGGCGTTTTTCGCAGACGCCCTTTTCGGCGGGGAAAACAGTATTGGCTGAAAAAAGAGTACTGAAAGTCCGATATTAACCGTCTGTGAATTTGGC
>CAYMYK010000122.1:1471-9044 GCA_964394625.1 uncultured Pirellulales bacterium
ATGGCTTATACTTTAATTAAATGCAAACTTAAATTATCCAGGGCAGGAGTTACGCGAGATATGAATTGTGAGACGGCTCAGATAGAGAGACGAGGAAGGTTAAGCGGCGCGGTTTGGGGGCCGATAAGTTTGCAGTGCCTGCAAAGAGCCGGGTTTAGAGTTGTGAGGGTAAAAAGATGAAGGCAAAAGTTGGTTTTACATTGCTGGAGGTTTCGCTGGTGGTGGCCATTATCAGCACATCGGGTGGGATAGTGGCGCCCGGTCTCACGGCTTCAACGATGCGGGCAAGACAGTGTAGTTTCAAGTCGGATATGCAGACGATTCGCTGCCAGTTGGAATTATACAAGATACAGCATTCGGGGCAGTTTCCGTCGATGGGGAGCTTTGAGGATTTTTCGGCGGCGCTGACGACGAAGGGCGGGGACGGAACGGGGCCTTATCTTAGAGAGGTGCCGGCGAACCCGTTCAACGGTGACGGGAAGGTCAGATTTGAGGGCGGCAGGAGTACGGCGGGCAGCGGTAAGGCCGGCTGGGTATTTAATACGACAACGGGTGCGTTCCAGGCGGACGATTCGGTCAAGCACGCGGCGTTATGAGTTTGTGACGTCCGGCGTATTGCAGTGATATGATACAGAGCGGCGGAGCCGTGATGCGGCTGTTTGAGAGTTGAGGGACGGACTGAAGAACCGACCTTGCAGAGGCGAAAGCCGGGCGATGGCCGGTTTTTTTATTTGCGCCGTGTACAAAAAACCGGCTAAACGGCTGGAATCGGTGGTAAAGCAACGTCCTTAAGAAGACGAAAAAAGAAGAGGTAAAAAAATATACCTGAGCCACAGGAAAGGACGAAGGTTATGTCGGCAAAGAAGGTTCTGGTTGTAGATGACGAGGTTCACATAGTTTACGTAGTGGCGATAAAGCTTCGGAATAACGGCTACGATGCGATAACGGCGGGTGACGGAGCGGAGGGTTACGAGCTTGCCTGCTCGGAGAAGCCGGACATTATCATTGCCGATTTTCAGATGCCCGTGATGAGCGGTCTGGAGCTGATAGAGAAACTCAGGTCCAATGAGGCGACACGGGATATTCCGATTATACTTTTAACGGCGAGGAACTTTGCGATTGAGGACGAGCGTCAGCAGCAGCTTCAGATTTCGCAGTGTATTGCCAAGCCGTTCAGCCCGAAGGAGCTGTTGAGGACCATAGAAGATATTCTCTATCAGCGTGAATTGATAGGGGGCAGTTGAGGCAATAACGGATTTGAGCCAATCAGCCGGAGCCGGGTATGCCAGAAACGAATATAGAAAGTTTAAGCACGTCAGATTTGCGCCAGCTCAGACGGTTCGGGGACAGGGTAATCCGGTTGGGCGCGAGCATTGCCGTATGTGACGGAGGCGGACGAATCATTTTAGTTTGCGAGCGGCGGGGTTCGTCCGTTGACAAGGATGCCGTATCGGAGTTTGGCTGCCGGCTGTTGAGGTCATCTCGTGAGGGGCAGGGCAAGGGGACATCGGGCGCCGGTGGCGGCGTGTTTGTGGAGGGGCGGTTTGTCGGGAGCGTTTTGCAGCTTGGACGGGCAGGTGCTCGGGGGTCGGCGGAGAGCATTGCGGTTATTGTTGAACCGGGCGAGGCAAAAGACGACGGCGGGTACGGCCCGGCCGTATTCGGCGAGATGTTAGGTCTTTTTGCCGAGAAACTCCGGGAACAGCGCAAGTCGGCGGAACAGATAGATATGATAAGCAGCGAGCTGGCGCAGACATACGAGGAGCTTGTTCTTCTTTACAAAATCAGCACGAATATGGAGCTTGTCGAGCCGGATGCGAATTTTCTGCAGACGGCCTGTGACAGCTTGACGGACATTGTGAGCGTCGAGGGTATTGCGGTTCTTCAGGAGAAGGTAATCGAGGACGAGAAACGTTTTGTACTCGTGGCGGGTTCCGGACTGATAGATATTGACAGGGAGATGACGGTAGCACTTTATAACCGGCTTGTGGATGTGATGAGTATTGGCAGAGAGGCGCTTCTCGACAGCGAGGTGGACAGCCCGTTCAAGTACGATTGGCCGAGCCAGATACGGAACATCATTGCGGTTCCTTTGTGCGGCAAGGACAAGAGGCGAGCGGATGCGGCGGGAGGACGAAGGCGACAAGGCAGTTCAAAGGCCGGCAGCGGCACAGGCGCGGGCAAGCTGATAGGTATGATGGTTGCGATAAACCGCCTTGACAAGCAGGATTTTGACAGCACGGACGTGAAGCTGTTCAACTCTGTGGCGAGCGAGTGCGCGGTATTTGTCGAGAACAATCGTCTTTTCAGTGAGCTGAAGGAATTGTTCATAGGTTCATTGAAGGCGTTGACGCGAAGTATAGACGCGAAGGACCGATATACCCGTGGGCATTCGGAGCGAGTAGCGTTCATATCGAAGTGGCTTGCGGAGCGTCTGGCAGAAAAAGAGGGATTTGACGAAGAGCAGATACAGCGAATCTACTTAGCCGGCCTTCTTCACGACATAGGCAAAGTGGGTATAGACGAGTCGGTGTTGTGCAAGAAGGGCGAGCTGAGCGAAGAGGAGCGCAGCCGGTTGAGGATGCACCCATCGATTGGCGCCAATATTCTGAGCGGCATCAAGCAGATGCGTGAGATTATCCCCGGGGTGTTATATCACCACGAGCGGGTGGACGGGACGGGATATCCAAACGGTCTCAGGGGCGAGCAGATACCTCTTGTGGGCAGGATTGTGGGTTTGGCGGACTGCTTTGACGCGATGACGTCGGAGCGTGTTTACCGGGAGGCGCTGAGCATTGAGGATGCGCTTGTTGAAATAAAGAGGCGTCTTGGCAGCCAGTTCGATGAGAATGTGGGCAGAGTGTTCATCGAGAGTGACGTTCACCATCTCTGGGATATTATGCAGGACGGGCTTGTCAAGGCGTATGGGGCGGAGGATTTTTCGGATTACGGTACGGCGGCGGTCGGGGCGTTAATCGCGTAGGCGGCGGTCCCGGTGCGGCGGAGGGTGATATTGTGAGCATTTGTGCCGTTTGTGCATTATAGGACCGGGGGCATTTCGATTTGCATCATTTTTTCCCTCAAAAAAGACTTGCAAGTTTGGCAATGAGGGTTTAAACTGCTTTATTCGCAATTTCTTTGGCTGATAGTTAAGCCGGCTGACAGGGCGGCGAACGAAGTAAATATATGGAAAGGGTTTTTTTTAAGCGATGCTGACCAAGACGGAAAAAAAGAAGATTATCGGCAATTTCGAGACGCACGGAGGCGATACGGGTTCGCCGGAGGTACAGATAGCATTATTGACCGAACGGATTAACAGTTTGACCGAGCATCTCAAAAATCATCGCAAAGACCACGCGTCGCGTCGCGGCTTGCTGAAAATGGTCGGGACGCGTGCGGCACTGTTGAAGTATGTGAACAAGAAAGACGTGAGACGTTATCGGGAAATCATATCGCAGTTAGGGTTGCGAAAATAACCACAGGCGGCAGGAGCAAGATTAGAGCTGTCGCACGGTCTGAGGAATCCAGCCATTAGAGAGGTAATTTATGTTTGATGTTTGCAGAGTGGAGCGCCAAATCGGCGGCAGAACACTGTCACTGGAAACGGGTAAGATAGCGAAGCAGGCCGACGGGGCGGTGTTAGTGCAATATGGAGAAACGGTAGTTCTGGTATCGGCGGTTACGGCGCCGCCGCGGTCCGAGACAATCGATTTTTTTCCTCTGAGTGTTGAGTATCGTGAGAAGCAGAGCGCGGCGGGTAAATTTCCGGGCGGCTTTATCAAGAGGGAGGGCAGGCCGAGCACGAAGGAGATACTGACGGCGAGGATGATAGACCGTCCGATACGACCTTCGTTTCCGGAAGGTTACGTTCAGGAGGTGCAGATAGTTGCGAACGTTTTAAGCGCGGACAAGGAAAACGACCCGGACGTTCTGGCGATGATAGGTGCAAGTGCGGCGCTTACGATAAGCAAGATACCGTTTTCAGGGCCGACTGGGTCGTGTCGATTAGGCAGGGTGGACGGCGAGTTCGTGATAAATCCGACGCACGAGCAACTGGAAGAAAGTGATATAAACGCACTGGTTGAAGGTCGAAAAGAAGCCGTAAATATGATTGAGGTCGGTGCGAAGGAGGTTTCGGAGCAGGTGATGGCCGATGCCGTAGCGAAGGCACACGAGACAGTCAGAGAGATATGCGATTTAATAGAAGAGCTTCGGGCGAAGGTCGGCGTGGTGGAGAAGGAAACACCTCTTGTGGCCAATGACGAGGAGCTTGGTTCGAGGATTGAGTCGGAGATTGGGGGCAAACTATACGAGGCCAAGCAGATATCGGCGAAACAGGAGCGTAACGAGGCCGTGAAGGCGCTGTTTGAGGAGGTCTATGGTCGGTATTGCGAGGAGGGCGCTTCAGGGACAGAGAGTTCTGAGGTTTATGACAAAGCGATGGTGAAGCGGATACTCGGCAAGATAGAGGAGCAGGTGGTTCGCAGACTTCTGCTGGAAGGCAGGCGGCTGGACGGTCGAGGTTATGAGGATGTTCGTCAGATTAGGTGCGAAGTGGGATTTTTGCCGAGGGCACACGGTTCGGCGTTGTTCACGCGTGGGGAGACCCAGGCGCTGGTGAGTGTTACTCTGGGCACGGTCAGAGATGCTCAGAAAATAGACGGTCTGCTGGATGAGTACAGCCAGAGTTTTACACTTCACTACAATTTTCCGCCCTTTTCGGTGGGCGAGGTCAGACCGATGCGCGGACCCGGCCGTCGGGAAATCGGTCACGGGGCACTTGCGGAAAAGGCGCTGGAACAGGTAAGGCCGCCCGAGGCCGAGTTTGCCTATACGGTGAGGGTGGTGAGCGATATTACGGAATCGAACGGTTCAAGCTCGATGGCGTCGGTCTGCGGCGGCTCTCTTGCGCTGATGGACGCCGGCGTTCCGATAAGGCGGGCGATAGCGGGGATATCGATTGGAATGGTTAGCGACGAGAAAGGCAAGTATGAGCTGCTGACGGATATTATGGGCGACGAAGACCACTTCGGCGATATGGATTTCAAGGTTGCCGGGACAACCGAGGGTATCACGGCGATACAGCTTGACGTCAAGACGGAAGGTCTGTCGCAGAATGTTATTGTCGAGGCGCTGGAGCGGGCCAGGGAGGCGCGATTGAAGATTCTGGATGTTATGTCCCGTGTGATAGACAAGCCGCGGGCTGAGCTTAGTGTTTATGCACCGAAGCTGCTGACCGTGGAGATTGACCCGGAGTTCATCGGCAAGCTGATTGGCCCGGGAGGCAAGATGATTAAGAGTATTCAGGAGGAGACCGATACCACTATCGAGGTTGAGGAGGACGGGACGGTATATATAAGCTGTGTAGGCGGCGAGGGTCATCTTGCGGCGAAAGCGATTATCGAGTCGCTGACGCAGCCGCCGGTGGAAGGCCGGAGATATCCCCGGTCGAGGGTGGTTTCGGTGAAAGACTTCGGGGTTTTCGTAGAGTTCATACCCGGCGTGGAGGGGCTTTGCCACATCAGCGAGCTGAGCGACGGTTTTGTCAAGAGGGTGGAGGATGTTTGCAAGATGGGCGATATGATACCGGTGAAGCTGCTGAGCATCGACGATCAGGGCAGATTCCGGCTTTCTCGCAAGGCCGCCCTTGCCGAGCTTGCGGGGCAGGAGGCGGCAGAGAAGAAATAAAATATCAAGCGGGCAAGCGTTTCTGTTTTCGGTTTTTTGCGGGGAGGGGGCGGGACTAAGGGTGAGGGAGAGGAGACGTGCATCTGTTTTTTTGCTAATTGAGGAGTATGTTTGCCTTTTTCGGCGTGGTTTTTTGATATTGATTGTGAATGAGGTTTTGGCGGTGGTGCGAGGCGTGAGCTTATGAGCGGCGCGGCAAAACAATCCGGCTCGGCGGATGAAGCAGCCGGCAAAAACGAGGTGGAAGAATTAGGCCGGCTGCTGGGTGAGCTTGCGCACGAGATAAAGAACCCGCTTTCGACGATGAAGGTCAATTTGAAACTCGTGGACGAGGAGCTGGGGGACTCAGGGATTTTGGATTCAGACAAGGGTGGGCTTGGCGAGAAGCAGCAGAGGTTGGCGAGGGCACGGAGAAAGATAGCCGTAATTTTGAAGGAGGCGGACCGTCTGGAGCAGATATTGGGGAGTTTTCTGCGTTATGCCGACCGGATGGAGCTGCAGTTGGCCTCTGTGGATGTGAACGAAATTGTAAGTGAGATGATTGACTTTTACTCTCCCCAGGCCCGCAGCCATTCACTAACGGTTCGGCAGTATCTTTATAAGGAGCCGCTGGTTTGCAAGGCCGATGCTCATATGCTAAAACAAGCGCTTCTGAATTTTCTGATAAACGCTCAGCAGGCGATGAGTTCCGGCGGAGAGCTGATGATAAGGACAGGCCGGGACGGCGACCGGGCGCAGATTCAGATTTGCGACACAGGCAGCGGCATTGCCGAGGACGATATGGGGCATATTTTTGAGGCGTACTATTCTTCGCGGCCCAACGGGACGGGGCTGGGTCTGCCGACGGCAAAGCGGATAATCGAGGCGCATAAGGGACAGGTAAGCGTTGCCAGTGCAGAGGGTAAAGGGAGCTGTTTTACGATAAGACTGCCCTTGTCGGCGGAGGGGCGATGAACAGGTCGTTGGCATGATGAGCAAGGACACGGTGATTCTGGTTGTTGATGACGAGCGAGAGCACGCGGACGGCATCGCCGAGGCGATGGAGAAGCTGTGCGGCAGGGCCATAGCCGTTTACAACGGCGTCGATGCGCTTGAGATAGTTCGGAGCGAGAAAGTGGATGTGATAGTGACCGATTTGAAATTGGGCGGGGACATTGACGGCCTGGCGATACTGGAGGAGGTCAAGAGACAGCAGGTACAGACGGAAGTTATTCTGATTACCGCTTACGCCACGATTGATACGTGCAAGGAGGCGATAAGACGCGGGGCTTACGATTATCTTGTCAAGCCGATTGACATAGACCGGCTTCGAGCGGTTGTGGAGCAGGCCTGCCGGAGGTCTTCGAGAGGGGACAGGCAAAAGCGAAGAAGGCCCGGTGAAAAGGGGCAGTTCGTCTTTGAGGGTATCAGGGGCACAAGCGCCGCAATAGAGGGGATATTCGAGGTGCTTCGGCGTGTGGCTGCGACGAACATATCGGTGTTGATTGAGGGCGAATCGGGTACGGGAAAGGAGCTTTTGGCGAGGGCGATTCACGCGAACTCGGATAGATGGAACAGGTTGTTCAGGCCTGTAAACTGTGCGGGCCTGACCGAGACGCTGCTGGAGAGCGAGCTGTTCGGCCATTCCAGGGGGGCTTTCACCGGAGCGACAAGCGACAGGAAAGGGCTGTTCGAGATAGCGGATAAGGGGACATTATTTCTGGATGAGATAGGGGATATGCCGCTGAATATGCAGGCGAAACTGCTTCGGGTAATCGAGGACGGCGTTATTATTCCGGTGGGCTCGCACAAATCGGTGGTGGTGGACGTGCGAATCATCAGTGCGACCAATCACGATTTGGGACGGCTTGTCGAGGAGAAAAAGTTCAGGCAGGATTTGTACTTC
>CAYMYK010000123.1:0-9015 GCA_964394625.1 uncultured Pirellulales bacterium
CGGTCGCCCTACGGGCTCCCTCCGTTCCAACGGCTTTAACACACGGCGATAAGTCCACCTTAAAAACCCCCGTTTTTTGTCTCGACAATGGGTAGGGGTATAGACTTTGCGTTTTTGGCTTCAACTTTTAAGCTCATCACCTATACTAACCGCAGCGTCCGGTGTAGTATTACCGCCAATTACATCTGAAAGGGTTTGATTATGAGTTTTGAAATTTGCAGCACCGCCATAGTGCTTTCTGTCGCCTGTGCGGTTCAGGCAGGGCTATCAGGCGATGACACCGCCGTCCGCCGGCAATATCTCAAGCAGCTCCGCTTGGTCCTGCCGCCTGAAATGCCCGGCAGGGGCCGGGTCTCACCGCTCGACGCCACCTGGGCCGGCTGGCTCAAACGCACCGGAGAGCTGCCGCCAAACTTCGACAAAATGCCCTCAATCCCCTTTTTGCCCGACCCGCTCGTCCTCGATGAGGGCGGTCAAAACATACCCGTCAAAACGACTGAGCAGTGGCGGCAGAAACGCCGGTGGATAGCACAACAGCTAAAACACTTCCAGGCAGGAACCTTCCCGCCGGCACCGGATAATATCGAGGCCAAAATCCTCAGCGAAACAAAAACCGGCCTCGTAACCGTCCGCACGGTCGAGCTGCGTTTCGGCCCGGAGCGCAGGGCAAAGATGACCGCCCGGCTGTTCATCCCGCCGGCTGAAAGCGGCCCGCTGCCGGTCTTTCTGACCCAGTGGAACCACCGCGGCTGGGCGCTTCTCGCCGTCAGACGCGGCTACATCGGTTGTATCTACGCCGGAGCAGATGACAAGGACGACACTGAAAACTACGCCGAAATCTGGTATCCCAAGTACGACTTCACACGCCTTATGCGACGCGCCTGGGGCGCGCACCGCGTCGTCGATTATCTCTACACGCTGGGTGTCGTCGATAAGGAAAAAATCGCCATCACGGGCCACTCGCGCAACGGCAAACAGTCCCTCCTCGCCGCCGCCTTCGACGACAGAATCACCGCCGTCATATCATCATCGGGCGGTACCGGCGCCGGAGACCCCTGGCGATATACGTCCGAACCATTCGACAACGAAACCATCGCCGAAATCACTACAAATTTTCCCAACTGGTTTCACCCTCGGCTGCGTTTCTTCATCGGCCGAGAGCACAAGCTGCCAATCGACCAGAACCTGCTTATGTCGCTTGTCGCGCCTCGCGGGCTGATGCTGAGCTCGGCCGCCACCGAACACCAGGGCAATCCCTGGGGCATCGAACAGTGCTATCAGTCGCTCAAACCGGTTTACGAGTTTCTCCACGCCGAAGACAAACTCGCCATCCGCTTCCGCTGGGGCAGGCACGGCACAAGCGCACGCGACATCGAGGACTACATCGACTTTTTCGACTGCGCCTTCGGCCGCTCAGACAGAAAACCTGAAAACAAACTTTTCTACGATTATTCCTTCGAGAAATGGCGTCGGCTAAGCGGCGAAAAAATCGACCCCGCCGACTATCCTGAAAAATCACCCGACGAGCTTCTGCTCAATCCCGCCGGCGGCAAAATCAAAACCGCCAATAACTGGCTGCGGAAAAGATCCGGTATATTAGCACAAATCCGCCGGTTGCTCGGCGACGAACCGCCCGGCGCAACCAACCAGGGCCCTAAGCTCTCGGCTAATATCGCCCACACCGACAGCGCCTACTCCGGCGATTACCTTGCAAGAACAATCGGCCGACCAAAGGTAGGCGGCAGCATCCGCCGGCTCGTCATCGGCGGATACGACGGCTTCGGCGACTACCTCGAAGGCAATCTCTACTACCCCGCCGAAGTCGCCGGCAAAACCACAAAACCCGGCGCCAAACTGCCCGTCGTCATCTGGCTGCACGAGTTCTCCTACTCGAGCGGCTTTGCCGTCAACTCAGACGACGTAATCTCAGCTTTTATCAACAGGGGCTGCGCCGTCTTTCTCTTCGACCAGATTGGCTTCGGCACTCGCGTCGCCGAGGGAACCAACTTCTACCAGCGCTACCCGCACTGGTCAAAGTTAGGCAAAATGGTGGCCGATACAAAGGCCGCCGTCGATACACTCGGCAACCTCGACATCATCGACGCCAATCGAATCTGCGCCGCCGGCTACTCGCTGGGCGGCGCCGTCGCCCTTTTTGCCGCCGCCGTCGATGAGAGCATCGCAGCCGCCGCGAGCGTCTGCGGCCTTACGCCGCTGCGCATACCAAACAAAGATAACTGCGGCATTCGATGGTATTACGATTTGCACGGGCTGATTCCCCGGCTGGGCTTCTTCGCCGACAGCGAAAGCCGAATCCCCTGCGATTTTCAGGACATTCTTGCCTGCATAGCGCCAAGGCCGGTCCTCGTCGTGGCGCCACAGCAGGACCGCTTCGCAAATATCGACGACGTGCGAAACTGCGTCAGCTCCGCCGGCGAGGTTTACAATCTGCTCGACACAAAAAACAACCTCCAGCTCTCCACACCCCAGGACTACAACAGATTTTCTGAACAAATTCTGAAAAAACTTCTTGACTGGACTGCAAAAAACGTTAAATAATCTTACTTTTGCTCGAACACACCGAACTTCTCAAAACCAAAGCCGTACTAATTTATGTACGATGACCACGGGCTGGGGTGTTCTCTCCTCTCCTCCCTCCTGAACCCCAGCCCAGTTTTTTTGCCCTTTCGCCGCCGCTTCTCGCCCCGTAACTCGTGTTTTCGCAAGACGTTACAACTTTACGCTCCATACGACTGCTCAAGCTGTAAAGACGTATCGCTCAGCCGCGAATATACTTGCCGGATTGCCCGCCTTACGCCTGATTACCTCCTCGGATGCCTTATCCCCCGGCTCGATGCGGGCCAAAAAAAAAATTTTAATTTTTTCAAAATTTTCCTTGTCAAGCTCGCAGCATCTTTGATATAATGTATAGCGAAGCTTGAGTGAGAGTTTTACACAAACACACCAAACGTTGAAAAAGTTAATAGTATCTGTGCCTGTTAAGCCAAACAACAGGGCTGGGATATCTCGCTTTCTCCCCTCCCTCCGACCCAGTCCTGTTTTTTTATGCGCAGAAACACCCCTCTTGATGTCTCCTAAATCGGTAGTGTTACCTGCCGGCTTGTCTCGCTGTTTTGTCCAAAATCTTTCTTTTAGTACCGTCTGCTGCCGGTAGTTATGGAGTTTTGGTAATTGACGAAGAAGTATCGTAGTGCATCTATCGGGTGGTCATAGACGCCGTCCTTGGCGGGCAGCTCGGTTGCGCCGGCGGCGTTTGGGTTGTCGGGATAATGATAACAGCGAAGCGCCTCAATCAGCCGGGGGCACCTCGGCGATATAATCAGCCGGCTGCCGCCGTCGCCTGAGCGAATCGCCCGGCGGAGCTGCTCAATCCCGGCTAAAATACCGCTGCGCCGATACCGCATCGGGATGCCGAGCGACCGCAGCTCGCGCACCGCGCTTGTGCCGGTCACGTCATTTGCTCCCGCACCGGCAGGGTCGCAAAAGGTTGCCGAGACCCTGGCCTCGCCGCCCGGCGTCCGGGCCTTAAGCTCGGCGGCGTGTATGTCAATCGTCGCCCTGCGCCGGACGTACTCATCGAACACCCGAATCGTACCGTCACCGGCAACCTGAATCCACAAACAGACAAACGGATTGACAAACCCAAAATCAATCGAGCGGTACAAAGGCAGGTTCGCATCATAGTCAACCGCCCTGACGTGCTCAGCCGGGTCGAACTCATCGAATACGACGTTTTCGAGGTTCGGCTTTTTGCAGAGCATCTCGGCCTCCCAGCCGGCCCTGCTGGAGCGGCGCATCTGACTGATGCAATCGTCAATCTTCAAATACCCCGCCGAGCGCTTTGCCTTGCCCCCGCAGTCGCCGGCCAGAGGACACTGTGAGCAGCTCCTGCCCACGCACCTTTCAATCGTCTCCCATACGCACCACTTGAACACCGGCACCGCCCGCTGCTGCGCCGATGTCACTATGCTCTGCATCAGCCCGTAAGGCCGGTGCATCGTGCTTATCGTCTCTATCCCCGCGACAATCTGCTCGGTGCTCTGCGTCGTGAACTTCGCCGCCGCAAAAACGTCTTCGTCGAACAGCTCGACCTCGTCGCAGCGCAGCTTCTGAATGTGCTGGCCTCGGACGGATGCCTGCGACTGCGTCAGCACCTCGACCGCCGAGCCGTTGACGAATCGACAGCCGCTGCTTCGCACAGGCCCTGCCAGGTATTGGGCGAACCCGCCGTACAAAAAACCGACTAAGTACTGGTACATCCTGCCGGCCTGCTCCTCCGAGCCGGCTAATATGCGCACCTGGCAGTTCGGCTTAAACACGCAGTCCAACAGCGTCGCCACCGCCGCCGTCTCGGTCTTGCCGCCGCCGCGGTTCGCCCAGACGACCGCATCGGCGCTCGTCCTGCCTCGGCCCGCAAAGTCAATGTTAAAGCTGTGCCACAGGTAATCCATCGGGCTGTTGTGCCCGGCGCATATCCTCTTATCCGGAATATCAAGGCCCAAAAACACCTTCACATAGTTTTTCAAATCCTCCTTCGTCCCGGGCCGAACCCGCCGAAGGACCTCATACACCTTACTTGCCTCAACTACATTGCTTGGACCGTTCCTGCGCGCGCGGCAATCCTGGATTGAACCACTTTCCATTATTATCCCCTCACTTCAGTCTAAAATTTTGATATGCAAATAGACGCCGGTGCTACTCAACCTGGAGCCGCACCAATTTACCCCCGCTTAAACTTATCACAACGCCCTCCCAAAGCTCCTTGCCCTTATAGCCCTTCTGCGTACCCCCCGTCACATTCCGAACGACATAACGCTTTCCCGCCTCCGCCGTGAACCACTCCGGGAACTGGTTTATCCTCGGCCAATCAAGCGGAAGCCGCAAGTACTCCTTATGCCTCGGCCTGTCAAATATCACCTTCCCCTTCCAATCCTTCTGCGCCAGAAACGCAATCTCCAAAGTCTCTCCTTCCCGAGCCGCCCCGAAAACAACATCCTCCCGCCACGGCCTGACCGTCACCCCCTGAGTCTTCCACAAACAATACATAATCGTCGTCCGCGCAAAGTTTCCGTCCCCGTGCCAGCCCTCGATGATGCCGTTCTCCTTTTGCTTGCCCCACATAACCTTTATCTCGCTGTCAATCCAATCTGGCACCGACTCTACACACTCGCGATTGTACAGATTTATCGCACTTTCAATCGAATCCGCATACCCGTCCGCACTATCACCCTCCCACCGGTAACTCTTGTATTTACCAATATTCGTAAGCGCCTTCAGCACCGCCTCCCGATACGCCTCCGTACCGTCCAGCATATACACCGTGTAATACCCGTCCAGGTTATATCCCCACGTATCCGCCAGCGCCTCACTGTGCTCGCCCGTCTTAGGATTCATCCAATCGTAGAAAAGCCCATCCGCGTTGCGCCCCACCTCCAGTATCCTGTCTAACATTTCGTGCACCGGTTTCTCGTATTCTTTCTTCTTCGCCGGCCTGGCAAAATGAACCGTTGCATACAGCTCACACAAACCCGATAGCACCTCACACCCGTGGTCCCGCAGCCGCAGCTCCTTGAAATTCCGCGTTGGATGCTGCTCACCCAACAGATAGTAATCCCCCAACCGTATCGCCCACTCTAAATACTTCTCATCTCCGGTCATCCAATAGACCCGGCTCAGCACCTGCAGGCTCTCCCCGTTCACCTCCACGTTGCGCGATACTATCTTGCCCCACTTCGTATCAACCGGTTTTTCCTCCCACATCCCATCCAATATCGCAATCATCCGCTTCGACCACTCACTTTGCCCCAGCCATTCCGTTAACGGAAGCAGCCCATCCTTGATATACTCACTCGACCCGAACATCACTTTGCTGATTCTCGGCTTGTCGTCGGCAAAACCCTGCTTCGAAAACGAATACGTATCCGGCAATGGCCCAACCCGCGACGTCAGCTTCTCCTCCGTCCGCAGCATCTCCAGCATCCGTCCATCGAACATCCCGCGGTCAATTATTGCACACGTCAAAACCATAAACGGATAGTTGTCCGCCGCACTGTCCTGAGCATTCCACAGGTCCCTGGCCTTCGTAAGGTTGATGGGAATCAGCCCCGTCCTCGCATCCGCCTGCTCAAGCCACCCCTCCACATACCTCTTACACCGCACAAATCCCTCATTCGCCAACCGCCCATTCTCCAACGCCTGCTCAAATGCCTCATCGGCCCAAACGCAAACCGGCGAGGCCAACAAGACCGGAACAATACCACACAACAGGACTCTGCGCGAATCTCTCTTCATGTCCCCCTAATGCTCCAGCCGATACTCGTAAAGATTGTAGCCGATTTGGCGAGAAACTTCAATCATCTCGGCATAAGGCGTATCACATATATCGATAAAACCAATTTGGTAGTTTTCCCCGTCGCCGCGCCCGGTCGTCGCCTGGTCGGTGTACTGAAACCAGTGTGTACCCACGATATACGGATTCCGAAGCGCGCCCCGCACGTAATACTTATACATCGCCGCCCGCTCCGCCTGATTCATCACCGGCTTGAGGCCCGTATGGAACAGACCCCGGTCGAGCGCGCCAAAATGAAACTCTCCAATTATTATCGGCTTGTCGATTCCCCCCGGCAGGGCCTCTCGCTCAATACTGTACTCATACCGATTGTAGCTGACGAGGTCACAATACTTCGTCGCCGCCGTCGCTGCCAGAACATTGACCCACGCAAACCGACAGCCCAAATACAACTGCTGCGGCGCGACACGCCTAAGCTCATCACGAATAACCGAAAAATACCGCTCCGCCGTCTTCGTATAAAACGCCGTCAAATCACCGTAGGCCTTCGCCCTGGGCAACTTCTGCTCCTGTGGCGGCAGCTTGCGGCTTTCCAGAACATCGTCCCAACTCTTATACTTCACGGCCCACGCCGCATTCAGCTTCTCTATGTCACCATACTTCGTCCTCAGGTCCTCAATAAACACTTTTTTCGCCGTCTGCTCAGCGGGACTCAATAAAGTCGCCAGAGAAAGCGATACCTCATCGCCCCAGCCAAGCTCATTATGCACAAAAAACCCCACACACCACGGATCGCCGATGGACTTGTCCTTCTCTTTCTCAAGCCGCTGCCGCAAAGCATCCCGGAAACTCTCGTCAAAAACATCATAGAACTTCCTCCAGTATCCCTCCGAACCTTCCAGTGTCTTCGAGCTGAAACTTATCGTCGCCACATAAGGCGTCCGCCTCATCAAATATGTCCCCTCCTCAGACCAGTTCGCGATCGTGTTTATCCCCCAGCTTCGCAATCGCCTGTGAGTAATATCCCTGCTCGCTTGCTCCCACCCGCTGCCGTACTTACGCAAAAAATTCGCCCTGCTGAAATCGAACGTCCTGTACTCGCCCTTGCCCTGATAAAATCCGTGCGGAGCCCAGTTACCCGTTCCATAAAACTCTCCAAAAACAGAACCTTCTTCAGGCAGCCACTCAAAATAATTCTCACGATAGCTGATTGGCGTCGCATTCGCCATCCGAACACAATCCATCCCGTGCGACCAGAACAAATGTCCCTCAGAATCAACCAGCCACCACTTGCCTTCATGCTTTGCTACCCGGAAAAATCCCGTCGCCTCCAGCTTCGGCCCCTTCGCCCAGCCGCCGTACTTGTCCCATCCAGCAGGCCCGGGTCGAGCCGAAAGCTCCTCCGACTCCGCACTCCTGCGAGCTTGCATCTCCGGCTCACTGTGTATCTTGCCGGGCCAGTCGCCGTGCGCGAACTGACCGAGCCGGTCAATAAACGGAATAAAGGTATCGGAACTTAGCTCGACAACCTCACCGCCCGCCCTAACGTTATCTATCTCAAGCCTTGCTACCCCGGCTACAACTACAATATCCACCGCCGTCACCTTCGCCGGGTCGAGCGGATTCTCCGCCGATAAAGCGGTCCGCTCGCCAGGACCGCGACGCATACCGTTCAACTCGATATTCTTGTCAAACCGCCAAGGCCCCTGCATAAGATACACCCAAACCGTCTTGCTCTTACCCGCCCCAATAACGCTGCCGGCAACACTGCTGCCCGACCACATGTCACCGCCTGCGTTCTTAACCGCCAAAACTACACAAATATCCTTCTCGCTCGTATTCTTCACATCAACAAAAACCTGCGAACAACCCGAAAGATTCCATGGCCCCTCCACAGGTCTCAACTCCACCCGTGGATGCTCCCGCAACGAACCCGGCTGCTCTGCCGCTGAAACAACCAGCCAGCCGTCCCTCACCTCCGCAGCGCAGCGCTCACTCGTAATCCGACCCTTCGCGAGCTTGCTTTCGAAATCAAAAAGCAGAACCGTTCCGGCCTTTGCTTTTCTTTTTGCACCATTCTTCATCAATGCCTGCAGCTTAGGCAGATGCTTTTCATAGACCCCGCGAGGCGTTGTCTTCTGCTCAATCGCGATAGAAGCCGCCATTCCGACAACCTCGCCCATCATCCCCGTCGTCCGCATCACACGAACCGAGCCCAGCGCCTCATGCGTAACCGAGATGTCCCTGCCCGCCATAAAAAGATTCGATATATTCCGCGAATAAAGACACCGATACGGCACCCAGTAAGGCCTCTTGTATTTCGTGTGATAATCCCTGGCAATAAATGCGTCCTTGCCGGGCCCCGCCGAATACTTCTTCGCCGGCAGATGCAAATCGATATCCCAGCTCGTCGGCACGCACCCGTCCTCGTATGCCCTGGCCGTCGTCAAATCCTCTTTGCTCAGGACAACATCGCCCATCAGCCGGCGCGACTCGCGCTTGCCCGCAACAAACGCCGCCCACTCAATCTTATAATTAGGATATACCTTGTCTATATTCTTGAGGCAGTCCCACGCCCCGTACATCGCACGAAGATTCAAATCCCGAATATACTCTGCCTTTTCTATCGGGTCGTAATAAAAGCCGCTCTCCCAGTCCCAGTCGCCGAGTTTTTTGTACCCGTCCGGCTCGCCCCTGCCCGGGAA
>CAYMYK010000124.1:0-8957 GCA_964394625.1 uncultured Pirellulales bacterium
AAGACAATCTCGACGCTTCCATCGACATTTACGTCGAGCTCAGCAACGAGGTCTGGAATACCGGCTTCTCGTGCGGTGTCTGGAATGTGGATGAGGCGGCGGCGCTCGGCATTCAGGCGAACCGCAACTATGCCCGCCGCGTTATCAATATGGCCCTGAAATTCGGGGACGTATTCGGTCCTGATTCGCTGAATAACCGAATCAAGGTCATCCTCGCTGGCCATCACGTTTGCCTCGACGGCTGTGTCCCCAACAATATGTTCGATATGCTCGATTATATCCAGAGCACATACGGCCCGCCCAGGACCTGGATATACGCCCTCGCCACCACCAACTACTTCGGCGCCGACCCGGTTATTGAGACCGGCACAGTAGATGAGCTTCTCGACGCCTGCCGAGACAACATCATCTCCGACATATCGCTGCGTCAGCAGTGGGTGGACACCGCTGCAACATGGCAGCTTGCCGGCGGCTGTGTCGCATACGAAGCCGGTTACCATACCCCGTGCTGTGACGCCCATATTAATCTCGATAACCAGATAACCATGCACCGTGTCCCACGCGCGTTCGACATACTGAAATACAACCACGACCAGGGCTGGCTCGCCCTCGGCGGCAACATGACCAACCACTTCGTCCTCTACGGCGCCTGGAGCCGATGGGGCGCCTGGGGAGCAACCGACGATATTTCCATTCCCGACCGAAATTACAAGCTCCAGGCCGTTAGGCAGCTCGCCGGAAACCTCACAGCAGACTTCAACGACGACGGCGTGGTTGACTTCAAGGACTTTTGCCTGATGGCAGCCCAGTGGGCGGGTCCCGGCGATACCGACCTGAACGGCGACGGAATCGTCGATGAACAGGAGGCGCTCAAACTTGCATACGACTGGCTCTGGATTGAGCAATAACATAACTGCCGCCTGGGCCGTGATAATAAGGAAAAGGGTTTTGGAGCCGAGGTGTGAAGGAAAATGAGAAATTTGGCTTGACAGGCCGGGGCCTATAAGGTAAACTGAAAATAGCCCTCGTTTTGAATGGTGACAGGGCCGAAATAGTCATAATTTTTGGGTTTTAAGGAGAATAAAATGAAGCCAAGAGGCAAAAAAAGAGGTTTTACCATTGTCGAATTGCTGACGGTTATGAGCATTATCATAATCCTGATGAGCATCATGGTACCGGCCCTGAACAGGGTAAGGCGGTTCGCCAAGAAGGTGGAGCAAAGAGCGCAGTTTTATGCTATCGAAAAGGCCCTCGAGGAATACCGGGACGACCACGACGATGCGTATCCGGATTCGAGCCAGTTCGATACGGACCCATGCCAGCCCTATTGCGGCGCGATGAAATTAGCCGAGGCGATGATTGGCCAAGACGGAATGGGTCTGCACGAGAACTCGGTGTTCCACGCGGACGGCCAAGATGTGCTTGGTAATCCTCTATATATCTTTGACTTGTCAGTTGAGACGCTTTCGAGCGGCCTCGGTGCAGCAGAGAAATACAACATAGGGCAGCGCATCAAGTACTTGGAGAACGACGCTGTCGGGAGGGCCAAATTGGCCGAGATGTTCAGCAGAAGTATCGGGCCCTTTGAGACGGACCCTCTCCTGTATCCAAACGCGGTACTGTGTGACGTGTTTGTACGGACACGGATAAGCTCAGGCGCCCAATTGGGCGAGAAGGTCGGGATGCCCGTACTGTACTACAGGGCCGATGTACGCAAGCTGGTCCACGATGTTAATGTCCCCGACAATCCGGACAACATCTACAATTACCGAGATAATATGGATCTGATTGCACTCGGGCTGCCCTGGGAGGATCCGAAACAGCAGTTTCATCCGATTGAGATCCCCACGGAATTCTACAGACTGATACAGAACGAAGACGTCATAACGATTCCGACGCCGTACAAGAAGGAGGAGTATATCCTGATATGTGCCGGCTATGACGGCAGGTACGGCACGAGGGACGACGTATTCAATTTCAAGAAGTAGCCCGGCGTCCGAGACGTTTGAGGTTAAGCGATGGGAGAAGTTATCAACTGCCGAGCGGGATTGTGAGGAGACGGCGGCGGTTTCTGATGGTCTCGACCGCGTTATTATACCCTTCAGGGTAATAAATTCCCGCGAGTGAGATTTTAAGTTATAGTACTAAAGTTACTTACCCGCGAACGAACGGGGCATTTCAACCGGGAGCACTATAGGAAAGAGTGAAAGTTAGCGGTCGGGGAGTGAGATATTACCAGCCGGGCGACGGGGAGCCGGCGAGCCAGTTATTGGGGTCGTTTCCGTAGAGGTCGGGATAAGTCCTTGTGAGCGAACATCCCCGGCCATCAGGTTCAGTGGGCCACGGGTCGGGTCCCGAGCAATCATCGCCGTGCCATCCATCGCTGTAGTTGACCCTGTCGATGCGGATATACTGACGAATGCCATAGTCATCCACGTCGCCGGGCAGAGCTATTTCGAGTTTCTCGCCGCCATTGCTCAACTGGGCATCGTAGGGGCCGAGGACTTCGACATTACCCGGAGCGGAGTATCGTGAGCTGAACGCATCGGGATTTTTGACGACCAGCAGGTAGCCGCCGGCCGGTATTGTTACCTCGTTCGGTGGGGCCGGGAATGTAAATTCGACGCCGTCGGTGAATTTCCACGGCTCGCTCACAGTGTAGTCATACAGCGTCACCTGGGACGCACTTACGTTTTTCAGCTCGATGTATTCATACATGTCGTGGTCGTAGGAGCCGCCGGGGAAACGGTCGGGATTATACATAATCTCGCTGATAACGACGGGGCCGATTTTCGGATAGGCATTCAAGCCACCCTGCGTGTTCATATTCATAGCAACGAAGTTATATGTACCCGTGCTCTTTAGGTGACGACCAAACGCCACTTCGCTCTCGGACGGGCCAAAGTCTTCCTGCTGTCGGTATCCGGTCAATTCTCCCGCCTGAGCGGAGGTCAGATATACGGTGTCGCCATTTTCACTCAGTGCAAATGGTGTGAGTCGGGCCGGGTCGGCGGCAAGTGCGCCGAAGTTGACGTCTTCATAGAGCGTCAGATAGCCGTAGCCTGCGATGACGGTTCCGGGGGCAAACTCATACTTTTTAAGATTATTATCGCTGTCACTTAAAAACCAGTCCGATATGTCGATGTCGCCGGCTGTAGTGTTATACAGCTCAATCCAGTCCGGGGCGGCGGCGTGCGAATGGGCTAATACTTCGTTTATTACAATCGCGCCTGGGTCAGGGACGATGCCGGAATCGTCTGCGCCGGGCGAGCCGCCGGTATAGGCGCTCGGGCGCCAGGCGTTCTTGCAGCTCCAACTGTTCACGTCCGGTGTGTTGGGGTCAATTATAGTAAGCGAAAAGCCGTCACCGTCGGTGCACTTGCGCCAGTCGTCATCGTATTCGAACTGCTGAATTACGTTGCCGAGGGCATCTTCGAGCTTGATTTTTTCGCCGCCGTTGTCGAGCCGTCCGGAGTACTGACCGGCCACGTTGACGTCTGTGCCGTAAACGGATTCGAATACATCTTCGTTTGCAGCGACGACGACGTGGCCTCCTGCGGGGACATCGACGGAGCCGAACGTAAAACTGATTCCATCGGTAAAGCGCACCCAGCGCAGGTTGAGGGTATTCGGTCCGATGTTCTGCAGCTCGATGTATTCGGCATTTGGGTCGTTGGGGTCATTCGTGTCTTTGGGATGATACATTATTTCGGTAATGCGCAGGTTTTTCGCAACCGGCCCGATGGCGTATGTGACATCGTTAAGGGCGGACCAGGTGGAGCCGTTCTGGAACCGGGCTTTGATACGGGTCGTCGAGGCGAGCGTGATGTATTCGGTGTACTCGTTTTTTTCGCCGGCGATTAGCTCGGCGGAGATAAGGAAATCGGAGCTGGACTTGGGATAGTTCAGTCCCTGTATTGCGAGGATGTTGGTTCCGGCGTGGAGGTCGCCGATGCGGTCGGAGATATTGAAATCCTGGAATACGACAGCGGCGCCGTCATCGTGAAGAGCGGTTGCCTCGGAGTCCCACAGCAGAGAGACCGGGTCGTTATCACCGGCGGCTTTGACGCCGTTGATGTACGCGACAAATCCGTCATCGTAGCGCAGCTTGAGAGTCAGTGTGGTGATATCGGCCAACTGTTCTGTGCTGAGAGCAAATGGAATTCGGATATAGCATGAACCGCAAATGGCGTCCATTTCCGAGCGAACGTCGTATGAGATGTAGTCTTCATACGTAGGGTTTCTATCGTATCCGACGCCGCCTGATTTGTCGGGAACGAATGTGGAGCTGTTGAAGCCGGAGTCGTCGTATGGCTCGCTGCCGCCCTTCCAGCCGTTACCGATATCGCCGGTCGGGACAAGCACCTTCTTTGCATCGGATTCGGCGACAAGTGTTGTGCCTTCACTGCTGCCGTATGGGCCTGGGTCGCTTCCATCGGTAGTATAGAAGATAGTGCCCGCCGGAGCGGACATTGTCACCGTATCGCCGGTTTGGGCATAACCGCCGTCATTGGGCTGGCCGTTTACATAGATGACGGGCGGCGGGGGTGCATAATCGACGTTCTGGTCGAGCCAGGCAAGCCGGTCGGAAATCCAGTCCTTCATCCAGTCGATGTTACCCTGATACGTTGTCGGGGGATTATTCCAGGGGGTTTCATTCACACCCCAGTCGGGGTTGGGCCAGAGGTATATTCCAAGTACGGGCCAGCGCCGGTAGTTTCTGATTTGTGCTTCATCAAGCAGATTGGTGTAGTAGTCGATGTCGGTCATCAGCTCGGCAGAGCTCAATGTGTTCTTGCGAGCGTAGAACCATCGGTCGGCGTAATCTAACTGGAACTTGCCCTGGTTGAAGAGCGAACCCCACCATCCCCAGCCGCGTGTCCCGTGGTAACCGGCCGTATTCCAGCAATCGCCATAGTTGATGTTTCCGAGGGTGATGTTGTAATCCCAGAGCGGCCCCCAGAACAGTTTCCCGTTGCGGTCCTTGTAGCAATAAGTGCTGAAGACGAATTCCTCGTTGTTCTTGGCCAGCTCGACCATAATGCGGTAGTTGACGAAGGAGCAGGTCTCGATGTTATCTTCGTAGGCGCCGGCCCATATACTTGAGTTGACGGTATCGAAGTAGTCCTCGATCCAGGTTTGCTGGGCGGAGGTGATTCTATCGGGCTTTGGATAGACCATCGACCAGTTATCGACGCCGCCCGCTGAAAATATCGGGTCGTACGGCTCACCTCTGGGCTGTTCGATTTTGACTATGTATCCGCCGGTGATATTGGGTTCGGTACCGTCACTGGGACTGAGGGCCGTGACATCCACTCTGTCTTCGCCTCGTTTGATGTTCTCGACGAGGACATAGACGCCTTTGTAATCACCTTCGTAATCAAACGGCTCGCAGGGGTCCACATTATTGAAGTCGCCGCAGGTAATTGGCCCGCCGTTTTCGTTCATGAACAATTCGACGAACCTGGTTCTGACAGAATACTCGCCGAGCTCGCCGAACCACCGGTATGCAAGGACGTTTCGCAAAAGTGTCTTATCGGAATACGGCGCGTAGAGCACCCAGTCCGAATCTTCGGGCAGGCCCAGCAGGGGGGCGCTTATGTCGTCGTTGTCCTGGTCCCAGATTTCGAGCTTATACTGCCTTTTCGGCCACCCTCTGGAGCTGTGTCCGCGGACGTGCATCCCGACTCTGCCTGCGAAGTCCGGGCTGTCAGTGATAGTGGCCCGGCCTGCATCGTTGGTGTCTATGAAAATCGTGGATGTTGGATGATAGATGTAGTCGATAGGCCAGGGGTCGATGTACTGGCCGAATGTCTCGACAATGACGATAGGTAGATTCGAGCTGAAAGCTTCCATATCCGGGTCGAGTTCGACGTATGTGTGACTGACTATCGGGCTTGGCAGCAGTCCTGTCTCAAAGACACGTGCCCTGACCTGCGTGGTCTGGTTGATTAGTATCGGTGTGGAGAACTGGCCGGATGTCTCGTTCGGCACCGAGCCGTCGAGCGTGTATCGGATAACCGCCTGGGTCGAGTCGGCTGTGAGGAGAAGTGAAAACGGCGCCGTGAAGACGCCGCCGGTGCGGGAGAACTGAGGTGATTGAGCAATAGGTCCCGCATTTTCGCTCCCCGGTGTCGGCGTACTCAGAAACCAGAAGTTGTTTTCTGCATCGGGATAACGGCCATAGGAAAAATCGGTTATCTGTGCGCCGAATGTAACGGTGTCGAGCGGCGTACTGCCGTCGGGCTCAAACAGGCCAATTTCCTCGCCGCTCATGCGGAGATTGAAATCGACGTGGAGCGGCCCATCATTGGTATCGCCGTCCGCCCAGAGGACAAGATAGCCGTGTGCTGCAATAGTCGTCTGGGCAGGTGCATCGCCGGGAATCTGCCATTTGTCGGGTTCCGAAAGGTCGTCTGTAACGAACATTGCGCCTATGTCAACGGCCTGGGCGGTCACATTATAGAGCTCGAACCAGTCATCGTACTCGCCCTGCGGGTCGGTGATAGCGCTCTGGTCGCTGTTTGAGGCCATAAATTCGTTGATAACAAGCGGGTTACCGGTTTGGAGCCAGTTGCGGCTGAGGACGGCGAGGTCGGCGGAGTTAACTCTGTTGATACCGTCAAAGTCGGCACAGCCGGGGCCGGAACAGCCGGAAGGGTCCAGCCACTGGTCGGCAAATACGCTCATATCCCATATATTGACCGTGCAGTCTTCGTTCAGGTCGCCGACAGGGCAGGGAGCGGCGGCCACAACAGCACTCAATAACAGCGACAGCAACACAGCTCTTATGCACTCAGGCACTTTTGTTGTCCCTTCCTCGCGGGTTTTGCGGGGCAAATTGCGGCACTTAGTGTTCAAACGTGCCCCCTTTGAAAGAAACATTTCTGCATTTCCCTATGCATAATTTTAGCAAAAACCGATAGCTAAGTCAATGCTCGCCTGAATTGAAAGGACATTTAGACTTGCCCTGATGCGGTTTTTGAGCGGTTGCGGGGGATTGACAAGACGGTTACCGGGCCTGGGAAGCGCTAATTTCTTGTAACGATGATGCTGTCGGCGGCGATTTGGCTGTCCTGGTAGTCGTAGGCGGTGAATTCGAGAAGGTTGGGGCCGGGTTCGAGGGGGATTGTATTTTGCCACGTTTGGATATCGAGCCATTCGAATTCGGGTATCTCGGGGCGGTCGGTGAGGCGGATTTCGCGGATGTTAATCCAGCCGGTGCCTTCGATGACAACCGAGCTGCTCGACGTGGAGAAGTTATTGCCGCCGTTGGTGGTGATTTCAAAATCGACAACGGCAGGCAATTGCGTTGTGAGAATCCAATCGGAGCGTTCAACCTGGAAATCGAGATAGTGTGCGAAATCCTCGTTGCCGATGAGCGTGCCGAAGTGGTTGGCCCAGTAGGTCAGGTACGATGCGTTGGCAGTGGTTGATATGATATCGTGTATGTGTCCGAAGTACACGCGGTCGTACTTGGGTTCGATGTTGAGGACATGGTTGTTCATCTTTCCACACCGCTTCAGCTCCCAGGGGTCCGGATGCCACGAAGCACACTCATAGTGGAAGTCGTTGTCCCAGGTCAGGAAGACGACTTTGTTGTCTGCCGGGCGGATATAGAAATAGTGGTTGTGCGGCGTGTGTGAGCCGAAGTAGTTGTCGAAGGAGCAGACGACGCCTGTCCAGGCATAGGCACGGAGCCACTGGTCGAGGTCGAGTGTCTGTTCGGCCTCTGCCAGGAATGTCTCGTACTGGAGCGAGAACATTTTGCACATTTCGATAAGACGGCTGTAGTCGTCGCGGTCACGGTTGTTCCTGACAAAATACGTGCCGCGGTAGTCCTCGGGGCTGTCACCCCAGTCATATATAGGAAAACCCGGCCCGTCGGCTGCTTCGTCGCCTGGATTATTTCGGTGAAGTTTCAGGCTTTCAGGGTCGCCATCGACAGTTTTCAGGGGGTAGTAGATTGCTTCCTGTTTGAAGAGCATGCCGTCGTCGCCGTCGGTGAAAGCGGACTCGAGGTACTGGTCGCTGAACCGCGCCAGTTGGAGCTGGGCGTAGCTGTAGTTGCCGGTATCGGGCGGCGGCATGACTTTGATCAGGTCGTCATACTGGCTCGATATGCTTCCGCAGTGGTTGAGAATGTGTTTGACGAAGATTTCCCTTGTGGGCTCATTTCCACACCAGCCGGAACTGGCCCTGTCGATGGCAACTACACTGTGAACACCGCGGAACAAATTATCACTGTCGAACTCGACCTTCCAGCCGCGCCGGCCCGGCTCAGGTTTGCTCCGCGTAAACAGTGAACCTTTGAAATGAACACCGACATTGTAAAATGCCTTTGATTCGTCGTAAATAACCGTACATGGCATATAGTGATTTGTGTAGCGGTTTGTAACATCGTTTAGCGCATCGTAGTCGTCGCTGAGCATAATAATTCGGAAATTATGCAGGCCATTAGAGGCGGCCTGGCCGTCGTTGACCTTATAGAGTGCCCGTGAATCGGCCCCTGCCGCCGGATAGTATGAAGTGGCGGCGCCGTCGGTTGCTTCGATATAAAACTGAACGACGGTGCCGGCGGCTTTGCCGGAGATGGTTTTGGTGTACTTGCCGCTTCCCGCATTGGTCATCGTCGCGCTACTCCATGCACCGCCGTCAACCCTCCACCAGAGCTTACAGAAGCTTATTGCGTCAGGGTCTTTGGCTACGGTTGTCACAGTCACTGTCTGCCAGGCGTTGGGCACAACGGGGCTGTGGCCCAGATAGTTATAGGTAGGCCCTATGTTCGATTCATAACAGCTATTCTGAGCCGCCGGTGTACCGTTGTTTTGCGATGGCTGGATTATCGTCGATTTCGCTACCCTGTGATAATAAAGGTGGGTATTCAGGCGGGGATTACCAGCAAGCCATTTGGCGCGGAATGAGATTTCGTAATCTGTGCCGTTGACGACCTGCTC
>CAYMYK010000125.1:0-3589 GCA_964394625.1 uncultured Pirellulales bacterium
CCTCCGAGTTTAGGATACTGTATTCACTTTCTATTATGTTAGCTGGGTATTATACAATATGGGAAGTTAGATGTCAAGTGAATTTTTGGGATTAGCCACGGAGTTTTAACCACTAAGACACAAAGACACCAAGAAATTTTATAGCCACAGAGTTCACAGAGGACACAGAGATTCATTTTTTTAGCCAGGATTAGCAAGATTTCTGTTCACTGTGGAGAGCGGGGAAATCACGCCTTCGGCGGGTAAATTTTAAGGAGTAAAAAGGGCTTGCAATCCCGGGCTATTTAGGTATTATTTGGGCACGGATTAGGTCGTACTTCTCATTAACCGCAGAGATCGCGGAGACCGCCGAGGGACCTCGGGGCATTGAAATGACTGGCTGTTTGCCGGGCGAAGGGGCGATATACTCGATGAAGCTTGGTTGAAATCGATGAAGGAATTAGAATGGAGAAGAAGAATAGGTGGTTGTGGGGCTGTTGAAAAAGTGGCGTAATGAGAATTTTAGCCCTGATTCCGGCCTGAAAACGCAGGTTGTTTTTTTGTTTACAGGGTTTTTCAACGGCCCCATTGTCCCCTATTTTCCCTATTTTTCCTATTTTTATTTTTGTCCCCTATTTCTCTTATTTCTTGATTCCTTCATGTATATTTCCGATTACTTCAAATCTTCTTGAATCGTATTGGGTATTGATTGGAAAATAGTTTTTCTCATTCATAAGCCAAGGCCATATTGGATTAGTTCTGTTATTCTGTGCATGTGCCTCATAGAAAAATCTGATAATTGACACGGGAGATTCACAAATTGGGAAAATAGTCTTTTTGAAATATGCCTTATAAAGACCTGTGCTATTGATGGTTTTTTGGTGAATAATATCATTTCGATACTTTTCTAGATCTGAAAAATAGCCCCACCATTTCTGACGTTCTGGTTTCTTGGTTTGATATACGTCTTTTAGAACATATTGAAACTTAATTTTAAGACTCAACCACCGCTCTATAGCCTTCTTGTCGTATGTTTCCTTTATCCCTTTGGAACTGCTCCGCGCTTCATACGTGTACTCGTCGGGTATGCTGAGATTTGCAAATGTCTCTAACGCAGTATAGCCGAAAACGATTGCTGTCTGAATGCATTCGATATAATCACAAACTCTGCTCGATATTGTATTGAGAAATGTCTTCTTGTCCCCTTCAATTTTCTTCAGTTCAAACTCGATTGATGGATTCTGAAAAAATTCACAATACAGAGCTTTAGCTTTCTGAAGGGACTTGGAGTTAACTGATAATAATATTGCTATATTGTTAGGGCAGAAATAGGTAATTTCTCTGTTCCTATCAACTGGGCAGGTATCAAGATCTTGTAGCAACATAGAGCCAGTTACTTCGCCATTTCTAATCTGCCGATGGCAGACAGGCTTATTCAATCGTGGATCTCCGATATTGTATTGATCAGGAAACAGGCCGACAACAAGACCTTTTTTATTCTTCTTTGCCATTGTGTCATTAGCTGATTTTTTATTTCGTTTACCGTTTATTAGGAACAGCCACCGTTTTCTGCCACCGTAAATAAATGGCCGTCCCTATTTTTCCCCAATGTCAGTCGTCCGTTTCTCATGTAGTTTCATGCAGCAAAATCCCGCGAAAAGAGTGACTACCATGGAAACAAAAACGGTAGACGACAACACTACTGCGCAGTAGCCCGCCATGGCAGTGCCAGTCTCAGGCATGAAGGGAGAGAAGACCAAAAGTACAAGGAGTATCGGGACGCTCATGACAATTGACGCAACGTTGAGGATTTCGAGTCTCAAGAACCATCGGACCGCACCCCCCCATCGGTGCCAAGGGGGTATTCCCTCCTGTAACCATTGCGCCAAAACGACGTCAACAACACTTTCCCTTGTTTCATCGGTTTTCTCACACGGCCCTGTGCAAATTCTCTCCACCATTGTCCGGCGTGCATCACGGGCCAGCTTCTCCCTTAATCGGTATTCCACTATGAACGTCGGGCGCTTCAGAAAGATCTGCCATAAGATGCGGATTCCTGTCAGAATGATGGCCAAAAGGCACCCGAGCGTTAAAACGAAAGGATTCATTTCTTTCTCCTTACTTGTATCGCCTGCAAGACCGGATACAGGACGCACGCCACAACAAGAAGGATAACTGGTCCAAAATTGCGAAACTCTCCACCGACAACGATAATCACGATACCCATTCCTACTCCCCAGATCAGGATTGCGACGGCAGGCCAGGTTTTTGTCGCTTTCTTTCCGAGTGCCACCCAGAGAATCAGCGGTATGAATGCCAGCGGTATGGCACCCAGCCCAAAAATGGCATCAACAACCCTAGGTGAGCAAACGGCTATCAGTATTCCAGATAGTCCAAAGATTGCTGTCCAGACCCGACATTTCCTAACGGAGTTTACCCACCTTCTGTTCAATGTGGCGATTGCCTGTGTGCATGTGAGCAAAGCCGTGTCGGCTGTTGAAATTGCGACAGCCACAAAGCAGGGGATTAGGAGGCCTACTGGAGCCTTTCCGGATAAGTGTTTTATCACCAAGCCTGGGATTGTCTCAATCTCTTTCGCGGATGAGAGGCCCGGATCTATTGAGAACATAAAGAGCCCCCACAAGCCTATGGCTGCGGACGGAATGAGTGCTAAGAGGCTCAGCATAAGGATCCACCGACTGCGTGACGGGCTCTCGTGCCGCGAGACAGCGGATACGCGAGACCAAGCATCCTGTTGCGGAATAAGGTATCCTATCCCAAGAAGAACTGCGCTAAGCCCCAGCCCGATAACGTTGCCCAATGGCACTCCATCTCGAACTTGGAACACATCTCGTGAGAGAAGGATCGATACGTAGTCATTAGGGATATGGGCAAACGTGAAGTAGAGAATGATAACAATTAGAATGACCGTCTGAAGACCATCTGTTCGCATTGTACCGAGAAGCCCCCCCAGACTCGCGTAGGCAACAACAATGACGCTTACGACGAGCACAATAGAAAAAGTCGGTTGTCCGGGGAAGACAACTTCAAAAACATTACCGAGAACAACAATCTCGACGCCGAAGAGTCCCCAATAGATAAACGCCATCACTATGGCCACGAAGCTCCCAATCGCTGCTCCTCCTGTGCCCGTTGGAAAACCGGAGGAAATGAAACCAGGCAAGCCATAGTTGCCAGCGGTTAGATAAGATTGGACTTTTGTAGAGCTGAGCAACATCCAATAACTTGCGATAGCACTGATGAAGTATCCCATTACCAACAATATGGCAATAGGTCCGAATTCATACGTAAGCGCCGGTATCAGGGCGACACCAGCTGCCATGCTCATATAATATCCCACTTGAGAGGCGAGAAGATCATACCATTTTGCCTTATGTCCAACGATAAGAAAATCATCGGCCGAGCGCACTCTCCCCATGTGGAGGAGAGCCAAGAGAGCGCTTACACCGAGTAGAACAGCCAGAAATACTACGGCACCAGCGCCTAGTGGTTCGAGAAACCATGACTCAATCATTGCTAGCTCCTTTTGATCGAAAAACCACAGCCAGTCACCTACTAAATCTACGGCCCACCGGAAATCTTAGTTTAC
>CAYMYK010000125.1:3599-8941 GCA_964394625.1 uncultured Pirellulales bacterium
GCTTTCCGTTTTCTAACGCGGCCCCCCTGTCCACACAAATCTCTACTGGGGAGCTATTCCACGTTCTGTCTTAGCTCGTCCGATCGGTGTTGCGGTTGGTATTATACCCATCCCCGGACGGAAAGACGAATGATTTTTGATAATTGATTATTTGAAAACTAGGGAAGAAAACTAGGGACAGTGGGGCTGTTGAAAAACCCTATCAACAACCGAAGGGGCCGCGATTGGCAGTGCAAAAACACAGGCCAGACGCTCTTCAAGGAACTTTTTCAACAGCCCTACAGTCGCCTATTTTGCTAAAAACAGTGGGGGGGGCGTTTAATTGGGCCGGATTGCGGATTGCGTATAGTGGATAGGTTAGATATGGATTCCCGCTTTCGCGGGAATGACAAGAATCTGGCTTCGGAGGAGGGGGAGGATGATTGAATATCTACTATCGAATATTGACTATTTCCTGGGATTGACAGGCGGGGGAGATTTGGGGTAAGCGATCCTCGCGTGGGCAACCCCCGCGCCGCAAGGGCACGGGGGCTAAACGAAAAGGAAAGCCTCGGCTTTGCCAAGGCAAGTTTTTTATGATTCATTGCGTGGTGAGAATGGGGGGTAAGAAGTGAGAAGTTAGAAGTTGGGAGGTTGGGGAATGGGGTCTATGGGGCGGGTTATTGTTGATTGCTTTGTGTTTCTTGCTGTGGCTGATACAGCAGGACGTACTTTTTTTGAATATTTTCCTGCATATTCTGTGGCAGGCGGTTGAAATCGAGAATTTGCACCTTAAAGGGCAGGTCGCTTTCAATAAATACCTCAATCAGCTCCGGCAATATTGTTTTGGCGGTTTCTTTATCGCAATGCACGGCCAGGTCCAGATCGGAGGCCGGGCGATGAGACCATTTTATACGGGAACCAAAAGCCCAGACCGTTGCTTTTGGTATATATGATTCTATCTGTTCGAGCAGATAACGCAAATGACGGACAGAGATTGCGACCTGTTCGGCAAGGGCTTTAAGATCGGCTGGATTCACCGGCCATCTCCTCATAGAGATTAGCTACGTCCTTATAAAAATCATCGGCGATATCCAGCACGGTTTCGGCCTTGTCGCTGGAATAGTCATGCGAGGTATCCTGTCGAAATCGCAGATAGCCAAACCATTGCTCGGGGTTGTTGATCATATTCCTCTGCGCCGCCAGCCGAATAATCGACTTGGGACTGCCACTGGCTGCTTCGGCAAAACCTTCCTCTTCCAGATGCCGTTTGCAGGTTTTCCAGGCGACTTCGAGGGTATATTCAAACCGCTTAATCAGCGAATCCTGAACCGCCTCCTGCTCCAGCGGCGGACGATTAGCATTATCGCGATAGGCCATAAGCATCTCGCCGAATCGTTCTATGGCAGTTTTCAGTTGAATGTAATCCATTTTTTACCCCTGTACTTCAAAGCCGACCTTTCCAAAGCGGCTTTTAATTTCATTATTTAATGTCTTTCATCCTTCCGCAGCGCCCCAATTTTCCCCGGTTTCTATCCGCCTGTCAAGCAATAAGACCGCCTGTCCGGAGACAAAATCCAGCCTTGCGTGTGCAACCCCCTTACGCCCGGTCAAACGGAGCGCCGGGTAAACTTCGGGGTTGCCTCGGGCGTGAGGATGTGAAAGGACATTGGTAGTGTTAAAGGGCGGTGCAGGATTAAGGGGGCCAGAGGGGCGGGGGGCCGATTGTGTGGACGGTGGAGCAGGCCTCGTTATCCGATGGGTCGTAGGCACAGACCTTCCATCGCAGGGTTGTGCCGATGCCGCCGTAGGTTACATAGACATCGTAGATTATATGGCCGGTGTCGTATGTTATAGTCCAGTTGCCTTCGGGGTCGGCGATATCGGAGCCGAACTGCGGGACAGATATGCTGTTGAAACCGGCATTGCTGAGGCAGATGAATTTTATCTCGATTTCTCCGCCGCTGTCGTCTGTTATGTCTGCGACGCCGGCGACGATTTTATGCCAGCAATCCTGGCCGATTTTGTACTGGCCGCTGAGGGAATTGTCGGCGGGATTGACGGTGTTAAAATCGGGGTTGATGATGAAGTTCGGCTCCGGGGCCGGCGGGGTGGTATCGTTCGGCGGAGGCGGGGGCGTCGGGGGCAGGACATTCATATCCCACTGTCCTGCAAAGACGGCGAAGTCGCGAAAGTCGGCTGAGCGGTCGCGGTTGAGGTCTGCGGGTACACAGTCGCCGTTTTGCTGCCAGTAATCAGCGAAGGGTTTCAAATCGTCGATATCGACCTTGAGGTCGTTGGTCAAGTCGCAGAGTAGATACCAGTCGTATGGCGCCATAGAGGCATGGGCGGTACCGCCGTAGCGGCCCATATTGATACGGACGTTATGTCCCCATTCGTTTTGCGGGTCCGGCGGTACGGTCAAGAGCTCATCGGCAAGGTCGCAGCCGGGATTTCCGGCGTCGATACACCTGCTCGAATTGTCGTCCCATATCCACCAGAGAGAATTGACATCCCAGCGGTAGGCATAGCTTTTGAGGTGATAATCGCCGTCGAGCCAGACATCGTCGTTTGCATCGTCGGGCGTGCCGTTTGTGTCCCAGTGGCCGGGGGAGACGAAACAGGGGTCAAGGTCGATGTTGCCGAGGCCGGCGCCGCCCGAGCCGGCGATGCAGCTATAAACAGGCGTGGTGCTGTCGTAAATTTGTGGAGCGGACGGTGCGTTATTGTCCCAGATAATGCAGTTGGCGATAAGACCTGAAGAGCGCCATATTCCGCCTCCTGAATCGAAGGCGCGGTTGGCGGTGATTGTGCAGTTTTCGAGAGTGATATCGCTAAAAAAGACACCGCCGCCGTTAGCGTCCGCGGTGTTGGCGGAAATCAGACAGTTGGATGCGGGGCCGAGGTGGCAGTATCCGAGGCCGGCGCCGAAGGAGGCGCGGTTGCCGCTTATCGTGCAATTTTTCAGCGAGCAGGAGCAGTCATAGAGCCCGCCGCCGCCTGATTGGGCAATGTTTGCGGTAATTTCGCATTGTTCGAACGAGCCGGCACAGCCGTACAGGCCGGCTCCCCACTGAGCCGAATTGCCTGAGATTTTTGTTTGCAGTACGGTTGGTGCGCTGCTGCCGCTGCAGTAGATGCCGCCTGCGGCCGAGACGGCGGTACAGTCGATTATTCTGCAATCGATAATGGTCGGGCTGCTGTCCACGCAGGCGATGCCGGCGGCGCTGGAGGCGTATCCATTTTTGATGGTTATTCCCTGCAGAACAGAATTTGCGTCTTCTCCGTTGTGGAAGTAAAAGCCGCGGTGCGGCTGTGCTTCGGAGCCGTTGCAGTCAATGCTACAGAAGTCCGGGCCGGAGGCGCTGTATATGGTGATAGCCCTGCCGTCATAATCGATATCCCGATTGCCCGGGCCGGTGTATGTGCCGTTAGTAACGATAATTTCATCGCCGTCGTTGGAGTCGTCTATAGCGGCCTGGATGTTGTTGAAATCTCCGTAGCCGGCGCTATCGACGACGATTGTCCTCGCGTCACAGCTTGCCGCGGCAAGAAAAAGCAAACAGAATATTGCCGAAGGTCTCATTACGCCTCCTACCTCAAGCCCAACCAGACATTTCAAACTCTATTATACAACAGAACCGCCCGGTGTTCAAGTGAAATTGCCGCTGAAGTGTGACCGATGTCGCCCGGCTACGGCCCGGACCTATAAAATCGCCCGATAGGCAACAGCATTGGCGCAGCGGCGAGCGATAGTTGCAAGCCGCCGGGGTTGGGGTATAATGCAATTGTTGTAAGTTCAAAAGTGATTTACGGTTAGAAAGGACGATATGGCGAAGTTAGCTAAGCTGGATGATATTGTTAGTTTGTGTAAGCGGAGGGGGTTTATATTTCAATCGAGCGAGATATACGGGGGGTTGGCGAGCTGTTACGACTACGGGCCTTTAGGCGTGGAGCTGAAGCGCAATATCCGCAAGGCCTGGTGGAAGGCGGTTGTGCAGATGCGCGACGACGTTGTCGGACTCGACTGCTCTATCCTGATGCACCCGTTGGTCTGGAAGGCATCGGGGCACGCGGATAAGTTCGCCGACTTGATAGCCGAGTGCAAAAAGTGCAATACGCGAACGCGGGTTGACCATCTAAAAGACACCGCAGGGGACGAGCCGCAGACACAGGAGCATACCGAGCATATCGATATCGAAAAAGAGATGTCGGCAGGGTATGACCTTAGCAAGAAGGTCTGCCCGGGCTGCGGGACGGTCGGGCAATTTACCGAGCCGATGCCCTTTAAGCTGATGTTCGAGACGCAGATGGGGGCGAACGTAGATGACTCGATGAATTTATTTTTACGGCCTGAGACGGCGCAGGGGATATTTGCGAATTTTCGCAACGTGATGGATACGACGCGGGTGAAGATTCCCTTCGGCATCGCGCAGATTGGAAAGAGCTTTCGCAATGAAGTGACGACGAAGGCGTTTATATTCAGGACGCGAGAGTTCGAGCAGGCGGAATTGGAGTTTTTCTGCGAGCCGGGCACGGACGACGAGTGGTTCGAGCACTGGAAACAGCAGAGGTTTGACTGGTATCTGGATTTGGGAATAAAGAAGGCGAACCTGCGATTTCGCGAGCACGATGCGGACGAATTGGCGCACTATGCGAAGGCGTGCGTCGATGTGGAGTATAAGTTCCCGTTCGGCTCGGGCGACTGGCAGGAATTAGAGGGGATTGCGAACCGGACGGATTACGATTTGCGACAGCATCAGCGGGGGATGAGAACGCTCAATGCCTGGTACGAGACGAAAGGCGACTTGTCGAAGATTGAATTAAAGGCCGAGGCGGCCGACTACCTCAAAGGGCCTTTGTCGTACTTCGACGACGAGAAGAAGGAGCGCTACATACCTTACGTGATTGAGCCGAGCGCCGGGATTGACAGGAGCGCGTTGGCATTTTTGGTCGATGCCTATGACGAGGAGCAGGTGCGCGGCGAAAGGAGAAACCTTTTGAGGTTTCACCCGGCCATTGCGCCGACGAAGGCGGCGGTTTTCCCGCTGGTGCGCAAGGACGGGATGCCGGAGATTGCGCGGAATATCTATAATGAGCTTAAAGGGCACTTTACGACGTTCTACGACGAGAAGGGGGCGGTGGGCAGGCGGTATCGCCGGCAGGACGAGGCGGGTACACCGTTTTGCATAACGGTTGACGGGCAGACGCTGAAAGATAATACCGTTACGGTTCGGCAGCGCGACTCGATGGAGCAGGTGCGTGTGGCGACGGACCAATTAAAAACCTATGTTCGAGAAAGACTCGATTTATACCCTTCAGGGTAATAAATTCCCGCGAGTGAGATTTTAAGTTGTTGTTCT
>CAYMYK010000126.1:0-8774 GCA_964394625.1 uncultured Pirellulales bacterium
CTCGTCTTTGTCATATTTTACCCCAGGACAGCCCCGGTCGTAATACAGCTTACCCGCTATGTTGTACCACGGGTATTCGCGGCATCCTCTGGGTCTTTTCGAATAGATAGAGCACAGCCCGTCCCTGAGCAAGGTGCACGTACATCTTTGCGAGCGCACAAACGTCGCGTCCCTGTTGGTCATTATAGATTCATAACCTATTCTATCGGCTTCTTGCGCCGTTGTCACCGGCGTACCCAGCGTCCTGCAGCACCTGGCGCATTTGTCTTTGAGACAATCCAGCCGGGCCGGTTTGTCGGCGGGCGCCAGACGATACAGCCCGGCTCTTCTGGCTTTAACGACGCTTCGTATGAGAATCAAATTCACATTCTCAAGCCAAAACCTTCTCAGCTTCTCTCGCAGGAGCCCCGCAAAAAGAAGCAGCGAAGAGGCGACAAGACTAAAAACCGGCGCCAAAAATACTAAATTTGCGTTGTCTGTGAACCTGCCGTAAATCGCCGCCCCCCAGCCGACCACAAAGCCGGCCGAGACCGCCCACGTCGCCCACGCCGATAAGCTCCTCAGCCGCCGTCGGCCCGTCAGAAGCGCCATAACAACAAGCGGACACAGTCCGAGCTGCGCACCGTATATCGCAAAAACCAAATCCACTATCGAAAATCCCGCGCGGTAGAGCAGTTGTACCGCCACCGTCGAGACCAGGGCCGCAAAAACAAGAATGCACCTCGATACGTTCAGCTCCCTTTGTGATTCGAGCCGCTCGGCGAGCGACCGGGCCCTGAAACGCGAAACCACGTCCTGATACAGTGTGTGCGAGACCGCTATAAGCTGCGTCGAGGCAGTCGATAGCATCGCCCCGTAAAGTCCGAGCACCGCAATGAACAGAACGCAAACGCCGAGAAGCCCCCCCGTCCTTCCGACGACGTTCAGCAGCAATATCAACGGATTCGTCTCGCCGCCGGGCGTTACAATCATAAAGACAAAGCACGCAAGCAGTACGAACACCCCCCACGTTGCCGCCACGCTGAAAATCCCCCTCCACAGACCGGCGGTCACCGTCTGCTTCTGCCGGGCGCCCGCTATTCGCTGCCATATACTCATATCCGATATGAAGGTGGGGACATTGATTACGAAAATGCCTAAAAGAAATGATGTCAGTCCGTCCCTGTACGAGAAACTCAGCACTTCGGCCGGCACTTTCGCCACGTTCACGCTCCAGCCGCCATGGCCCATTACATAATAAACATAGAAAAGAGGCAGCGAAATCAGCAGCACCCGGATTGAGACCATTTGGATTCTGTCGGTTATGATTACCGCCCGAAAGCCCCCGACAGCCGTGTAGAAGAACGCGGCCAACGACAGTGCGACAATCACGGTCCAGGTGGGGATACTTGGCACAAGGCCCGCCAAAAAAGCCGAGCCGACCGTCAGCTCGACCGCAAAGGCCCCCAAAAAGCCCATACTCGTGCAGACCGCTCCCACCCGGCAGAGAACCGGCGAGTTGTACTCCTGCCCTAAAAACTCGTGCAGTGTGGGACGATGGTCGTACGACGACATCCGCTCCCAGATTCGCCCGGCAAACAGCCGAACGACAAACACGCCGACAGAGGTCGTGATTACCGTCCAGAACAGCCAGAGACCGAGGTCCCCGGCTAATTTGAAAAACAACAGTATAACGGTCGCTAATGAAATGGTTGTTGCGACCGTGCTCGACGAAAACTCCGCCGGATTTTTCACCTGGGCCTGCCTGCTGCGGGCTATCGGCAGCAGGTCTGCAATCCCCCTTGCATGGCGTCCCACCGCGACGCCTACGGCCATATAGACAATCAAGGCCAACAAAAGTGCGGTTATGACTGCAGCGCTCATAATTTGTGCCGCGCCCCTGCGCCGACCTTCAGCTCAACGCTTATCCTCTCCTTGAGGCCGCGCGGAACACCGGCGTATTTGCCCTTGGCCACTTCCGTTAGTACACGCAGCTCAGGCCCGGGATACAATTCCACACGCCAGCCACGCTCACTCAACGCGCTGAAAACCGCTATCTCCTCCAGAAGATAACCACAGCAAAGCTCTATCGCCTCGGCCTGGCCGACCGCCAAGCTCCGGTTGCGTCTCTGCTGTCTTCTCACAAACGAAACCGCGTCCTTTTCCACCGACGCCCTGAACTCACCGTCCGAAGCGAACAGCCCGGCTATAATCGCACTCGACGCCCCGTACTCGCCGCTCTGCAGATGCTCTTTCCATCTGGTAAGCCGAATCTTCCCTTCGCCGAACCGCTCAAAAAGTCCCCTGGTCTTTACTACGAATAAATCGCCGATTTTCTCGGCTGCTTTCGCCGCCTCGGGCCCGTCAAGCCCGTTGAGAATTCGCTCGTTAAAACGGCGCAAGTGGTCTCCGACTATCACTAAACAGCCCTCGAATCGCTCACTCGCCCAGCATAGTATCGCACGCAGGGACCGGCTGTCGAATACGGGATTCTCAAGACTTATCCCCAAATAGCATCTCTTGTATGAGAAAAGCTCCTGCTGCGACAGCTTCGGCAGTATCTTCGCTATTGCCACCGCCGGTAGCCGCTCGTCCTCAAAGTGATAATCCGATGTCACTGAACAGTTTCCTTATCTTTATGAGCTTCTCGCTCGTCTCGTCATAACCTAAGCTCGTTCCATACAGGCCCTTCGTGTCTGAATCGACAGTCGCATTATCGATAAACGGTACCACGTAGCCGCTGACCATAATGTAAATCCAGAGGTTGTTCATCGGAACATCCCTGTACAACAGTATCTCATCTATCTCGTCCGCCCTGCCCGGGCCGTGCTCAATCCTGAACTTGGCGTTCATCACCTCGTCGAAACCGGCCAGCTCACGCTCGTATCTGAGGCGTTCGCGATCGAACCTCGTTCTCAGAAGCTCGGCAATTCTTCGCTGGACCGCCCCGGCCCCGCCCTGCGGCCTGTCGCGGTGTATTATCAGTATCTTCTCAAAACTATCGTCCCACAGATAGCTGTAATCGAACGTGCTCACATCGAGTATTATCTCCGGCCTGCGAACAATCCCGATTATATGCGAAAACCTGTTCTTGTGCAAAAGCTCCCACCTGGCTAATTCATCCGCCGTCACACGCGGCGTGACATTCCTTAAGTTGTCGATGAGCTGTAGCACCGTATCCAAATAGAACGGCGCTACACCCTGCAGGATGTTGCCTATCTTGCCGTACAAACGCCCGCTCAAAGGCCTCTCGTATGTCGGGCTCATAAAGCTGTCTATCTCCGAACCCGTGAACGTAACCGGCTCGGTCGTCAGAAAACGCTCCAGCTCCTCCCTGAGTCCGTCGGAGCCAATCGCCTTCGCAACCTCACCGGGCCCGGCGTTTTCGACCGTCGGCCAAAGGGCCGAGAGCTTGTCGAGCACGCCCGACATCTGTGGATTATGCTCGGCAAGCAGCTTTGCCGTTGTCCGCATATCCGCCACCGAGCTCTTCACCGAATCGAGTATCTGGACGCACACAAGAACCTGGCACAAAGGGATAAACTCGACCGCCTCAAACGTCTGCACCACCCTGATTGCCCTGGCCGGCTGGAGTATCGCCGAGCCCGCCTCTATCATTCGATAATGAGACGCCGCCAGACCTAACCGCCCTGCAACCTCAGTCGAGCTTATCCCCCCCATCTGGTCGCGCATATGCTGAAGCACCAAACCAAGCCCCTGCGCCAGCGGATTCCTTAACTTTTGCCCCATCTGCTCTCCTGAAAACCAACCGATACCATACCAAAACTAACCATCCTCACTACCACCGAACAACAAGCAATTCATAACTCCTATACTTATTAACGGCCAGATTATACGGCCTCTGCAAAAATAGACAAGCTAATATGTCAAAATTTCCAGCCGACCGGTAATTTTCGGCTTTCGTAACCCTTTGAATATAAGTCACTTATGAAAGCGAAGCCTAAAAGCAAAAAAAAATTAACAAAAAAGAAAAAAATCCTTGACACATTTTGCCGACTCTATTAGTATGAACTATAGAAGATATAACAAAAAGGATGCTCAGCAGTTAAGGCGTGAAGGAATATGCGATGACTCACAAGAAGCAAAAAACGACACAAGCTGCAATATCCCACCAGGAAAGGAGGCGTATTATGTCAACGCCACGATATGGAAAAATTTTCACTGTTGTTACTGTTGGCCTGGCGATACTGCTGGCAGTTGCGGCCGAACCGGCTCGGGCAAAGAAAGGCCGAGCCGGAGCCGCCGCCCGCAGTGCACCAGCCAAAACCAGGAGCGTTCAAAGGCCGTCCTCTCCGGCGACAAACCGGGTGCGCTCTCCGGCGCCAAGGTCCGCCGCGACAACTCGAAGGTCAGGACCCTCGTTATCTCGACCGAGCGTTTCCAGACCCGCGCCCGCGCCTCGCTCGAGACCACGCCCGAGCACAAGAAGCTCCAGAGCAGGGGCTTCGGTTCCAAGGGCTGCCCGCAGCAGAGCCGCACCCGGTCGTTCTCATCTGAAAACGAGAACGGCCCGCAGGTCTGTAACCGCTCCATCGCTCGGCGGCTCGACGGCACGGTCATCCCATTCTTCAACGGCCCGCGGCCCGGTAATCATCCACAGGGGGGGTCTCTGGAAATCGGCTGACTCGCTGCGCAGCGGCTCCGGCCGGACAAACCGGGTAATAATACACAGAAAACCTGAAATCTCCGGCCCGGTTATCGCCCCGAAATACCGGCCGCTTGCGCCCGCAAAAAAGCTGCCTTCTCGCGGCGCCAAAACCTCTCGCACAACCGCTCGAATCGCAGAGAGAATCAAACCCTCGAAACGACCGGCCGCCAAAATTGGACCAAGGGCAAAGACACACGCCGAGGCCGGTACGCGCCTGAGCGAAAGCTTTCGCATAGGCCGCTCAAGCCTCAAAACAACACCGGCAAGGACAACACGAGAAAAAGCCCCGTCGATAAAACCGCATCGACAAGTCCGGCCTGTAAACCGCACCAGGACAGTAAAAAGAAACGATACGCTTGTCGAAAGAATGCCTCGGGGCACCGAGCGCCGCAGGCCGCGGGGAACAACAAGGGTGATTTACGAGGACAGGACGCGAATCGTCCGCAAAAACCCCCGGTACGAGCAGGTCTATAGAGACCGCCGGCACCGGCTGTGTAACCGCATCATCTGGCCGAGATACCACTTCCCCGTCTGCTATCGCAGGGGGCCGCGAGTTGCGTTCCGCTATGTGTACCCATACTACCGCCAGAGGTACATCTTCGTAAGTCTGGGCGGCTTCTGGCCGGGCGATTACCTGTACCTGCGCTACTACTGGTATCCGGCTCACTACTTCTACTGGTACGGCTATCAGCCGATTCCACGCGAGCTGTACGGCGATACCCACAATTACTACACTTACAACTACTACGGCAGCGATACCTCAACTTCCTACGGCGAGACCGCCGGTCTTGCTCCGGTGGACCATACGACCTTTGCCGACGTCCGCGAGAAGCTCGCCGAGCAGCAGGCCGCCGGGCCCGCAGCCGAAACGCTTGCAGATACACTCTTTGACGAGGGTGTAAAGCGGTTCGGTGATGCCGACTATGCCGGCGCGGCCGAGAAATTCGCCGCGGCGATGGCCCTTGCGCCCGAGGATATAATCCTGCCGTTCGCATACACCCAGGCGCTTTTTGCAGACGGCAGATACGCAAAGGCCGCCGGGTCGCTGCGAAACGCCCTGGAAAAGATTACGCCCGAACAGCAGGGCGTCTTCTATCCCCGCGGGCTTTATCTCGACGAGGACGTCTTGACGACGCAGATTTACCGCCTGGCCGAGGAGGCCGGGCAGTACCCCTCCAATACCGACCTGCAGCTTCTGCTCGGCTACCAGTGGTTAGGCGTCGGCGAGCTTGACAAGGCCCTGCCGCCGCTCACAAAGGCCAGGGATGATTACAAGAATTTCGCCGCGGCTTCGGCGCTGCTCGAGCTGGCTGAGAAAATCAAACAGGAAAGCCCCGAAACTCCAGACAGCCCGCAACAGGGAGAATAAACAATGAAAAAGATACTATCGACAGGATTGGTTCTCGTTGGTGTTACGGCGGTAGTGCTGTGCCCGGCAGCTCAAGCGGCCGGCTGGCAGGAAGTTGCGGTCTATCCTTCGAGTCAGCAGCAGGAAAACCCGGCCGTCTGCGGCAATACGATTGTATTCCAGCAGCTCGTCCCCGCCGGCTGGGACATCTACGGCGCCGACATAACCGACATCCAAAACCCATCGCCCTTTATTGTCGCACAGCTCGCCGACGACCAAATCAACCCGGTCATCTACGGCGACATCGTGGTCTGGCAGGATTATGTCGTAAGCGACTGGGACATCTACGGCCTGGATTTGGCCGACCCCTGCGCGCTTTTGGCAATCGGCGCCTTCGACTACGACCAGACAAACCCGGCGATTGACGACAATATCATCGTCTGGCAGGACAACTACTACGGCGACTGGGACATCGCCGCCGCCGACATAAGCGGGCCCGCCAACCCGCCGCCCTACTTCGAGGTTACCCCTTTTCTTGGCAACCAGCGGACGCCCGACATCTGCCAGGATATGGTCGTCTGGCAGGACGGCAATGAAGGCGATTTCGACGTCTTCAGCACCGACATCAGCGACCCCGAGAACCTCGCCCATTATCTCGTCGCCGGCTTTGATTATGACCAGAACAGCCCCGCCATTTACGGCTCGACGGCAGTCTGGAACGACGATTTCTTCGGCGATTCGGACATTTTCGCAGCCGACATATCGATTCCGGGCAGGCCCTGGGAATATCCGCTGACCTTTCAAAGCTCTTTTGAAAAGAAGCCGGACATAGACGGCCATATTGTCGTCTGGCAGGACGACCGCTACGGCAACTGGGACATATTCGGCTACAACCTCACCACGGCCATGCAGTTCAGGATAACCGACGGGCCGCACAACCAAATCAATCCCGCCATAAGCGGCAATGTCGTTGTCTGGCAGGACGACCGCAGCGGCGTCTGGAACATATATGCGGTCGAGCTGACCGGTGAGGAGATAGCGTTCTGCATGGGCGGTATCGACGGTGACGTCAACGGCGACTGCAAAGTGGATTTTGCCGACTTCGCCGAGATGGCTTCGCACTGGCTCGAAGACAATCGGCAATAAAATTGTGTAAATCGGAAATCACAGGGGCAAAAGTGCATAAGAGCAAAAGTCATAAATTAAAAACCAAAAAAATCTCAGTTTTGTGTCTTGGTGACTTAGTGGTGAAAAATTGGCAATCGACAATCGACGATTTTATTGACAGTTAAGGAGGTGCAAAATGACAGGGCGAGTAATCACAATAAGTTTTGTGTTGGCGGCGGCTTACGGATTTATCTTCGTTGCCGGCTGCCAGAACGATGCGCAGACCGCCTCAGCCGTGGGCGCACTGGCCGGGGCGGGAATAGGCCAATTAGCCGGGCGCAGCACGGAATCGACATTGATAGGAGCGGCGGTTGGCGGCGGAGCCGGCTATATCTTAGGCAACGAGAGCGACAAGCAGAAACAGCAGACGCAACTGCGGGCTATGCACAACGATATGAACTCGGCGATAGTAAATGTGACCAACAGCAACGGCTCGATAGTTCAGGTCCGGCTCAGACGCCGGGGCGTCGGCTGGGTAGGCACAAGGGGTGAGTATTATCCCACCCTGCCAACATCCGAGCAGCTCGGACCTGTGTACGGTTTTTAGGCCGGGCGGGCCGGGCGAAGATGTAACAGCCGTGCACAAAAGGCGTTACGTGAGCCGGACGCAGCCGGCGAGGGCCTCCTCCCTCTCGCCGACGAGAAAACGGGCCCTGGCGGCATCAGCCGGGGCTCCGGCTTTTTGAGGTCTTTCGCAATCTGGCTGCCGAGCATTCCAGACCACTACCCGTTTTCGCTCTGCACTTTTGGACTATACATTTCCCATATATCCTCGCAACTGTTTTTCTATCTCCTATACCTCTGCTTAATCTCCGCAAGTCCACAACTCAAAACAGCCGGCTGCTGTCCAGCAGAAACGTTGCCGGGCCGTCATTTACACTGCTGACGTGCATGTGCGCGGCGAATCTGCCCTTTTGAACGCCCACATCACCGGCTGCAATCAGCTCCGCAACCCGCTCATAAAGCCGTTCGGCCAAATCAGGCCGCGCCGCCGCATCGAATCCGGGCCGACGGCCTTTCCGGCAATCTCCATGAAGCGTAAAATTACTCACCAACAGAACCTCCGCCGCCACATCCTGCGCATTCAGGTTGAACTTTCCCGCACCGTCGGCAAATATCCGCAGGTTCACCAATTTTTCCGCCATAAACTCCGCATCCCTTTCGGTGTCCCCGCCGGCGACGCTAAGGTGCACAAGCAGCCCGCCCCCTATCTGCCCGACAACCTCACCGCCAACCTCGACCTTCGCACTCGATACCCTCTGTATCACCGCCCGCATAACCACATTCCGCCCATAATCAACTGTCAACTATCATCCAATGCCGTCCGCCGGATTATAAGCCGAAATACACACCTGCTCATACAAAAATTTTGTGCTCGCAATGTTAAGAGCGTCAAATCATTTTCCGGCAGCCTGCTTCCACGGGTGTGAAATTACTTTCTGGCAGCGGTTCTTTGGCTTCTTCTCAGGTGCCTGCAGGTACGGCAAGCGTAGTTTCTGTCATTGCGACCGAGCCGAAGGCGACCGCGGCAATCTATACTTTACGAACAATGGAGGTTGCTTCGCTTCGCTCGCAATGATTTTATGAAAGCGTGTCTCCCAACGGGTAGAA
>CAYMYK010000127.1:0-8745 GCA_964394625.1 uncultured Pirellulales bacterium
TCAGGTCCTTCAGGAGCATCTCGGCGGAGTGCGCGGCCGGGGGGGGTTCCCGGCTGGTCTGCTGCAATCCGGAGGCGATGTGGCTCGGCGCAGCGTTTGCAGCGGGTTCCTGCGGCGTTTCAGGTTTGCCAAGTACGGCCTGCTGAGGGGCTGAGGTGGGTTTTTGATTGGCGAGCGAGGATTTTTGCGGACATTGGGCCGGCTTAGTCAGTGAATCAAAGGCGTCCGGGCGGGGATTGTGGTGTGCCTGGTGCGGTTGGTTGGCGGCTTTGTCAGGCGAGTTTGCGGGTTGCGGCGAAGGTTTTTGGCCGGATTTGAGGGCATTGTGGACAGTTGCAGGATTGCTGAGTATTTGCTTTGAGTTGTTTCGATGTCCGTCAGCGGTCTCAGGACGGTTGAGCGGCTCCGGGTTTTGAGATGGGACGGTGGTTTGAGTCTTGTTTGCCGTTTGGAGCAGGCCCGCCGAAGGTGAGTTTGCAGCTGCGGTCTCTTTTTGGAGAGCGTGAGCAACGGGGTACTTTGTGGGCTGTTGGGCCGCCTGTGAGCGAATTTTGCTTATCAAGGCGGAGAGCAGAGGGCTGGGGTTGTTCGCAGAGGCGATGGGGGCTGGATTTATGGCGGGCGGTTGATGGCCGGTGGTCTTTGCGGTCTTTGGCCCGGGCAACAGGGGAGATTGCAGGCCGGTCGGCTGTGGGGACGGGGCGGCTTTTTCGTCCTTTTCGCAGGGGCGGCCGGACGGTTTGGCGGCGGTCGTATCTTGACGGGTATCATCCCGGTCGCCGAAGCGCTCTGTTTTTCGAGCAGGGCTGGTATAGTCGTGGTTTGTCTGAGCGTTTAGGGGATTTTCAATTTCCGGCGGAGCGTCTTCGGGCGGCATCACAAAGCCGTCGGCTGGCCTTTCAGCCGTGCTCGCCGCAGGGGCATCCGGGGCAGGACAAGAGCGGGCCGGCAGCAGAGAACCAATCGAGAGCAAGTTCACATTCATAGGCATTTTCCTGCAATATCAGCGTACAGGGAGCAAGTGTCGTGCCAGTATTCGGCGGGATGCGGGATATGTCTATAAGCCCTTTATCGGCAAGCACTTACGAGTCAATAAATATGCAAATTGATTTGAGCGTTCCGCAGGTCGAACGGGATGCGGAGAAATGTTCCCCTCGCTGAGGAAGAAATTTCCGGTTTTTGTCTGGTGTCCGGCGGGTGGCGGGCTGAAATCGGGGGCCGAGGGGCTGTCAGGCAATGCGCGTCGAGTGTATAGAAATCTGACGCCACAGGACAGCCCTGAGGGGTTGGAGCAGGGGCAATTGGGCGTTTTTGGCATAGGAGAAGGGATTGTGGTGATGGAAACGGCCTCTGGCACGATTATTGCGGTGCTGAGGGGTCAGAGAAGTTGCAGTGCGTATTTTTTGGAAACGGTAATGTCCGATAGAGCCGGTATAGTTGAGCTTCTTGAGGCGGGGATACGTGCGGAGAACCTGCGTCAGCGGGCGATTGCAAGCAACATTGCGAATCTTCAGACGCCGGGGTATCGGCGTGTTGACGTACGTTTCCGTGAGATGCTCGCCAAGGCAATCGAATCGAACGGCCCGGTTGACCTGAGCAAAATCAAGATGGAGATATACGAGCCAAGGACAACGGCGGTGAAATCCAACGGCAACGACGTCAGTGTGGAGAATGAAATCGGCGAAATGGTGAAGAACACGCTGAGGCACAAGACTTACATTCGGCTGTTAAACAAGAAATACGCACAGATGGAGCGTGCGATTAGCATCCGTTAGCCGCAGGAGCAAAGCGGCTGAATTTCAGGATTGACTCGGAATTGTGGAGAGCAAAAAAGTGAAGGTTGACAATATGTTCGGGCCAATAGACATCGCGGTATCGGGACTGCGGGCCCAGGGCAGGAATATGGAGGTGATATCGTCGAACGTTGCAAATGCACGGACGGTGGATGCGGGCAAGGGGGTCCCTTACCGGCGATTGGAGGCAATCCTCAAGGCGGACGGCAAGGGAATAAGCGGGGTAAAGATAGACAGGATAAGCGAGGATATGAGCGATTTTATGGAAGTGCTCGACCCGGGCAATCCGAAGGCGGACGAGAACGGCTATGTGGCGATGCCGAACGTGAGCTTGCCTATCGAGATGATGAATCTGACGGTTGCGACACGCGCGTATCAGGCGAACGCGGCGATATTGAAACGGTATCAGCAGATGATGGAAACGGCACTGGAATTACTTCGTTAACGGCTATGCCATGCCAATGGCAGCGAGGTTTATGGAAATGATAAGAATTGACGGCAATATGAATCCGTTACTCGCCAACGGGCAGCAAACACAGTTGAAGGCGGGCGGCGCAACGGACAAAAGCGACGAGCTCTCAAAGACAATCAAGACGTTAGAGAAGTACCTTTCGCAGGTGGACGATTTGCAGCAAAGCTCGGATATGTCGGTAAAGGATTTGCTTGCGGGCAAGAACGAGGACATAACCAGCGTCGTCGCACAGGTGGCAAAGGCGGATATGAGCTTTAAGCTTCTGGTAGGGGTTCGGAACAAGCTGATAGAGGCCTACAAGCAAACGATGAGCATGCAACTATAGCGGCCCCCCGGATGGCGAGGCCCCGAACGGTGAAGCAGTGCGTATTTAGCAGAAGGCAAAGATGAGTATCTGGCAAAAAGTGCAGGCGGTGTGGGAGAAGGTCAGCATAGTCCAGCGGGTATTGCTGGTTGCAATTGTTCTTACGTTCGTGATGGTCGGCGGTTCAATCACATACTGGGCGCGTCGGCCCGATATGCGGATGCTGTACGCCGAGCTGGACCCGCGGGAGGCGGCGAAGATAACGGATAAGATAAGCGAAAAGGGTATTGCCTACGAGCTTCGCAGCGGCGGGACGAGCATTTACGTACCGAAAGAGAAGGTATATCAGCTCCGGCTCGATATGGCGAAGGAGGGTCTGGCGGGCGGCGAACAGGGAGGATACCGGATATTCGACAATGAGAAGATAGGCGTCAGCCCGTTTATTCAGAACGTGAATCTGAAACGAGCCCTTCAGGAAGAGCTTGCCAAGAGTATCCAGATGATAGACGGGGTACTTTACGCCCGTGTTCACATAGTCAGCCCCGAAAAGGTCCTGTTTAGTGCAACGCAGACCGAGACGAGCGCATCGGTGGTTTTGAAGCTTCGAGCCGGTTACCGTCTGAGCAGTGGGAACATTGCGGCGATTGCGAATTTAGTGGCGGGCAGCGTGGAGCAACTCAAGAGTGAAAATGTGATGGTGATAGACAGCCAGGGACGTCTTTTAGCAGGGGCCGGCGAGAACACGACTGCCAGCGGCGCAGGGACGGTACAGGATTACAAGGAGCGGGTGGAGCAGACACTGGCGAAGAAGGTCGAGGATATGCTGACGCTCGTATTGGGGCCGGGCAGGGCGACGGTGAAGGTGAGCGCCGAAGTGGATATGACGAGCAGCCAGCTTGTGACGGAGAAATACGACTCGAGCGGCAAGGTTCCCTCGAAGGAAGAGATAACGAGCAACTCCGAGACAGAGCCGGGTACCGGCGGCGGCGAGGGGGCGGCAGCGACGACTCCGGGTGTGAAAAAAGACGAGACAACCGTGACGGAATATCTTGTGGGCAAGACGGTGGAGCAGAGGGTGGATTTGCCGGGCGATGTAAAGTCGGTTTCGGTGGCGGCGGTTGTGGATTTGTCCGTTGGTGATGCAAACCAGTCGGCGGGCGGTGAGAATGCGAAGATAATGCAGTTGGCCGACGTGGAGAACCTTATTCAGAATGCACTTGGTTTAGACATTCAGGGTGGCGACTCACTTAAGGTGGTTGAGGCGCATTTCAATCGGCCCGTTGAGCCGGGGCCGACGGAGGGTCAGGGCGGGCTTGACATAATAGCGATTGTTCGTGACGGCTCTTTAGGAGTAACTGCAATCTGTGCGCTGCTGGTATTGAAGATATTCAGAGGCGCGAGGAAGAAGGCGTCGGCGTCTTTGCCGGCGGGCGAGTTAGCCGGTGCGGGTGAGTCGGCGGGCCTTCTTCCGGGCACGGCAGCGGGCGGCCCGGAGACGGTTGTCGTCCGCAGGCAGATAGCGGAGGCGCTTCGGAATAATCCCGAGCAGGCCAAGCAGTTGTTCCTGAGCTGGCTTCAGGAAAAGAACGCATAGATAGTACGAAAAAATATAAACAAACGAATGAACTGAACGGACGGGGTCGCAGATGGCGCTGACGGGCAAACAAAAGGCGGCGATGCTGCTGATGAATATGGATGCCATGACGGCATCGGAGCTTTTGAAAGGAGTTGAGCAGGACGTGGTACAGGAGCTGGCCTTCGAGCTGACATATCTTGATAAGTCGGGTTATCGCAACAGCAAGACAAGCGTGGAGTTTGCAAAGAACTTCTGCAATTCTCTGCGTGCGGGGCAAACATTTCACTTCGAGACTTTTTTAAACCAGATGCTCAGCAGTACGGTCGGCACCGAGCGGGCGCAGCAGATACGGGTGGAAATCAACGATATGCTTCAGAAGCAAGACCCGTTTTTGCCGGTACGCTCGATGGATGCAGCCACATTGGCGTCCGTTCTGGAGACGGAACATCCCCAGGCGGTGGGTGTAGTTTTGTCGGAGCTTGACCCGAAGAAAAGCTCGCAGGTACTTGGTCTGCTCGGAGAGGGAGTTCGTCTGAGCGTAATCAACCGGATGGCCGGTCGGGAGCATATCAGCGGCGAGGCGAAGGCGAGGATAGCGCAGATGGTGAGCACGCGTGTGAAGGCGGCGGCCGGGGCCCGCGCAGCCGGCGCCACGACTACCGAATCCGCCGAAGGCGGACTGAGAAAGGTTGCGGTGATATTGCGAAATTTGGGTCAGGAGCTTCGGGACGGGCTTTTGAGCGCGATAAAGGAGAAGGACAGCGAGGCGGGTGATAAGGTCTCGGAGCTGATGGTGGTCTGGGAGGACATTACGGTCGTTTCGGACCGTTCGCTTCAGCAGGCGCTGCGGGGGATTGACGCAGGCAAGCTCGCACTGGCGCTGTTCGATGCGGATACGGAGGTGAAAGAAAAAATAAGGTCGAATATATCGGAGCGAGCGACGGCGATGATGGAAGAAGAGGCGTCGCTTATGTCGAGTCCGAAGAAGGATGACGTGGAGTCGGCGCGGGAGGAGATTGTGAAGGCCCTTCGTGAGATGAACCAGAAGGGTGAGCTTTCGTTTGCGGAAGGATAGGTAAATGTCCGAGCCGTTTGTCATAAAGGTTTCCAGAGCGATTGACTCGGCGGCGGTACTGGCCGGGAGCGGGCAACAGTTGAGCGACGGCGAGCGGCGACCCCGGCCGGGCCAGGCCGGGGACGATGCGGGGCGAGAAGCCCTGATGCAGACGGTTGCGGCATTAAAGGCGGCGGCGGCGAAGCTGAACGAGTTTTTCGAGCGGATGGTTACGGGTCACAGGGAGGCAATCGCCCGGCTGTCGGTTGAAATTGCGCGCAAGATTTTGCAGCAGAAGGTCAGCGATAAGGATTATGAGATTGAGTCGATTGTGACCGAGGCGCTGAAGAACGCCCCATCGCATGAGGATATAGTGGTACACCTGAATCCGGAGGACCTCGGGAGATTTCAGGATTTGAAAGAGACGGATACGGATACGGTTTTTGGGGGCGTGAAGTTCGCAGCGGACGGGAAAGTCGGCTGCGCCGAGTGCGTGGTGGAGACGCCGAAGGGGATAGTTGAATCTGTAATCGAGGGACATTTAGAGCAGGTAAGCAGAGTGTTGACGAAAGCGGTGTGAATTATGGGCGGCGACGGCGGCGGCGAATACGTGATAGATTTCGAGAGGTTTCATTCGGCGTTAGAGACGGTGAATCTTCTGGACTGCCAGGGGTATGTGGTTCGAGTGTCGGGTCTTACGGTGGAATCGAACGGGCCTATAGTGGGTGTGGGCGAGCTTTGCGGGATTCATATTCGCGACGGGCGGCGTGTCATCGCAGAGGTGGTCGGCTTTCAGAACGACCATATAATTCTGCTTCCGTTAGAGCACATAGAGGGGATATCGCCGGGCGATGCGGTGACGGCGCGGAGCACGCTGAGATATATCACGCTGAGCGAGCAGATTTTAGGAAGGGTCGTTGACGGTCTGGGCGAGCCGATTGACAACAAAGGTGCTTTGACGGGCACAGAGAAGAAGGCGCTCGATTCGAGCAGTCCTGCGCCTCTGAGCAGGGAGAAGATACAGCAGCCGCTTGCGCTCGGCATCAGGTCGATTGACGGACTGCTGACAATCGGCAGGGGACAACGTATAGGGATATTTTCAGGCAGCGGGGTGGGCAAGAGCGTTCTGTTAGGCGATATTGCGAATTCGAGCGAGGCGAACGTCAACGTTGTGGCACTGATAGGCGAACGTGGCCGAGAGGTACGTGAGTTTCTGGATGACGACCTGGGGCCGGAGGGCCTTGCCCGCAGTGTGGTCGTGGTGGCGACGGCGGATTCTCCGCCTATACAGCGAGTGAAGGCGGCGTTCGTGGCGGTGACAATCGCGGAGTATTTCAGGGACAAGGGCAGGACCGTTTTATTTATGATGGACTCTTTGACGCGGTTTGCGCAGGCCCAGCGGGAGATAGGACTTGCGGCCGGAGAGCCGCCGGCGAGCAAGGGTTATTGTCCGAGCGTTTTTTCACTTATGCCGCGGCTTATCGAGCGTCTGGGGTGTTCGGAGTCGGGCAGTATCACGGGGATATTGACGGTTTTGGTGGAAAACGACGATTTGACCGACCCCGTTGCGGACAGCGCTCGCAGTTTGCTGGACGGCCATATAATTTTGTCCCGGAAATTAGCGGAGCGAGGACACTATCCTGCGGTTGACGTACTGGCGAGTATAAGCAGATTGATGCCCGCGGTAACGGACGGCGAGCACAGGAGGGCGGCACAGAAGCTGCGGGAGATATACGCCACATATGCGGATGCGGAGGATTTGATAAATATCGGGGCGTTTTCGCCGGGAAGCAACCGTCGAATCGACGGAGCGATAGCGCTAATCGACAAGATAAGGGGTTTTCTTGTTCAGCCGGTCAGAGAGAGAAGCCGTTTTGATTTTACGGTAGAGCAGTTGAAGTCCATTACACAGGCGTGGGACGAACTTCTGAATGCAGAGGGCTGAGAAGTATTTAGATGAGACGATTCGTATGGCGGCTGCAGCGTGTGCTCGACATAAAGGGCAAACAAGAGCAGATAAAGACGCAGGAGCTGTTCGCATTAACGGGGAAACTGGCCTCGAAGCGCGGCGAGCTTCTCGCCCAGCAGGGAATACTGAAGGAGATAACAGCGAGAATAGCTGAAGAGAAAGCCGATGAGCGGCTCCGTGAGCAGGAGTTTTTTCTGAGGTACTGTTCGACGACGGACGAGCACATCAAAAAGCTCACAGGCGAGCTGGCGGAGCTTGAGTCGCTCCAGCGCAAGAAGATTACGGAGGTTTTGAAGGTACGACGCTTCAAGCAAGGTCTGGAACGTCTGAGAGAAGAAGCAAAAAGAAGATTCATAGAGCAGCAGGAAAGGATTGAGCAGAAGCAGCTCGATGAAACGGCGGCTATCGGCTTCAGGCAAAGGCAATGCGGGGATGTGAACAGTTGAGCGAAGCGGGCGGGCCGGTGTGGAAGCATACGGTAAGCCGGGTTTTTGTTTTTGATAAAGTTATTAAGGAGCGGTTCGGATGAGCAAGAAATTGATAATAATAACGGCTGCCGCCGGAGTTGTGAGTTTTGCGGGTGCGTTTGGTCTGTCGCGGTTTATGAAGCCGGCCCGGCAGAGCGAGCCGGCGCAGGCGGGGCAGCCGGCGGGAGCGGGCCGGCAGCTCGGTACGATGTTTGCGCAGCGGCAGGGACAGCCCGGCGGTGCGGGGATGCAGGGCTCGGAACCGGCTCAGCCGCAAGAGATGCTCTCGGAGAGGCAGCTCAAGAGCTTAGTATATGAGGTTCGTGAGCGGATACGGCAGTATAACAGCAAACTCAATGACCTGAATGTTCGCGAGCAGCGTCTTGCAACGGCACAGGAGATGCTGAGAAAGGATATCGATGAGCTTGATAACCTTCGGGTCGAGGTTGCGGCGGCGGTGGCGAAGCTGAAGGAGCAGCGTGATGCTATGGCGGCCAACAGGACCGAGATAGCCATGAATGAAAAGACAAACCTGGTATCGATAGCGGCAACGTACGACAAGATGGACTCTGCGAGCGCAAGCAAGATAATGACCAATATGTGCATAAGGCAGATGCAGAACGGTCAGATTGGGGGCGGCAGCTTCGACGATGCGGTGAAGATACTGCACTATATGACGGAGCGTACGAAGGCCAAGCTTCTGGCCGAGTTAGTGACGACCGAGCCGAAATTGGCGGCGGTTTTATGTCAAAGTTTGAAACAGGTAGTGGAGCAAGAGTAACGTTATGGATGTCGCGACAATAGTAGGGATATTATTCGGTTTTGCGGTGGTGATGACGGCGATTGTAGCCGGCGGCGGCTGGCACATATTCATTCACGTACCGTCACTTTGCCTTACGATAGGAGGAATGCTCTGCGCGACGCTGATACACTTTTCTCTGCCGCAATTTCTGGGCATTTTCTCGATTGTCAAAAAGACCATAGTCTCGAAGATACCGTCGCAGGCGGAGCTGATACAGCAGATGGTGAACTTTGCGGCAATCAACCGTCGGGACGGCACGCTGGCGCTGGAGCCGGAGATAGGCAAGCTGGGCAACATGTTTTTCGTAA
>CAYMYK010000128.1:0-8676 GCA_964394625.1 uncultured Pirellulales bacterium
TGTTATATCGGCTAAACTACTACTCAATTATTAGGTTTTGTTAGAGTGCCTAAGTTATACCGGCGTTTCAATATGCTTATCCACTTCCAGCCGAGACGATAACGTTATCGATGAGGCGGGTGGTTCCGATTTTTACGGCGAGGGCGACGAGTGCTTTATCGATGATTTTTTCGAGCGGCTGGAGAGAGTGGGTATCGACTATCTCGATGTAGTCGATTTGTTTAACGGTCGGTACGGCTTCGATAATTTTTCGCATCTCGGCGATGAGCTGTTGAGTGTCTCTCATACCGGATTTAGCCGATTGCCGGCATTTTTGCAGTGCGCTATACAGGCAGGCAGCGTCTTTTCTTTGGGCGGGTTCGAGGTACTGGTTTCTGCTTGAGACGGCCAGGCCATCGGTCTCGCGAACGGTCGGGCAGATGCTGATTTCAAGCGGCATATTGAGCTCGGCGACCATCTTCTTTATGACTACCGCCTGCTGGGCGTCCTTTTGCCCGAAGTATGCCACATCCGGCTGGACTATGTTGAATAGCTTTGCGCAGACGGTGGCGACACCGCGGAAATGGCCCGGGCGAAACCGCCCGCACAGACCGGCGGTGAGCTTTTCGACGTTCACCCACGTAAGTGTTTCTTTGCCGTACAATTCCCCGGCGGCGGGTACGAAAACCAAATCGACCTTCTTGTCTTCACAGATTTTCAGGTCCGCATCGAGCGGACGCGGATATTTTTCAAAATCCTCACCCGCACCGAACTGAGTGGGATTGACGAATATACTTACCACGGTGAAACAACCGTCCTCGACGCTTCGCCGGATAAGTGAAACGTGCCCTGCGTGAAGCGCTCCCATCGTGGGGACAAAGCCGACCTTCCCTCCCCTGCCGCGTGCGGCCTTTACGATATCCCTTACTTCGCTTATGCTTTTGGCAACTTCCATTTCAGCTTAAACCGCCCCCCCCGCCTGGCTGTTCGCAACAGGCCGTCAAACAGGCCGTATAGTGTTCTATCTGGTTTACGAGATGGTCGAGTTTGCCCTTGCCGCCTGCATCGAAACCGGAAAGGCGGATAACCGGGCATTTGTTCCAGCCGGAAAAAAGACGCTCGTAACCCCCAGCGAGCGCCTCGAGAAAACCAGCGTTTATATCCTGCTCGTAAGGCCGGCCTCTTTCCCGGATTCTCCTGCGGCACATCGACACCGGTTCGTCGAGAAATATGACCAGCACCGCCCCGGCAACTGTCGGTGCGACGTACCGGTAGAGTTTGTCATAGACTTTGAGCTGCTCCTTCGCTAAAAGCTGACTCGCATAAATCCGTTCCTTCTCGAAGACATAGTCCGCAACAATCAGCCGTCCCGGCTCTGCATTCTCTTTATCTAACTGCTCCAGCCGGCCGGTCAAAAAGTAAAGCTGCGAATCGAGAGCGAGCTCTTTTTTCCCTTCATAGACGGCCGGCATAAAGGGGTTGGTATCGTACGGCTCGAAAAGGATTTTACAGCCAAGGGCCTTGCCGAGTTCTTTAGCGAGCGTGGTCTTGCCCGCCCCGATGTTGCCCGCAATGCTGACTATCTGGGCCGCCGAGGCATCGAACGCGAAGTCACAGCCGTTCAACCGCCCGGCAAGCTCACAGACCCGCTCGTTGAGCACCGGATGCACCAAATCGGGCTTCAGCTCGCTCAGCGGCCTTAACACAAAAGAACGCAGGTGCATCTGTGGATGAGGAACTATGAGCCGGTCGCTCTGAATAATCCGCTCGTCGAACAGCAGCAGGTCAATATCAATCCGCCGAGATGCCCACTTCTCGTGCTCGGTTCTCCCCAAAAGCGTCTCAACCTCCGCCAGCTTTGCCAGCAGCTCCTGCGGCGACAGTGCCGTTATGATTTCAGCCACGGCATTGATGTACCTTGGCTGGGCCATATTCGCAAGCGGGCTTGTTTCAACCGGCTCGCTCGTCTTGGTAACTTTGATACCGCCAACCTGATGCAGCATTCCAAGGGCGTTTTTGATGAGGTTCTCCCGTTCACCGAGGTTGCTGCCCAGACCTAAATAGGCAACGTGCTGTTCCATCACGACACCGCCTTTATACGCTGAAGAGCTTCTTTGATGTCGTCGGTGCCGCCGAATGCGGTAAGCCGAAGGTACCCTTCGCCCGCCGGCCCGAAACCGGCGCCGGGCGTCCCCACGACGTGGGCCTTGGTAAGCAGTAAATCGAAAAACTCCCACGAGTCAACCCCGTCCGGCGTCCTGAGCCAGATATACGGGGCGTTCACGCCGCCATAGGCACTGTAGCCGAAACTGCCGAGCGCCTTGCGAATGAGCTTTGCATTGTTCATATAGAAATCGATTGTACCTCTGATTTGCCTCTTGCCCTCAGCCGAGTAAACGGCCTCCGCCCCGCGCTGACTAATGTATGATACACCGTTGAACTTGGTGCAGTGACGGCGCCGCCAGAGCGGATTTACTTCGACCGCCCCGCCGTCTTTTGTATATGCCTTCAGCCGTCTGGGCACAACGGCGAACGCACAGCGAACGCCGGTAAAGCCCGCCGTCTTTGAAAAGCTCCTGAACTCGACGGCGACCTCTTCGGCGCCTTTAATTTCGTATATCGAATGCGGAATATCGGCGTCGGATATGTAGGCCTCGTACGCGGCGTCGAACAGTATGACCGCCTTGTGCCCCCTTGCGTAATCCACCCATTTTTTCAGCTCGCCGACCGTCGCAACCGCGCCGGTGGGGTTGTTCGGAAAGCACAAGTAAATCAAGTCCACATCCTGCGAGGGCGGCTCGGGTACGAAATCGTTCTCCGCCGTGCAGGGCATATAAATAATTTTCCCGTAAGTGCCACGCCCCGCCGCCGGGCCGGTGCGACCGGCCATTACGTTCGTGTCCACATATACCGGATATACAGGGTCGGTCACGGCAACGATGTTATCGAGGCCGAAAATTTCCTGCATGTTGGCAATATCCGTTTTCGCACCGTCGCTAACGAAGATTTCGTCCGTTTCTATATCGACGCCGCGGGCGGTATAATCGTTTTCCTTAATCGCCTGCCTGAGAAACTCGTATCCGACCCCGCCGTCGTCGTAGCCGTGAAAGGTCTTTTTGTCGGCCATTTCATCGACGGCCCTGTGCATTGCCTCGATGACCGCCGGCGCCAACGGCTGTGTAACGTCGCCGATGCCTAAGCTGATTATCCCGGCATCGGGCTTTTTCGCCGCAAACTCGCGCTTTCTTCGGCCGATTTCGGGGAAGAGGTATCCCGCCTGGAGTTTCAGGTAATTCTCGTTTACGGTTACCATAAGTCTCTCGCAATAAAGTTTCACATAATGCGTTGTGAACAAGATAAGGATTGTATGCCGTATCGGGGGAAGCGTCAAGGGGGCCGGATATGAACGGGATAGTGATTGGTGTTTGACTTATTGGGGGTTTCGCGTATAGTCTGTAGATAGCCGGGCTATGAGGCCCGGTGAGGAATTCGTATTTATAAGGAGAAAAATTATGACTGAATCCAGCGAAAGAATCAGGCGAACGTGCTGCCCTTGTGGCGACTGTGGCGGAGAAAATGGGATAACACGAAGGAGTTTTTTGCAGGGCGCCGGCGGCATAGGTGTTTTGGGGACGGCACTAACGGGATTGACGTGGTCGTCTCTGGCGATAGCTGAGGAGAAGGCGGCGGGGTTGCAGCGTCGGGCCTTGGTGGTCAAACCGATACTTGTTTATGAGACTCCGGAGCGAAAGCATCAGACAAGCTGGCGAAGCTGGGGCGGCATACAAAGCGAGGACGATGCAAAGCAGGAGGTGGCTCGTATCGAGAAGGAGCTTAAAGAGCTGCGCAGCAAAGCCGACTTTCCCGTTGAGTTTGCAGATGTTGCGCGTGTGCGTAATACGCGGGAATTGTCGGGTATAAGCGGAGCGGGCAAGGCGGATGTGTTTATCGTGTATGCGGCGGGCGGGTGGATGGATACGTTCAGGACAATCGCCAAGCAGGGCAAGCCGATGATCATCTTCTGCCGGCACAAATCGGGGCCCTTGTACCTCTGGTACGAGATTATCAGCCCGCGATACCTGAGACAGCACACGGATACGCTGGCGGCCAAGGGTGCCGACTACGGTGACGTGGTGATCGACAGCCAGGATGAAATCCTGTGGCGGCTTCGTGCGCTCTGCGGACTCACTAATACTATGGGCAGTCGGATAGTTGCGGTAGGAGGTCCTTCGGGATGGTCACAGCCGGCGGGGCGAGTACCGACGCTTGTGAAGGAAAAATGGCATTTCGAAATGATGTCTTTCTCGTACGAAGATTTAGGGAAACTGATAGTCGAGGCCAGGGCTGATTCGAAGGCCGTCAAGCGCGCAAAACAGCAGGCGGCAGCGTATTTGAGCGAACCCGGCTGTAAGCTGCAAACCGAGCTGAAGTTCGTTGAGAACGCCTTTCTGTTAGAGGATGTGTTCCGCAGGGTAATGGATAAAACGAATTGTCGGGCGATTACGATAAACAATTGTATGGGGACGATAATGCCGCTGGCCGAGACGACGGCTTGCCTGCCGCTGAGTCTGCTAAACGATGCGGGGTACCTTGCTTTCTGTGAGTCCGACTTTGTCGTGATACCGTCCGGTGTTTTGCTTGCAAATATCTCCGGCAAACCGGTATTTTTGAACGACCCGACATATCCTCACGATGGAGTGATTACGCAGGCGCACTGCACGGCGCCTCGAAGAATGGACGGCAAGACGCTCGCCCCTGCGATTATCATGACGCACTTCGAGTCGGACTACGGGGCGGCGCCGAAAGTGGAGTTCCGCAAGGGACAGCTCGTAACAGAGATTGTTCCGGATTTCAAGTTGCAGCGCTGGGTAGGCCTTACCGGCGAGATTGTCGATGTGCCGTTTATGGATATTTGCCGTTCGCAGATCGATGTTCGATTCACATGCGGCAGCCGGGAGCTTGCCGAGAAAATGCCCGGGTTCCACTGGATGACCTGCTACGGCGACTACCTTAAAGAGACCGGCTATGCACTGAAAAAAGCTGGAATCAAGTGGGACGACCTGACGACGGGACAAGCGATTTGACCCGGAGGCAGATTATGAAACGAAGGCAGTTTCTAAAGACATCTGCGGCGCTCGGTGCGGGTTTGTTTGCGGGTGGCTGCGCCGGGCTTTTCACGAGCAATGAAGTCAGGGACCGGCCTAACGTACTGTGGATTATCGCCGAAGACCTTTGCCCCGATCTGGGCTGCTACGGCAATAACCTTGTCCGCACGCCTAATATCGACAAACTCGCGAGCGAGGGGGCCAGATACACCAACTGCTTTACCACCGCCACCGTCTGCAGCCCGAGCCGCTCGGCCTTTATGACGGCAATGTACCAGACAAGCATCGACGCACACAATCACCGCAGCCACCGACACGATGGCTACAAGCTGCCCGAGCCGGTAAAACTTATCACGGACTATTTTCGCCGGGCCGGCTATTTCACCTGCAACTGTGGACATATGGACTGGAAACGGCCGGGCAAGACCGATTTCAATTTCGATGCGCCGAAACCCTTTGACGGAACCGACTGGCGCCGGCGAAAACCGGGACAGCCGTTCTATGCACAGGTGAATCTGAGCGAGACCCATCGTGGATTCACGCGGGACAACAAGCACCCGATAGACCCGGCCAAAGTGCAGATACCGCCCTGCTACCCCGACCATCCGGTGACCCGGCGGGATTGGGCCGATTATCTTGAGACGGCGCAAATACTCGATGCGAAGGTCGGGGCGGTCCTGAAACGCCTCGAAGAAGACGGACTGGCTGATAATACAATAGTCTTTTTCTTCGGCGACCACGGCCGACCCCACGTCCGCGGAAAGCAGTGGCTTTACGACGGCGGCATACACGTCCCGCTGATTATTCGCCGGCCCGGACATATCAAACCCGCAGCGGTGGTCGATGATTTGGTCGGCGCAATCGACTTTGGCCCGACGGCAATGGCAACGTGCGGAATCGACGTCCCGGACTATATGCAGGGACAAATCTTCCTCGGACGGGCCGCCAAAAAACGCAAATACATTTTTGCCGCACGAGACCGCTGCGACTGGACGGTGGACAGAATACGCTGCATACGAACAAAACGATTCAAGTACATACGCAACTTCTTTCCCGACAGGCCCTACACACAGCTAAACCTTTACAAGAAGCTGAGCTATCCGGTCCTGACGCTGATGGAGGTCCTGGACAAGCAGGGTAAACTGACGCCCGTCCAGCAGCGCTGGATGGCGCCGACCCGTCCCGCCGAGGAGCTGTATGACCTCGAAAAAGACCCCGATGAAATTCATAACTTGGCCGGCGAACCGGCATATCGTAACACACTGCTAAAATTGCAAGGCCGCCTCGATAACTGGATTCGTAACACACACGACCAGGGTAATATAGTGGAGACCGAGCAGACGATTCACGCCAGCGACCCGATGCGAATCGAACGATACGACAGGCAGATGACAGAACGAGGCCTCAGCCCGGATGTCAGTGACGAAGATTATCTAAACTGGTGGGAGAAAAAACTGGGAATCTGAGCTTGACGAAAGGAAATTATCATGAAACGACAAAAAATTGCTTTTTCGTTGTGTTTCGCTCCGGCACTATTCTTTTTGGGCTCAATGACGGTTCTTATCTGCCCAGCCAAGGCAGAGAAGAAAATAGAGGGGCCATACAGCTTCGCTACGGAAATCGTCCCCGGCGTTTATTTACTTGCAATGCTGCCCGAGGGTACCGAGCTGGCGCCGAGCTATTTGGGCGTTTGTGCTTATCTAATTAAGGAAAAAGACGGCCATAACATCCTAATCGACACGGCCCTGCCAAACCAGAGAGAAGCCATAGTGCAATTATTATCTGCTAAGAACGTCAAACCTGCCGATATCGAGATGGTCGCCTGTACCCACACCCACAGTGACCACGCAGGCAACTGCGCCTTTTTTCAGCGACAGGGCGCCAAAATCGCCGTACATAAATCGGCGGGAGAGTATATCGACGGAACGCCCCCCTTCAGGGACCCGAATGCAGAGCGTTCGCCGAGTGACAGCCGAATGTTTGAATCATTCCGGCCCGATGCTCGATTCTCCGACGGGGACGTTTTGCGGGCCGCCGACATTGAGCTTCGCGTTCTGCATACGCCCGGCCATACCCCCGATTCCTGCTCTTTTGTCTTAAAACAATCGGGCAAGACCGTCCTTTTTGCAGGCGACCTCAACGGCTGGTACATCATCGAGTGGGGGTCCAGCCAGAAACACATGCTCGCCTCTGTCAGAAAGGCACGCAGCATCCACGCCGACTATGTCTGTCTCGGCCACAGAGTCGTTAGTGATGACCTTCCCCGTTTCTGGGACAAACTCGAGCACGCGGTTGGAGATGGCATCTTCCAACTGGTTGACCGGCACGGCTATTCCTCTCATATCGAACGTACCGGAAAAAAGGTGCTCGAATCCATAGACAATCAATAGAGCCAAGCCGACACGAATCCGCCGTCTGCTTTGAACGTGCCGCGGCAGCTTCTCAGCTATTTTTCGGATAGCCGGCTCGGGCCAAAGGATATATCGACTTTGAGAGGGACATCGAGCTCTTTCGTGATGCTCAACACCGTTCAAAGTACTCTTCGGCCCATCCGCGATACCGTCTCCGGCACAGTTGCCGGAGTTGCTCCATTTCCCTTGAAGCTAAGGTTGGTCTCATATTTACTTGTTAAAGACCGCTTGTCCAATCTCCGTTGCGCAACCCCGGCAGGTCGCTTGAATTGGGTTCGTATAGCGTATCGCGTATTGCGTATTGCGGGGGTGGGGAAGGGGGCTGCTATTGACGATCTTCGATTTACGATTGACTATTTGGAGTGAAAAGAGAACGGCGAGATATGGATTTAATGTTTTCGGTTGACGGGGGTGGTGAATGGAGACAGGCGGCGATATCGCTGGAAACAAGGGCCTCATTATTTACCACCAAGACTCGAAGGTACGAAGTAACAAAAAAGGTTCAAACCACGGATTGGCACGGATTTTACGGATGTCTTAAAATTGGGCTAAAAACGGGGGTTGGCGTGACGAAAACGCGCGAAAGTGTAAAAAAGCATAAAATTTGCTTGACAAACCGGCTTTGGGGTGTTAGACAGGCAGGTAGTTAATTTGGGATGTCCATTAGGGACGTGAGCGCTCTAACGGGATGAAGGTAAACAGGAGAGGAATTGATGGGCAGAGGTGAAAAACACACTGAGGGGGTGAGGTAGTTATGGGACATGTCTATCTCTCTATCCGCAAATTATCAATAACTCTTGTGGGAGACGGCTTATATGTATCAGAAGAATCTGAATAAATAGATTTTCGCTGGTACAAGCATAAGGGGAATGAAAATGAAAAAAGCAAAACTGGCTGCTACAATTATCTTTGTATTAAGCATTTTTTGGACCTTGCCGGCTCTCGCACAGAGCGAATCAATGGATGCAAACTTGGCAGAGCAAAATAGAGAAGCAGCCGAAAAAGCCAAAGCGGAAGAAACAAAGCAGCGTAAAATTGCAGAGCAGGAAGAAATCAAAGCTACTTATGCCCAAAAAGAAGCAGAGAAACAAGCCAGTAGAGCAAAGCAAGAGAAAGTAAGAGCTGAAGAAAGAATTTTAGAACTACAATTAGAACTACAAGAAGAGATATATACTAACAAG